>JAGIAK010000069.1 GCA_017744855.1 Microbacterium sp.
GGCTCGACCTGCGCGATCTTCCCGATCGACGACGTCACCCTCGACTACCTGCGCCTCACCGGCCGCAGCGAGGAGGCCGTCGCCCTCGTCGAGGCCTACGCCAAGGAGCAGAAGCTCTGGCACGACCCCTCGCACGAGCCCGTCTTCAGCGAGTACCTCGAGCTCGACCTCGGCACCGTCGTGCCGTCGATCGCCGGCCCGAAGCGCCCGCAGGACCGCATCCTCCTCTCCGAGGCGAAGTCGCAGTTCGAGCAGGACATCCTGAACTACGCCACCCCCTCGACCTCCGACGACCTCGTCGACCTCGAGGGCAAGCACTCCTTCCCGGCATCCGACCCCGGTCAGGTCCCCGGCGAGGAGGAGCCGACCACCCGCCCTGTGCACATCAACAGCGGCGCCCCGGCGAACGCCTCGAACCCGGTCCCGGTGACCACCCCCGCCGGCGAGAAGTACATCCTCGACAACGGCGCCGTCACGCTCGCCGCGATCACCTCCTGCACCAACACCTCGAACCCGTCGGTGATGATCGCCGCCGGACTCGTGGCGCGCAAGGCGCTCGCGAAGGGCCTGAAGCAGAAGCCGTGGGTCAAGACGACGCTCGGCCCCGGCTCCAAGGTCGTCACCGATTACTACGAGAAGTCCGGTCTCGACAAGGACCTCGAGGGCCTCGGCTTCTACACGGTCGGCTACGGCTGCACGATCTGCATCGGCAACTCGGGCCCGCTGATCGAGGAGGTCTCCTCCGCGATCAACGAGCACGACCTCGCCGTCACCGCCGTCCTCTCGGGCAACCGCAACTTCGAGGGCCGGATCAGCCCCGACGTGAAGATGAACTACCTGGCCAGCCCGCCGCTGGTCATCGCCTACGCACTGGCCGGATCGATGCACTTCGACTTCGACACCGACCCGCTCGGGAAGGACACCGAGGGCAACGACGTCTTCCTCAAGGACATCTGGCCCACGCCCGACGAGGTGCAGGAGATCGTCGACTCGTCGATCTCGCGCGACCAGTTCATCAAGCAGTACGCCACCGTCTTCGACGGCGACGAGCGCTGGCGCAACCTGCCGACGCCCGATGACGACACGTTCCAGTGGGACGAGAAGTCGACCTACGTGCGCAAGGCGCCGTACTTCGACGGCATGACCATGGAGCTCACCCCGGTGCGCGACATCCAGGGCGCGCGCGTGATGGCGACGCTCGGCGACTCGGTCACCACCGACCACATCTCGCCGGCCGGCAACATCAAGCCCGGCACCCCCGCCGCGCAGTACCTCACGGAGCACGGCGTCGACCGCAAGGACTTCAACTCCTTCGGCTCTCGTCGCGGCAACCACGAGGTGATGATCCGCGGCACGTTCGCGAACATCCGACTGAAGAACGCACTGGTCAAGGCCGTCAACGACGGTCAGCAGATCGAGGGCGGCTTCACCCGCGACTTCACGCAGGCCGACGGCCCGCAGTCGTACATCTACGACGCGTGCATGAACTACGCCGAGCAGGGCACCCCGCTCGTCGTCTTCGGCGGCAAGGAGTACGGCTCCGGTTCGTCGCGCGACTGGGCGGCCAAGGGCACGAGCCTGCTGGGCGTCAAGGCGGTCATCACCGAGAGCTTCGAGCGCATCCACCGCTCCAACCTCATCGGCATGGGCGTCGTCCCGCTGCAGTTCCCCGCCGGCGAGAGCTGGGAGTCGCTGGGTCTCGACGGCACCGAGGTGATCTCGATCACGGGTCTCGAGGAGCTCAACAACGGCGTCACCCCGAAGACGGTCCACGTCACCGCGGTCCCGAGCGAGCACTCGCCCGAGGGCAAGCAGGTCGTGGAGTTCGATGCGGTCGTGCGCATCGACACCCCCGGTGAGGCGGACTACTACCGCAACGGCGGCATCCTGCAGTACGTGCTGCGTTCGCTAGTCTGATCAGCGTCCACGTGACGGCGCCCCGCTCGGCTTCGGCCTGGCGGGGCGCTGTCGCGTGAGGGGAGCGCTACGCGAACATCTGACGCAGCACGGAGATGTCCCCGGCCTGCACCAGCGCGGAGATCGCGTCGGCGTCGGCCTGCACCGGGAACATCGGCTCCAGCGTGTCGAACCAGATCCTCTGCATCCTGGCGACGTCTCCGGCGTTCGCCGCCTTGCGCATGTCCACGATCGCCTGCTGATACGGGATCTGCAGGAAGCCCTCGGACACGTCCGGCGGCTTGAAGAACGGAACGTTGGGGACGTCGGCGTCCTGCGTGAGGCGGAGCACCTGTCCTGGATAGATGTCGCGAGAGTGATTGAAGGTATCGAGCAACAGGGCGTTCTCGATGCACAGCCGCTCGCCGATCATGAAGAAGCCGTCGCCGTCGGCCACCGTGTAGGTCGTGATCGCGCCGTTCTCGTCGACGCCGACCGTGCCTTGCGCATAGGGGCGGGCTCCGCGGTCCTCGACGCGACCGGTCACCGACGCGTTCATGCGCTCGATCGAGATCTACGCCGGGGCCTGGCAGCCGTCGAACGGGTCGGCCTCGGCGGGCTCCGGTGGCGGGGTGGGCGTCGCGGGGGAGGAGGGAGAGGCGGATGGTGTCGGATCGGCGGATGCCGTCGCGAACAGCCCCCAGCCGCCGACCGTCGACACGGTCGCCGCGACGGCGGGCGCGGCGACGGCGAGGAGCGCCGTGACGGTGACAGCCGACACCACCACGGTGATCTTCTGCGAGCGGTTCATGGCATGAGCTTCGCATGAATGGCGCGCTCGACACCAGGGGGCGATGCGTCTGTCAAGCCCCCTCGGCTCACCGGCCTTTCCCGGACGGGCGCGATAGGATCGACGGGACGTCCGACCGGAAACGGGCGTCGTCGACGGTGCCTGTGAGGAGGTGCAGATGCCCATTCTTCCGAGCATCTCAGGACCCCGTGATCTGGACGGACTGTCCGCGGAGCAGCTCACCGAGCTCGCCGCGGAGATCCGCGAGTTCCTCGTCGAGAACGTGTCCCGCACCGGTGGGCACTTGGGGCCGAACCTCGGCGTCGTCGAGCTCACCATCGCCCTGCACCGTGTGTTCTCCTCGCCGGACGACCCCATCATCTTCGACACCGGTCACCAGTCCTATGTGCACAAGCTGCTCACCGGCCGCCAGGACTTCTCCGCCCTCCGGGTGCGTGGCGGTCTGGCAGGCTACCCGCAGCGCAGCGAGAGCCCGCACGACGTCGTCGAGTCCTCGCACGCGTCGAGCTCGCTGAGCTGGGCGGACGGCGTCTCCCGGGCGCTCACCGCCACAGGGAGGGCCGATCGGCATGTCGTCGCCGTGGTCGGCGACGGCGCCCTGACCGGCGGCATGACGTGGGAGGCGCTGAACAACATCACCGACGACAACGACCGCAACCTCGTGATCGTCGTCAACGACAACGGCCGCTCCTACGCGCCAACGATCGGCGGCATGTCGCGCTACCTCAACCGGGTGCGCACCGCCGCCGCCTACAAGGACCTGCATCGCAAGTCCGACCGCCTCTTCCGTGCTTTCGGCCCTGTCGGCCGCGCCGTGTTCCGCGGCGTCCGCGGCGGCACCCACGGCTTCCTCTCGCGCTTCACCAACAACGAGGCGCTGTACTCCAACCTCGACATCAAGTACCTCGGCCCCGTCGACGGCCATGACCTCCCTGCCCTCTTGGAGACGCTGGAGCTGGCGAAGTCCTACGGCGCTCCGGTGATCGTGCACGCGATCACCGAGAAGGGCCGCGGATATCAGCCGGCACGCGACGACGAGGCCGATCAGTTCCACGCCGTGGGCAAGATCGATCCCACCACGGGCGAGACGCTGTCGGCCGGCGGCAAGGGGTGGACGGACGTCTTCTCCGACGCGCTGGTAGCGGTCGGCGAACGCCGGTCCGACGTGATCGCGATGACGGCGGCGATGCTGCGTCCCACCGGTCTCGCGCCGTTCGCCGAACGGTTCCCCGATCGCGTGTACGACGTCGGCATCGCCGAGCAGCACGCCGTCGCCTCGGCAGCCGGTCTCGCGTTCGGCGGACTGCATCCGGTGGTCGCCGTCTACGCGACGTTCATGGGTCGCGCCTTCGACCAGGTGCTCATGGATGTCGCGCTGCACCGCGCGGGTGTCACATTCGTGCTCGACCGTGCCGGAGTCACGGGTCCAGACGGCCCCAGCCACCACGGCATGTGGGACCTCGCGATGCTGCAGATCGTGCCGCACATCCGCATCGCCGCTCCTCGTGACGCCACCCGGCTGCAGGAGGCGCTCGACGAGGCCGTCGCCGTCGAAGACGCCCCGACCGTCATCCGCTTCCCCAAGGGGGAGGTCTCGCCTGAGCTCCCCGCCATCGAACGTCTCGACGACGGCGTCGACGTGCTCGCGCGCGGCGAGAGCGAGGACGTGCTCCTCGTGGGCATCGGGCCCTTCGCCGCCCTCGCGATGGACGTCGCCGACCGGCTCCGCGCGCAGGGCATCGGCGCCACCGTCATCGACCCGCGCTGGGCGATCCCCGTGCAGCCGTCCGTCGTGTCGCTCGCCGCTCGCCATCGCCTGGTGATCACCCTGGAGGACGGCATCCGCGTCGGCGGCATCGGCACCCGGGTGCGCCAGGTGCTCCGCGAGGCGGGCATCGACACGGCCGTCGACGAGCTGGGCCTGCCGGACGAGTTCATCGACCATGCGTCGCGCGAGCAGGTGCTGGCGGATGCCGGGCTCACGGCATCGAAGATCGCTCAGGACGTCGTCGCGCAGGTGCTGGGCACCAGGATCCCGGTCGCGCGCAGCGCGGGCGAGACCGGGGCGATCGAGCTGCCCTTGCACGAGCGGAGCTGAACGAGCGCTCCTCGCCGTAAGGGTCAGTGCGGCTCGTCCGTGGCGGCATCCTCGATGACCGCATCAGCATCGACCCGCCGCCGCTGCTGTCGCAGTCCGCTGTCCTCGTCGAGTGCGCGTCGTGCGGTGTGCCACCATCCGAGCGGAACGGCGACGGCGACGGCGATCGCGGGCACGAGGATGATGCCGTCCCAGATCGCGAGCGGCGCCCAGAGGCGGTCACCGCGGAAGATCGCGATGTAGCCGAATCCCACGGCGGCGCCGAGCGCGGCGTATACGACGACGTGCACGGACATGCGCCGGGTGCGACGGAGAAGGTGCCCGAGGGGCTTGGCGAGCATGACCCCGACCGGCATGAGGATCAGGGACACCGGCGCGCCGATGATGAGCGCGACGACGGCGAACAGGAGGAAGCTCGTCACGGCGGTGCCCGGATCGGCAGAGCTGGAATCGATTGCCGTCAGGCCGCTGAGCACACCCATCCCCAGGACGAGCAGCAGGAGGAAATAGGCCCACGCCCAGAGGCCGCCGCGCATGAGCTCGTCGTTCGTGAAGGCCATGGGCTCCGCGGCCGTTCGAGGGGACGGGCGGCCGAGCATGCTCATGCGCGGACCTCCGCGACGAGCGTGAGCAGCTCCCTGGCCGCCGTGTGCAGGCCGGGCACGCGGACGAAGGGCAGGGCGACGGCGAGCAACCGGAATCCGGCATCGGCGAGCCTCGTCGTGTCGCGCTGAGCGGTCGAGGAGTCGTACGTCCAACGGAGCACTATGGCGAGGTAGGCGATGAAGAGCGCGTCGGGGAGGAGTCGTGCGATGTCGTCGGGCAGGCGATGCGGGGCGCCGTCGACGGCCTCGCGGAACAGCTCGACCGTCAGCTCTCGTGCCGCTCCTGATTCCCTCGAGAGGGGGTTGATCGGCGAGTCGGGAGAGATCATCGCCGTGAGGAATCCCGACGACGCCGAGCGGTACGGCTGCAGCGTCGCGAGACCCGTGTCGACCACCGCCCGCAGACGATCCACCAGGCCACGTTCGCGTGCGAGGGCGGTGCGGGCGGCATCGCCGTGCTCGCGCTGCACGCGCACGTACAGCTCCTGGACGAGATGGTCCTTCGAGGGGAAGTAGTAGTACGCGTTGCCGACGGACACGCCAGCAGTCTCGGCGATCAGTCGCATCGTGGTGTCCGCGTAGCCCCGCTCGAGGAAGGAGGCGATCGCCGCGTCGCTGATCCGGGCCCGGGTACGGGCGCTCTTCGGCGTCGGCGCTTCGTTTTCGAACATGTTCAAAAGTGTAGCGCCGCGTGGGTGGCTCCGCCAGCGCGGGCGTCAGTTCAGCGCATGAAGGGCAGAGACGACCTCGGCGCCGCGGTCGGTGTGACGCAGCGCGGTCGAGAGCAGGTAGCCGTCGGTCAGAGCGTCTCCGGTCACCATCACCCGCACGAGCTCCACGCCGCACGCGCGGCGCACGTCGTCGGCGCTGGCGGCGATCACGCGCGTGTTGATCTCGTCGTTGTGGGGCAGCGAATCGCCGTCGAGCCCACGGATGACGTCGCGCAGCGCCGCGCCGACGATGTTCGACGCCCGCTCCTTGACGTTCGCCACGTCGAGTTCGAAGACCCGCAGATCGCGGCCGTTCGGGATGGGGCGCCACTCGAACGACGCGTGCACGCGATGCTGATGCCCGCTGGCCCCTGTCATCTCCCTGGCGGGGAGGTCGGTCGCGCGGCAGCGGACATCGACGAGCTTGTACCAGTAGAAGAGCGGGAAGGCGCCGTGTGATCCGGGATCGAGCACGACGACCTCGCCCACGGCGCCTCCGCGGTTCGTGGGGCGACGCTGCGGACGATTGCGGATGATGGGCTTGCCGTTGCGCGTGCGGATCGCCGCCCAGCCCTCGTCGACGGTGACGACGAACAGCTTGAGCAGGGCCGGGACGACCAGCAGCGTGGTGAGGACCGCCGTGCCGGTCTTGAGAAGCCCGGAGATCCCCTTCCCGCCCAGCATCGCGAAGATCATGTCCATGCCCCCACTGTGCCGGGTCGCAGGCGTGCCGACGTGCGGGGGAGGGCTGTGGCCGGGGGAGTTCATCCGTTGTTCCCCTGGCGTTCCCTGCGCCGCCGCGAGACGGATACGGATCGCGGCGGATGCCGTCAGTCGAGGGCGGCGAGGGTCTCGGAGACGATATCCCGCACGGCATCCACGCATCGCGCGCGGTCCGCGTCTACGAGGCCGACCCTGGTGCGCCGGTCGAGCACGTCGTCCGCGGTCATCGCCCCCTCCATACGCACGGCGTACTCGACGTCCGCCCTGGTGAGCCCCGTGGAGTCATCGAGCACGTCCGACGTGGCCGCATCGGATACGGTGCGGTCCACGAGCCGCAGCGCGGCGGTCCTGCTCGGCGGCGCGTCCAGGCCTCTGGTGCGCACGGCGAGGTCGACCGCGTCCTCCGCCATGCGCCGGTAGGTGGTCAGCTTGCCGCCGAGCACCGTCACGAACCCGCCGCCGGACGTCGTGACGAGGTGACGGCGCGAGACGTCGGCGGTGGCGTCGGCGCCGCTGTCGACGAGCGGCCGGAGCCCGGCGAAAGCGCCACGCACCTGATCCCTGCGGACGGGAGTGGACATCACGCGGTTCAGGCTCTGCAGGAGGAAGTCGATCTCGGGCTCCGTCGGCTGGGCGACGGCCGGCACGGGGCCCGGTGCATCCTCGTCGGTGAGTCCCACGACGACGCGGCCGTGCTGTTGCGGGAGGGCGAACACGTAGCGGCTGATCGATCCGAGGTGCGGGATCGTGAGCGCAACCGTGGGATCGCCGACGTCGCCGGCGTCCAGCACGATGTGCGTGCCGCGACTGGGGCGCACGCGGATCTGCTCGTCGAGCGACCCCGCCCACACGCCCGTCGCGTTCACGACGCTCCGGGCCTTGAGCTCCAGGCGCCGTCCGGTGGCCGTGTCCTCGGCGGTGGCGCCGTCACCGCCGAGCTGCAGCACCCGTACCCGTGTGAGGATGCGGGCGCCGTGTGCCGCAGCGGTGCGTGCGACGGTCGCGACGAGGCGGGCGTCGTCGACGAGCTGCCCGTCGTACGACAACATCCCTCCGCGGAGGCCCCGTGGATCGAGGGCGGGAGCCAGACGCAGCGCGGTGCGGGCGGACACCGGGTGCGGGGCGGGGAGGACCGATCGCCGCGTGTGCGCCCTCATACGCAGCAGATCGCCCAGCGCCATCCCCGCGGCGCCCGCTGCACGTTGGCGCAGCGAGACACGCGGGCTGAACGGGAGCAGCTGGCCGAGCGGCCCGATCAGATGCGGCGCGATTGCCGTCATCAGCAGGTGGCGTTCGATCGCGCTCTCGCGTGCGGTGGCGACGTCGCCGGTGGCGAGGTAGCGGAGGCCGCCGTGCACGAGCTTCGAGCTGAAGCGGCTGGTGCCGAAGGCGAGGTCCTCCGCCTCGACGAGGGTCACGTCGAGCCCACGCGAGGCCGCGTCGAGTGCGACGCCGACGCCCGTGATGCCGCCGCCGACGACGAGGAGATCGGCGATGCCGTCCGCGGCCCGTGTGAGCTCTCCCGCACGGCGGTGGGCGTTGAGCGCTGACGGGTGCGCGGTCATGGTCGCAGCAGTCCGTCGAGGGCGGCGCGCAGCTCGCGCTCCCAGGCGGGTTCGGAGATCAGCTCGGCGACCGTCCCATGCGACAGCACGGCCGACTGTGCGATGAGCAGCATCATCACGGCGATCTCCTGAGGCTCCCCGCTGCGCACGGTTCCGCCGTGCTGGGCGTGGGCGATGGCGGCAGAGAGCCAGCGCAGGATCAGCCGCTGGCTGGAGCCGACGCGCTGCAGGGTGTAGCGGGTGAAGGCCTCCGGCTCGTCGTCGAGGAGTCGCGCGTACACGGCATCGGCGCGGAACAGGGAGATGAAGCGCAGCACATCGGCGACCAACGTCTCTCGGGTCCGCGCCTGCTCGGGGAAGCCATCGAGGATGCCGCTCATACGCCTGAGCAGCGCGGCCCTGACCACGTCGTCGGCGTCGCTCCAGTTGCGGTAGATCGTCGGGCGGCTGAGCTCGGCGCGTCGCGCGAGCTCGGCGATGGTCACGCCGTGCACGCCCCTGCGGGCGATCAGCGCGTCGGCGGCGTCGAGGATGCGGCCCTGGGTCGCATCCCAGGCAGGTTGACGTTCTTCCATGATGTGTCACACTGTAACGCATGAGTCGAGACGAAGACAGGGCCGCCGCCGACCCGTCGATGAGATGGAACGGCTGGGGCGACCCCGCCAAGGCCAAGGACCTGCCACTGGCCGTGCGCACCCTGCTGCCGCTGCTGCTCGGGCGCATCCGCAAGCCTCAGCCCGCCGTCGAGCTCGCTGACGTGCGCGTCGAGGAGAGCCGCGCCACCGCCGACGACCTCGCCGCGTTCGCCGTTGCTGTCGGCGCCGACCACGTCGACGTCTCGCCCGAGGCGCGCATCCGCCATGCCGGTGGACGATCCACGCCCGACCTCCTCCGCCGGCGCGAGATTGCGCAGGCGACCCCGGATGCCGTGATCCGCCCCGCCGACCACGCTGAGGTCGCCGCGTGCCTGGCGATCTCCGGGGAGCGGGGCATCGCCGTGATCCCGTTCGGCGGCGGCACCAGCGTCGTCGGGGCCCTCGATCCCGAGCGCGGCGCCCACCACGCGGTCGTGAGTCTGGATCTGCGGCGCATGACGGGGCTGCTCGGCTTCGACGAGATCAGCGGCGAGGCCGTGCTGGCCGCCGGCACCAGCGGGCCGGAGGCGGAGAGTCTGCTCGCCGCGCGCGGGTACGAGCTCGGCCACTACCCGCAGAGCTTCCGCTACGCGACGATCGGCGGGTTCGCGGCAGCACGCTCTTCGGGACAGAACTCGGCAGGAAACGGACGCTTCGACGCCATGGTGACCGGCATCCGCGTCGCGACCCCCACGGGCGACATCGAGCTCGGGCGCTCTCCCGGGTCCGCGGCCGGGCCCGATCTGATCCGGGTGTTCCTCGGCTCCGAGGGCATCTTCGGCGTCATCACGGAGGTGCGCGTGCGCGTGCACCCGGTGCCGCGCGACCGCGTGTTCGAATCGTGGTCGTTCCCCGACTTCACCAGCGGGGCCGACGGGTTGCGCCGCGTCGCTCAGCACGGGGGCGGGCCGACGGTCATCCGTCTCTCCGACGAGGCCGAGACCGCCGTGAGCCTCGCTCAGGTCGGCAAGATCGGACGGGCGCTGGCCAAGGGCGCGAGCGTGGTCACGGTGTACGAGGGCGAGGGCATCGCTGAACGGCGAGCGCGCACGAGCGCTCTGCTCGCCGCGGCCGGCGGCACGTCTTCGGGCGAGGGTGCGGCGGAGGAATGGCTGCACGGGCGGTTCGACGGGCCGTACCTGCGCGACTCCTTGCTGGATGCCGGCGTGTTCTGCGAGACGCTGGAGACTGCGACCACCTGGGCGAACCTGCAACACCTGCGGACGGCGGTCGAGGAGACGCTGAAGAGCGGTTTCGCCGACGCCGGAGCGAAGTCGTACGTGATGTGCCATGTGTCGCACATCTACCCGACGGGCGCCTCCCTGTACTTCACGGTGCTGGCCGGCATCCGCGCCGACCCGCTCGGCGTCTGGGAGCCGGTCAAGGCGCGTGTCAACGACGCGATCATCGCCGCCGGAGGTACCATCAGCCACCACCACGCCGTCGGTCGAGACCACGCGGCGTGGCTCGGACAGGAGATCGGCGACACCGGCGTCCGCATCCTCCGGGCGATCAAGCGCGAGCTCGATCCGCACGGCATCCTGAACCCGGGCGCAGTGATCCCGGAGGAACGGACGGTCTGACATGGGAGAGCACATCGCCGTGCTCGTGAACCCCTTCGCGGGGAAGGGCAGGGGACGCCACGTCTCCGAGTCCGCGGCCGCGCATCTGCGTGCCAGAGGAGCAGAGGTGCGCATCTACTCCGGTTCCAGTCCGGCCGAGACCTTCGCCCTGGCCGGCACCGCGCTGGCCGCGTCGCCGCGCGTGCTCGTCGTCATCGGCGGTGACGGCACCCTGTCCGGTGTGCTGGACGCGGTGCTGTCGACGTCGGTGCCGGTCGCCCTGGTGCCTGCGGGCACGGGCAACGACCTCGCCAGGGCGCTCGGCATCCCGCGCGGGGAGCCGGCCGCGGCAGCGGAGCTCGCCCTCACCGGCGTGCCGCGGTCCGTCGACGTCGGTGAGGCGGTGACGCCGGCTGGCACGCGTCGGTTCCTCACGATCGCCGCGCTCGGCTTCGACGCGAAGGTGAGCGACCGTACGAATCGTCTGCGCTGGCCGCACGGCGCACTGCGGTACTACCTGGCGCTCGTCGTCGAGCTGCTGCGGCTGCGCGCCATGGACTTCACCCTCTCCATCGACAGCGAGCCGGCGGCATCCGCTCCCGGCACGCTCATCGCGGTCGGCAGCACGTCGAGCTACGGCGGAGGGATGCCGGTGTGTGCGGGCGCCGTCCCCGACGACGGGCTGCTCGACGTCGTGCACGTGGCGCCGCTGGGGCGGATGCGACTGCTGCGGCTGTTCCCGCTGCTGCTGCGCGGTACGCATCTGGAACGTCGTGAGGTCGTGCACCGACGCGCGAAGACGGTCACCGTGTCGGCGCCCGACCTGGTGGTCTACGCCGATGGGGAGCGCCTGGGGGAGACACGATCCACGATCTCGGTGCTGCCTGGCGCCCTGACGATGATGGTTCCGGGAGGACACGCATGAACGATTTCGACGAGGACGTGATCGTCGTCGGCTCGGGCTTCGGCGGCTCCGTCGCCGCGCTGCGGCTGGCGGAGAAGGGCTACCGGGTGCGCGTGTTCGAAGCCGGGCGCCGTTTCGAGGACGACGATTTCGCGAAGACCAGCTGGAATGTGCGTCGCTACCTGTGGGCGCCCCGGCTCGGATGCTTCGGCGTGCAGCGCATCCATCGGCTGCCGCACGTGATGATCCTCGCGGGCGCCGGTGTCGGCGGAGGCTCGTTGAACTATGCGAACACGCTGTACCGACCGGGCGCCGCGTTCTTCGACGACCCGCAGTGGCGCGGGATCGCCGATTGGGACGCGGAGCTCTCGCCGCACTACGACACGGCGACGCGGATGCTGGGCGTCGTCGAGCACTACCCCCACACCGGACCCGTCGAGCGCATCATGAAGGGGGCGGCCGACGACCTCGGCGTCGGCGACACGTTCCGGCGAGCGCCCGTCGGTGTCTGGTTCGGGAAGCCGGGGGAGCGCACGGCCGACCCGTTCTTCGGCGGGGAAGGCCCGGAGCGCACGGGCTGCACGCTCTGCGGCAACTGCATGGTCGGATGCCGCGTCGGCGCGAAGAACACCCTCATGAAGAACTACCTCGCCCTCGCGGAGCGTCGAGGGGTGCGGATCGAGCCGCTGCGCACGGTCGCGGAGGTGCGCGCGCTGCCAGGCGGTGGATACGCGGTGACCACGGAGCGCAGCGGCGCGTGGGTGCGCCGATCCCGACGCACGGCCACTGCCGCGCAGGTCGTGTTGGCGGCCGGCACCTGGGGCACCCAGCAGTTGCTGCACCGCATGAAGGACTCCGGAGCCCTGCCGCGGGTCTCCGACGCGGTCGGCCGCCTCACGCGCACCAACTCAGAGGCGCTCGACGGCGCCATCGCCACGCGGGTGCCGGAAGAGCTGGCGCTGGCGCGTGGCGTCGCGATCACGACCTCGTTCCACGTGGATGAGCGCACGCACGTAGAGAACGTGCGCTACGGGCCAGGGTCCAACCTCATGGGAGCTCTCGCGACGGTGATGGTGCCGGGGGACCGCGGGCTGGGCGCGCGGCTTGCCGGCCTCGTGGGGCGGGCGCTGCGGGCTCCCGTGCGGCAGCTCCGGCTGGGCTCGCTGCACCGCTGGAGCGAGCGGGGGATCATCGCGCTGGTGATGCAGACGGCCGACAACTCGCTCACGCTGTCGCTGCGACGGCGGTTCGGACGTCTCGTGATGACGAGCGCGCAGGGCCACGGCGAGCCGAACCCCAGCCACCTGCCGCAGGCGCACGCCGCGGCGACCGCCATCGCCGCCCGCATCGAACGCGACGGCGGAGTGCCGGCGGAGGCGCGCGGGTCGTGGCCGGAGGTGTTCGGCATCCCGCTCACCGCGCACTTCCTGGGCGGGGCGGTGATCTCGGCGTCCCCCGAGGACGGCGTGATCGACCGATACCACCGGGTGTGGGGGCATGAGGGCCTGCACGTCGTCGACGGCGCGGCGGTGCCGGCGAACCCCGGGGTGAACCCGTCGCTCACGATCACCGCGCTCGCGGAGCGGGCTCTGTCGTACTGGCCGCGGCGCGGCGAGGAGGACGCGCGGCCGCCGCAGGTCCCCGAACGCTCGGCGTGAAGGTGTTTCGACCGGTGTCGACACGGTCGTTGAGCGAGCGAGGAACGAGCGAGACGAAACGTGTCGCGTGGGGGCGTTTCGACTCGCTGCGCTCGCTCAACGACCGGTGTCGTCCTGGTCGTTGAGCGAGCGAGGAACGAGCGAGACGAAACGTGTCCGGTGGTGTGGGCGCATTTCGACTCGCTGCGCTCGCTCAACGACCGGTTCCGCTCAGCTCGTTGAACGATCGAGACGAAACGCCCCCAGCGACCTGGAGGCGTTTCGTCTCGCTGTGATCAGCCGATGGCGCGGATCTGCGGCGTGTGGAACGAGCCGCCGAAGGCACGCTCCGATGCGCCCTCGCGGTCGAGGTACGGCGAGGCGCCGCCGTCGATGAACGGCCAGCCCGCGCCGAGGATCAGGCACAGGTCGATATCCTCCACCTCGGGCACGACGCCCTCTTCGAGCATGAGGTGGATCTCGTCGGCCAGTCCGTCCTGCACTCGGCGCAGGATCGTGTCGGCAGAGGCCGGAGCCGAGCCCACGGCGGGCTTGAGCACCTTCTCCGCCGCCTTCGTCCAGCCGGTGACGCGCCCGCCCTTGTCCTTCTCGACGATCTCGGGCAGTTCGGCCAGCGCGTGGAAGTTCTCGTTGGCGTAGAACCGCTCCGGGAAGGCGCCGGCCATGGTGTCCTGCACGTGGGCGGCCACCTTCCAGCCGACGAGGTCGATGAGCTGGAACGGTCCCATCGGCAGGCCGAGCGGGGCGAACGCCTTCTCTACCTCGACGATCGGCGTGCCCTCGTAGACGGCACGCGCGGCCTCGCCCATGACCTTCGCCAGCAGACGGTTCACGACGAAGCCGGGGGCGTCGGCGGTGAGCACGGCGTTCTTGCCTAGGCCCTTCGCCACGACGAACGCCGTGGACAGTGCGGCATCCGTCGTCGACGGCGTCTTCACGATCTCGATCAGCGGCATGACCGCGACCGGGTTGAAGAAGTGGAAGCCGACAAGGCGCTCGGGGTGCGCGAGCTTCGAGCCGATCTCCTCGACCGACAGCGACGAGGTGTTGGTCGCGAGGATCGCGTCCTCGGCGATGATCTTCTCGATCTCGCCGAACACCTGCTGCTTGACGCCGACCTCTTCGAACACGGCCTCGATCACGAAGTCGCAGTCCGCGTAGAGGCTCTTGTCGGTGGTGCCGGTCACGAGCGCGCGGAGCTTGTTGGCGGTGTCGCCATCGAGACGGCCCTTGGCCTCCAGCTTCCCGATCTCCTCGTGGATGTAGGCGACGCCCTTGTCGACGCGCGCCTGGTCGAGGTCGGTGATGAGCACCGGCACCTGCAGCTTGCGCACGAACAGCAGGGCGAACTGGCTCGCCATGAGCCCGGCGCCGATGATGCCGACCTTGGTGACCTTCTTCGCGAGCGCCTTGTCGGGCGCTCCCACCGGGCGCTTCGCACGCTTCTGCACGAGATCGAACGCGTACATCGACGCGGCGAACTGGTCGCCCGTCACCAGGTCGGCCAGCGCCTCGTCCTCGCGGGCGAAGCCGTCGGCCTTGGTGCCGCTCTTGGCCTTGTCGAGCAGATCGAGCGCGACGTACGGCGACTTCGGCACGGTGCCGATCTTCGACTCGAGCATGCCGCGGGCCATCTTGATCGCGATCGGCCACTTGGTGAGGCGCTCGATCTTGCCCGGCTCGTTCTTGCGCTCGACCTTCTTGCCGCCGAGCACCGCGTCGGCCCAGGCCAGCGAGTTCTCCAGGTAGTTCGCAGCGGGGAAGATCGCGTCGACGATGCCCAGGTCGAACGCCTGCTGCGGCTTGAGCATGCGGTTCTGCTTGAGCGGGTTCGAGATGACGACCTCGAGAGCGTTCTCGATGCCGATGAGGTTCGGCAGCAGGTAGGCGCCGCCCCAGCCGGGGATGATGCCAAGGAACACCTCGGGGAGCGCGATGGCGGCGGCCGAGGCGTCGACCGTGCGGTACGTCGAGTTGAGGCCGATCTCCAGCCCGCCGCCGAGGGCGAGGCCGTTGATGAAGGCGAACGACGGCACGCCGAGGTCTCCGAGCTTGCCGAGCACCTTGTGTCCGAGCTGTGCGATCAGACGCGCGTTGTCGCGGGAACCGACCTTGGAGATGTCGGACAGGTCGGCGCCGGCGGCGAGGATGTACTGCTTGCCGGTGATGCCGACGGCCTGGATCTCGCCCGCTGCGGCGCGTGCCTTGAGCCCGTCGAGCGTCGTGCCGAGCTCGGTGAGCGTGGCGGGGCCCAGCGTGTTCGGGCGCGTGTGGTCACGGCCGTTGTCGAGGGTGATGAGAGCCAGCACCTTGCCGGAGGCGAGACGGATGTCGCGCACGGGGGAGTGCGTGACGACCTCTCCTTCGGTGAGGGCCTGGATGGGCGAGAAGTCGACGTCCTCGTAGCTCACTTCTTCTTCTTTCCGTCGTAGTGCGGGTTCTCCCAGATGACCGATCCGCCCTGGCCGAGTCCGACGCACATCGCGGTCAGGCCGTAACGCACATCGGGACGCTCGGCGAACTGCGCAGCGAGCTGGATCATCAGACGCACGCCGGATGCCGCGAGCGGGTGGCCGAGGGCGATGGCACCGCCCCACTGATTGACGCGGGGGTCGTCGTCGGCGATGCCGAAG
>JAGIAK010000006.1 GCA_017744855.1 Microbacterium sp.
CGTGCGATCCAGGATCTGGATCAGCAGCTCGCGGGCAGCTGACGACAGCTGGTTTTTCTGGGAGGGGTCGACGGTTCGCCGTCGGCCCCTCTTCTCTGTGTCCGATGGAGCGAAGTGCTCGTGCAGAATCATCCGCAGAGATGGGTAGTCCTCCCCATCGCCAGGTGTTGCGGCCATAGGTAGTCTCGAAGGCGTCGCGCGAAGCGGTGGACGACGGGAGGGTCGCGATGGCGGATGACGGCATCTGGGTCAAGTACGACGAGCTGAGTCGGATGAACGACCAGCTCAAGGCGATCGTCGAAGAGCTGGAGCAGGCGGCATCTCGCACGGATGCCGTGCAGGACGCCATCGGCATCCCGTACGGCAAGGCCCGGCTCCGCCAGCGCGTCCACGACTTCGAGGGGCGCTGGGACGACAAGCGCAAGGACCTCAAGTCCGAGATCGACAAGGTGCAGAAGCACGTGCAGGGTGTGCTCGACGGCCTCAAGGACTGGGATCAGAAGACCGCCTCCAAGATGGAGATCGACGTCACCGGCGCCAAGTCGCCGCGGAACGCCTGAGCGGGAAGGGAATCGAGATGTACTCTCCGAAGGGCCGCTGGGTCGGCGAACTGCAGGGGCAGCCCGGTGTCATCCGCGATCGCGGCAACAAGATCACCGAGCTCGGCGGTCAGATGGAGACCAGTGCGAAATTCCTCAGGACGCTCGCCGGTGATGCGAGCGGCATGAAGGGCAAGGCCGTCGAGAAGCTGCAGGAGGTCGTCGGCGACACCTACGAGGAACTCGACCGCGCCGCCAAGCTCTACAAGCCCACCGGACCGATCCTCGTCGACTACGCCAATGCGCTCGACGAGTTCCAGCCGCGCATCAAGGCGCGCGTCGCCGACTGCGAGGACGCGAAGTCCGCCTTCGACGGCGCTCCCGGCTACCCGGAGGGAGGCCGCCCGATCTGGGCGCAGCCCGCTCCGTGGCGCAGCGACGACGAGAAGAAGACGATGGACGAGGACAACGCGACGGAGGATCGCGAGAAGCAGCGTCTGCAGGAGGAGTACCAGGATGCGCTGAAGGCATTCGACACCGACGTCGACTCCTGGGAGCACATCTTCGACCAGACGGCCGACCGCATCGAGGACGCGTACGACGGCAAGATCGAGGACGGCTTCTGGGACAACGTCGACGGTGCCGTCGCGGTGCTCGTCACCGTGCTCCAGGTCGTCGGCGCGATCGTCGCGATCGCCGCGATCATCATCGGCGGCCCGATCATCGCGGCGATCGGCGCCGTGATCGCCGTCGCCACCCTCGCACTCGTCGCCTACCAGTTCCTCCGAGGTGATGCGAACGGCTGGGACCTGGCGCTCGCGGTCGTGGGGATCATCCCCTTCGGCAGCGTGGGCAAGCTCTTCCAGGGCAAGTCGGGCGCCCTCGCCTTCCTCGGCGATGCGTTCAAGGCCTTCAAGCCGTCGACGTGGAGCGCGGCGAGCGGGCAGCTGCACAACATCGCGATGGCGAGCCGGTTCGCCGGCGGAGGGGCGTCGGGCTTCCTCCAGGGCGGCCGTACGTTCTGGCAGCTCAACAACCCGGCCGGCATCGGCGACATCATGAGCCGCCTCGCGTTCGGCAAGGACACCACGAGCCTCACCAACCTCGTCGAGACGATGACCGGCGGCTCGCGCGGCTGGGCGAACTCGACGACTCTTCCGGCGGCATGGGAGTTCACCCACATGATCATCGGCGCGCCGATCAAGCTCACCGACAAGATCGCGAACTGGACGGGCAACGGAGACAAGTCCATCAGCAAGCAGGTTCCGTGGCTGGGGAAGCTCCTGTGAGCGCGTTCCCCGACGGCTGGGCGCCCGGCACCTGGCGTCTCAGCGGCACCTCCCTCGACGGCGGCTGGCTCCCGATCCCGGTGCAGGGCGATGCCGACGAGGTCGAGAGCTGGGTCGTCGAGAACACCGAGGCCCTGCGCGGCGCCTGGGGCGACGGCTGGTCGGAGGATGCCGAGGAGGTCGTGCCGCTCCTGCTGGAGGCGTCGCTCGAGCACCGGCGACCGGAGGACTTCCTCGCGTTCCAGGTGTGGCCGGCGCCGCATCCCGTGTGCGTGTTCGTGCACGTCGCGCTGGGGGTCCGCAACGCCGACGACGCGCTCCCCGGCCCCGGCGACGGCATCCTGTTCGAGTCCGAGGGGCTCGGGCAGGGCGTGCTCGTCCCGCGCACGGAGGAGATCGGCGACGCGTCCGTCGTCGGCTACGACATCCTGTTCACCTTCGCCGACGACGTCGTCGTGATCGTCTCGGTGGAGCCGACGTTCTCCGACCTGCTCGGCTTCGTGTCGCCCTCGATCCAGGCCTTCGTGTCGTCGCTCGAGCTCGTCGACCCTCACGACCGCACCCGCACGGCCGAGGCGCCGGCGCTGCTCGAGGCCCGGCCAGGAAACAGCTGGGTTGATAGCCTGGCCTGATCATGACTCTGGCTCACCCCGATGCACGATCCTGGGCCCAGGCCCGTTCGGCCTCCGAGTCCCCGCGACTCGGGATGCTCGAAGCAGTCGCCTGCCAGGCCCACCCCGATGTGGTGTCGACGTTCGGCGCCGACGGTGAGGCCATCGCCGCCCTCCTCGGCCGGCGCACGGGGAGCCCGGCCCGTCGAGGTCTCGCCGGCGTCGGCATCCTGCTCGCAGTGATCGGACTGCTCGCGCCGATCGCCGGCGTCGCCGTGCTCGGAGCCGAGTCGTACCTCATCGACCGCGTGCCGGCGGAGACCGCCGTGCCGATCGCCGCCGTGCTGTTCGCGGTCGCGGCTCTGACGGTCGTCATCGCCGGTATCGCCTGGTGGCGGTCCGGCGCCTTCTGGTCGGGCACGATCTGCGGCGTCGGCGTGATCTCCGCCATCTGCGGCGTCTTCGCCTCGATCAGCATGCCGACGGTCTCCGGGCGCGACGGCTACCCGCTCTCGACGGCGATGCAGATCCCCGTGTGGATCACCCTCGCCCTCGGCGTCCTGCTCGCTCTCGTCACGCTGACCCGGTTCCGTAAGCGCGAGCCCGAGGAGCAGGCCCCCGCCGCCGCGGTCACGACCGTCGGCGACCGTCACGCCGCAGAGCAGGCCGCTCTCCGCATCCCCGCAGCCGAGCGCGCGACGATCCTCGCCGACCGGGATGCCGCCCTGCGCGTCCTCGCCGAGCGCGAGCTCCTCGACGGCGACACGCTGGAGCGGGCGCTCGCCGCACCGCTCGGAACGCTCTTCACCCTCGACGCCACCGGAAGGACGTCCGCATGACCGAGGCCGCCGAGACCCCTCCGCCCGCCAGGATCAGCCTGCGTGAGCAGCTCGGGGGCACGCCCGACCCCGACTTCACCCTCATGCTCCCTCCGGGGTGGGTGCGCCGCGAGGTGACCGACGACGAGCAGGAGCGGATGCTGACCAAGGTGCGCGGGCGACTGCTCGAGGCGCACCGCCCCGATCTCTACGGCCGCATGCGCCAGCTCGTCACCGAGGCGTTCACGCAGATGCGCAAGGTGTCGACGGTCGCGATGTTCACCGCGGGCGACTCCGCGCCCGACAGCGCTTACATGCCGGCCTCGCTCACCGCCACGATCCAGCAAGCCGACCCCGGTGAGAACCTCGACGCGTATGTGCGCGCGGCGATCGCCTCCGACGGTGCGACCCCGCTCCTCGGCGACAAGCGGATCATGCGGGTGGAGCGCGAGTCCAGCCAGACCCTCGACGGCGAGCCGATGCTCGTCACCACCGTCGTCTATATGAGCCCGGTGCCCGGCAGCGAGCGCCGACGCGCGCTGCTGCTCACCCTCGTGATCATGCGCCCGCCGGAGGCGCCGGCCGACGACGCGCCGCTCCTGCAGATGAAGGCGCTGTTCGACCTCTGCGTCTCGACCCTGACCTGGATTCCCCGGGGCTGACGTCTGTCGGGGTGATGGGGAGTTGTCCCCATCGACGGGTGTGGTGTGGGGTTGTTAGTTTTGTGGTGTCGGGCCGGGGTGGTCCGGTCCAAGTGATTTACCGGAGGTGTGGACGATGGCCGATTTCGGTGCGTCTTATGCGGAGATGGAGCAGGTGGCGTCGTCGCTGTCGCAGGCTCGTGATGACATTCAGGGGCAGTTGGACACTCTGAAGTCTCAGGTGGACACCCTGCTGGGTGAGGACTTCAAGACGCAGCATGCGTCGGGCAAGTTCGGTGAGGGGTACGGGGAGCTGACCACGGGTCTGAAGACCGCGGTGGATGGTATCAACGACATGTCGGAGTCGCTGCTGGGCATGATGCGTGCGATCCAGGATCTGGATCAGCAGCTCGCGGGCAGCTGACGACAGCTGGTTTCTGGGAGGGGTCGACGGTTCACCGTCGGCCCCTCTTCTTCATGCCGCCAGGGCCGCGAATCCGCTCAGCGTGCGGCGTCTGCCAGGTGTCTGGCGTTGTGGCTGAGCACCTTCACCATGATCCCGTGACGACGGAGCTCCGCGACAGTGCGCGTACCCTCCTCGGCATCGCGGCCGAGCGCATGGATGTTCGCGACGACGAGGACGTCACCGCTGTGCAGGGTGGAGATCAGACGCGCGAGACGGTCGCTCCAGCTCTCGAGGATCTCGGGCGCCGGGTGGCGGAAGCCCTCGATGGGTACGCCGAACCGGGTGAGGTCGTCGCGCTGCTCGACGACCGACGGCATCCCCTCACGCGAGACGACCAGGCCCACGAGGCGGGCGCCGTCGGGGCGCGCAGACCAGAAGCTCCGGTTGCTCTGCAGCTCGGTGAAGCACTTGGGGCATTCGGCGGCCGCGTGCGGAAGGTGCAGCGGGCTCGTCAGCGCGTCGTCGACAGCTGTCGCCTTGGTGGGTTCCGTCGTCTCGCTCATCGCGCACCTCCTGCATCCATTGTGCCCTGTCGGCGGACGGCCCGTCGTCAGAGCAGACCGAGGGCGCGCACGGCGTCGCGCTCCTCGACGAGCTCGGCGACAGAGGCGTCGATGCGGGCCCGAGCCCTGTCGTCGAGCTCGAGTCCCTCGACGATCCGCCATTCGCCGTCGATCGCGCGCACCGGGAAGGAGCAGATCAGCCCTTCCGGCACGCCGTACTCGCCGTGCGAGACCACGCCGGCCGACGTCCAGTCCTCGGTGCCGGCGACCCAGTCGCGCACGTGGTCGATCGTGGCGTTGGCCGCCGACGCCACCGACGAGGATCCGCGCACCTGGATGATCTCGGCGCCGCGCTTCGCGACACGCGGCACGAAGGTCTCGTCGAGCCAGGTCGGTACGTCGTCGACGATCTTCTCCAGCGCGGGAACGACGGGGAGTCCGGCGACCGTGGCGTGCGAGACGTCGGGGAACTGGGTCGCGGAGTGGTTGCCCCAGATGGGCACCCGCGCGATGGTGCCGACGGGAACGCCGAGGGTCTGCGCGAGCTGTGCGCGTGCCCGGTTCTCGTCGAGTCGGGTGAGGGCGCTGAACCGTTCGGCCGGGATGCCGTCGGCGTGCGCGGCGGCGATCAACGTGTTCGTGTTGGCGGGGTTGCCGACCACCGTCACGCGCACGCCCCGCGCGGCGTTCTCGGCGATCGCGCGCCCCTGCGGGCCGAAGATCCCGCCGTTGGCGGCGAGCAGATCGCCGCGCTCCATGCCCGGTCCGCGCGGGCGTGCGCCGACCAGGAGCGCCAGGTCGCATCCGTCGAAGCCCACGGCCGCGTCGTCGGTGACCTCGACGTGCTCGAGGAGGTCGAAAGCGCCGTCCTGCAGCTCGAGAGCCGCGCCCTCCGCGGCAGCGAGACCCCGCGGGATCTCCAGCAGCCGCAGCCGCACCTTCTCGTCGGGGCCCAGCAGATCGCCGGCCGCGATGCGGAACAGCAGGGCGTAGCCGATCTGTCCGCCGGCTCCGGTGAGGGTGATCGTGGTGGTCATGGTTCGAGCCTACGACCCCCTGCGGACAACGGGGTGGGGGCGCCGTGCCGGAGTCACGGCGCCCCCGGCGTCGCGGGAGGCGACGGTCAGGCGGCGGGGGCGCCCGCCCGGTCGACCCGGCGCAGCCCGCGGGCGAGGTCGATCGACAGCAGGATGGCGGCGACGGTGAACGCCGCGGCGCCCCACCAGAGGAAACCGGAGAACCAGAGCGCCACGCTGCCCAGGATCACCGCGGTGAACCCCATCCAGCCGGCGAGGCCGGCGCGCCAGAACGCGGCGGCGGCCAGGGGCAGACTCACGAGCAGCGACACGTTGCCGGGGAGCACCATCGCGGGCACGGCCCACATCGTGTCGAACGCCTTGTACACGGCCCCGACGGTCTCGACGCCGCCGACCTGGCCGATGGCCGAGTCGTAGAAGTCGACGATCAGCATGCCGGGCAGCATCGCCACGCCCATGATGCCGAAGAAGCCGGCGACGTTCGCGAGCCAGGCGCCGCGGCCGCGGATGAAGCCCCACGCACCGAGGGCGGGCAACGCCCAGAACGTGTACGACCAGTGCAGGCCGAACGACTTCCACTGCAGCGGGTCGGGGTTCTCGGCGAGGATCTTCCACATCTCGGTGCCGGAGATCCCGGCGGCGGGGTCGGCGGCGGTGCCGATGATCGCGAAGATCCCGGCGAGCACCGGTGCGGCGATGAGCAGCAGCCGGCGCACGAGGATAGACGGACGGATGCCGCCGGAGCGCACGACCGTGGGGTCGGCGACCGATGACGCATTGAGCATCGGGGCGGTGTGTGACATGGATTCTCCTTGCAGTCAGGGTGTGTGCCTCAACGCTGACGGAGCCGCGACCGCCACGGTCGGGGCGTCCTGGCGCGATTACGGCACGGTTACGCGCGGTCAGCGGGGGAGCGTCGGAGTACCCTCGATCCATGACGTTCAATCCGGATGCCGACATCTCCACCAACACCACCCGTCGTCGTGGACGGGGAGCTGTCGTCGCGGGTGCCGGAGGCATCGGCCTGCTGGGGATCATCGCCCTGATCGCGGGGCCTTTGCTGGGCATCGACCTCACGGGGCTGGTCCCGGGAGGGACAGACGGCGGTGCCCCTGGCGGGGGCGGCTCGTCCCAGGGCGAGAGCCTCACGGAGTGCAAGACCGGCAAGGACGCGAACGAGAACGTCGACTGTCGCATGGCGGGCGCTGAGGTCGTCCTCAACAAGTTCTGGGAGGACAACGTCTCGGGATACGTCGCGCCGCAGCTCATCATCGTAGACGGGGCGACGTCGACCGCGTGCGGCACGGCATCCAACGCCGTCGGCCCCTTCTACTGCCCGCCCGACCAGACGGTGTACATCGACCCGACCTTCTTCCAGCTCATGCAGCAGCAGTTCGGCGCGTCGGCCGGGGAGCTCGCGCAGCTCTACATCGTGGGGCACGAATGGGGCCACCACATCCAGAACATCCTCGGCAGGATGGACGAGTACCCGAACAACGGCACCGGCCCTGACAGCAACAGCGTGCGCACCGAGTTGGAGGCCGATTGCTACGCGGGCGCCTGGATCGGAGAGATGGCGAAGGAGAAGGACGGCAAGGGGGTGCGGTACATCGACCCACCCACGGACGCGCAGCTGAACGACGCCGTGAACGCCGCGTACACCGTCGGCGACGACCACATCCAGGAGCAGTCCGGTTTCGTGAACCCGGAGAGCTTCACGCACGGCACGAGCGAGCAGCGCAAGTTCTGGTTCGCGAACGGGTACAAGAACGGCCTCGACGTCTGCGGCGCCACCTTCACGCTCCCCGGCGACCAGCTCTGAGCCGGGTAGCGTGAACTCAGGAGTTCTCAGACCGGGGGATCGATGACGATGAATCTGGACGCGCTGTATCCGGAGATCGAGCCGTACGAGACGGGCGAGCTGCTCGTCGGCGACGGCCACCGCATGTACTGGGAGGTCAGCGGCAACCCCGACGGCAAGCCCGTCGTGTTCCTGCACGGAGGTCCAGGCAGCGGCACCTCGCCGTGGCAGCGGCGGTTCTTCGATCCGGAGCGCTACCGGATCGTGCTGCTCGACCAGCGCGGCTGCGGGCGCAGCACCCCGCACGCCGGCGAACCCGACGCCGACCTGCGCTTCGTCACCACCGCGCACCTCATCGCCGACATCGAGCTGCTGCGCCGCAACCTCGGCATCGAGAAGTGGCAGGTGTTCGGCGGGTCATGGGGGAGCGCCCTCGCTCTCGCGTACGCGCAGGCGCATCCGGATGCCGTCAGCGAGCTCGTGCTGCGCGGCATCTTCACGCTGCGCCGCGAGGAGCTGGAGTGGTTCTACGAGGGCGGCGCCGCCGCGCTGTTCCCCGATCTCTGGGAGGCGTTCGTGGCGCCCATCCCCGTGCTCGAGCGCTCGCGCATGATCGAGGCGTACCACCGGCGCCTGTTCGATCCCGACCCCGCTGTGCACGAGCCGGCCGCCATCGCCTGGTCGACCTGGGAGGCGTCGACGGTCACGCTGGTGCCTGATGCCGAGCAGATCGCCGCCATGTCCGAGGCCCGCAAGGCGACGGCCTTCGCCCGCATCGAGAACCACTTCTTCGTGCACCGCGGCTGGTGGGACGAAGGTCAGCTGATCGCCGGCGTCGACGGCATCCGCCACATCCCGACCGTGATCGTGCAGGGCAGGCACGATGTCTGCACGCCCATGATGACCGCGTGGGACCTGCACCGCGCGTGGCCGGAGGCCGAGTTCGTCGTGGTCGACGATGCCGGCCACTCGGCCGCGGAGCCCGGCATCCAGAGGGCGCTCCGCGCCGCCACCGACCGCTTCGCCGCCGCGTAGCCGGCCTGGCCGCGCCTTAGGCCCTGAGCGCCTTCAGCAGCGTCTTCACGAGACCGGCCGCGCCGCCGTTCGCGCGGAACCTCGTCAGGCCCTCGCTCACCTCTGCGCCGGTGCGCGCGGAGACGAACCACGGCGGCTTCGGCAGGATGCTCAGCCGGCCGCCGCCGTTCGCCACGGGGAGCGAGCGGGGGAACGGGCGGAACGGTCCGCGGATCACCGAGCGCTCGACGCTGTCGAGCAGCAGCGCGTTGTGCACGACCCCGATACCGCTGCCCACGTCCTCGATCGTGCTGCCGGGGAAGGCCCCCCAGGTGAGCGTCGGCGTGATGAATCCGAATGCCGTCCAGCCGTTGATCGCGATGGACCCGTAGCGGAGGTTCGCGATCGCCCGCTCGAACCCGTGGCCGAGCGACTTCTCGGTCGCGGGGTCGATGAGCAGGTTCGCCCCCAGTGTGCCCTGCAGCTCGTCGTTCGCGTAGGCGACGGCGGCGTCGAGGAATTCCTGACCAGCGCCGGGCACGGTGACCACACCCAGCACCGGGGCGAAGTACTCGGTGTGCTGCAGGGCGTCGGGGTCGTCGCCCTCGCCGATCTCGACGAGCAGCCGGTCGCCGAGCACGAGCGCATCGGGATAGGCATCCGTCGCCTGCTGCATGCGCGAGGGCGAACCCGGGTACCAGATGGGCCGCTCTGGGGCGTTCGCGTAGGCGCGGCGCAGCTCTGCGCGGAATCGGTCGGCCTGGGGCCAGTCGGAGGAGAGGATGACGACCTGGCCGGCGATGCAGTTGTGTCCGCAGTTCTGCAGGCGCATCGTGACGACGTGTTCCGCCTGGTAGCGCAGGTCGGCGTCGGTCCAGTCGCCCGGGACGACGATGATCGGCGAGACCCCGCCGAGCTCCGCCGTGATCGGCTTCTTGAGCTGGGGCCTGTTCTCGCGACGGCGCCTCGTCGCCGCGGCCCCCGTGCCCCAGACGATGGCGTCGAACGTCGCGGCCGAACCGGTGATGTGCACGTGCACGAGGTCGGGGTGGCCGGTCAGATAGGCGCCCACCGCGGGACCGCCGCGGACGATCCGCAGGAGACCGGGTTCGATGAGCGGCGCGAAGGCGCGCTTGTAGATCGGCACCAGCGGATCCTGCGTGGGGTTCACCTTGAGCAGCGCCGTGCGGTTGTGCGCGAGCAGCTCGTAGAGCACGTCGAGCACCGGGATGGACGTGATGTTGCCGGCGCCGAGCACGAGTCCGACGCCTCCGGACGCCGAAGGCGTGCGCTGGGCGAGACCGGCTGCCGCACGGGCCGCCTGGGGCGTGACGCCGGGTTCGAGCCAGACCTCGCCGGTGAACCCGGAGAGCAGGAAGCTGTCGATGCCGGTGAGCGGGAAGGCGTGCACGCGCGTGCGTCCACCGGGTGCCCGGTCGACGGTGATGCCGTCGAGCGGGTTGCGGCCGTCTGCGAGGCGCGACAGCGTCTCGATGTACGCGTCGAGGGCGCCGAGCACGCTGTAGGGGCCGCTCAGCCATTCCTCGCCACGGAGCGGATGCCGGGCGTCGAGCCCCTTCGACGCGGCGGCCGTGTGCGCCCAGTCCTCAGCGGTCGCGGCGACGCTCGTCCGCACGGCGCGCAGCAGGGTGACGCGCTGCGCGAGCGAGAGCGCGGACCAGATCGTCGTGCCCGCCTGCAGATCGGCGATGGCGGCGTCGAGCCGCTCGCGGTCGCCGTCGGAGAGGGCGGGCGCCGCATCCGTCTTCGGACGCGCCTTCTCCGCTCCCTTCGCGGTCTGCGCGGGGGCGGTCGTCGCGGACGGTGTCGCAGAAGTCATCGGCGTCTCCTTCAGACGGGGATCCCAGCTTATGCCGCATGGCGCCGCCGCGTTTCGAATCGCGCAATTGGTCCGATTCCGGGCCGAAAAGGAGCCAATCGCGCTACTCGAATCAGTCAGACGTCGATGTCGGCGCGGCGCAGTCGATAGCCGCGCAGCGTCGCGAGGCTCGCCAGCATGAGCACGGCAGGCAGCACGCTGAAGCTCAGCACGATGCCCGTGATCGCGGCCTCCGGCTGTGACGACGAGACTCCGGCCACGGTCGATACGTACCCGGTCGCGGCGAGCGTGAGCGACACAGCGGTGGCGCCGAGGGCGAAGCCCACGGTCTCCCCGGCCGTCCAGATGCCGGTGAAGGTGCCGGCCTGGCCCGGTCCGCTGGTGCGTTCGTCGTGCGAGATGACGTCGGGCAGCATCGCCATCGGCAGCGACTGCAGTCCGGCGTAAGCGACGCCGGCCACGGCGACCGAGGCGTAGATCCAGGCACCGGGCGCCCAGACCGCGACGGTGATCGTCGCCGCGGCGACGGTGAACAGCACGCTCGCGATCGCGAACGCCCTCTCCTTGCCGAGACGGCGGGCGACGACCGTCCACCCGGGGGTCGCGAGCAGCGCCGGGCCGACGAGCGCGAGGAAGACGAGGGTCACCGCATCCTCGGAGCGCAGCACCCACGTCGCGACGTACTGCGCGCCGGCGAGCATCGTGCCCGTGGCGAGGGCCTGCAGCAGGAAGGTGCCGAGCAGCGCGCGGAAGGGGCGGCTGCGGCGGAGCGCGCGGAAGCCGGACGCGTACTGCTCGCGGAACCCGAGCGGCGCCGACGCCGCATCCGGCGACGGGTCAGTGGCTGCGGCATCCGCTGTCCTCGACGCGATGTACATGCCGAGCCCGATCACGAGACCGGCGGCGATGCCCATCAGCAGATAGCCGACGACCTGGTCGGGGCCGGCCTTGCGGAGTTCGGGGCCACCTGCACCGAAGAGCAGGATCGCCGCCGTGAGCACCACGACCCGCCAGCCGAGCAGTCGGGTGCGCTCGTCGTAGCTGCCGGTGAGCTCGGCGGGCAGCGCCACGTACGGCACCTGGAACAGACTGAACGCGGTCGCCGTGGCGAGGAAGGCGAGCAGCACGCAGACCGCGCCGGCCACCGGGCCCCACGACGGGGGCACCGCGAAGGTGAGCGCGAAGAAGAGCGGGAGCGTCGCGGCACCCGTGATCATGAAGCCGCGACGCGAGCCGGTGCGGGCGAACTGCCGGTCGGACGCCGCGCCGATCAGGGGGTCGATGACGACGTCCCACACCTTCGCGGACGTCACGATGAGCCCGGCGGCCAGCGCTGCCACGCCGAGGTTGTCGGTGAGGAAGTACGTCAGGACCAGGCCGGGCAGGGTCGCGTAGCCGCCCGTGCCCAGCGAACCGATCGAGTACAGCGCGACGGTGCGGGGTGACAGGCGGACGGATGCTCGATCGGGGCGAGCCTCAGTGCTCATCGCGCCAGCATAGCGGCGCGATCCGACAGAGCCGGAGTGGCCCTGTCGGATGAGCCCGCGTCAGATGAGGGAGAGCTCGCGCAGCTTCGACGCGACGTCGTCGTTCGAGGGCTCCACGTGGTGCGTGGAGTCGGGGTACACGACGACCGGGATGTTCGTGCGACCGGAGATCTCCTTCGCGACGTCCGCCGCTGCGGGGTCGGCGACCAGGTCGATGTAGGTGTACTCGACGCCCAGCTCGTCGAGCTGCTTCTTGGTGCGGATGCAGTCGCGGCACCAGTCGGCGCCGAACATGGTGATCGTGGACTCAGCAGGAGAGGTCATGTATCCAGGGTACGGCGTGAGGGAGCTGTCGAGGTCGTTGACTGGTAAGGATAGGCTTACCTATGCTTGCTGGCATGAGCAGCGCACGTGAGCATCTCGAGGATCCGGACTGGAGCACGATCGAAGGGGCGGTGCTCATCGCGGGTGATGCGGCTGATGCGGCGGCGATCGCGGGGATCTGCGCCCGCCTTCCCTGGGATGCGCAGGGTGTCGTGTTCCTCGAGGCCGCGGCTCGGATCCAGTACCGGTACATCGAGGCGCCGACGGGAGTGTCGGTGCGTTGGCTGCTGCGCGGCGATGGCGTGCGTCAGCACGCCAAGGGCGAGCGGCTCGGCACCGCCGTGCACGCCTGGTGCGTGGAGTGGACCTGCACGGAGCCGCCAGAGCAATGGACGGTGTGGCTCGGTCCGCACACGCCTGCCAGAGTCGCGCGGATGGCTCGCTGCCTGCTCGGCGTCGCCGAGTGAGGAAAGCCCCAGCACCGTACCACCTGCGGTATCACCATGCGGATGTCGAGACCCCAGATCTCGACCCCCAGCCGCACGCGCCCAGCAGGTGGTACGGGTGGGGGGTCAGTGGCCCGCGGCGGCGACCGGCGATGCGCCGGCCGTGATCGCGTCGAGAGCGCGACGCAGCGAGGAGCTCGACGTGTGCGCCGTGTACGGGAAGTACACGACCTCGACGCCCACCTCGGCGAACTCCCTCTCGAGTCGGAGGCCCTTCTCGGTGCCGCGCCAGTCGTCGCCCTTGAAGAAGTGCGTGAAGTGCACGTCGTGCCACGAGTCCATCTTCGACGGCGTCGTCTCGACATAGACGTCGTCGACGAAAGAGATGTGCCGCACGATCTCCGCGCGCTCGGCCGTCGGGATGACGGGCTCGATGCCCTTCACCTGACGCAGCATCTCGTCGCTGACGACGCCCGCGATCAAGATGTCGCAGTGCTGCTTGGCGTGGCGCAGAAGGTTGAGATGCCCGACGTGAAACAGGTCGAATGCACCAACGGCATAGCCGATACGCGTCCCCATGATCTCCCCAGATCAGTAATTCCCCAGAAGCGGATCCCCATCCGCTCGGCGACTCCCACAGCCGCTTCGGGTCAGACTACCAGCATCGGAGCGTGTTCCGCGATACAGCAATATTTCGGATGGGCGCTCCGAGTGTTTGAAAACAACATTTACGAATGGACGCCGCCGTGCGACGATGACACACAGACGGCCATGGAATCATGGGATGCGGCATCCGCAGTGATGACGACGAGGGGGAAGAGTGTCGACAGCGGTCACGGTCATCGTGCCGACGTACAACGAGCGCGACAACGTCGCGGAGCTCGTCGCACGCGCGGCGCTGGCGCTCTCCGGCCGCGACGCCGAGATCCTCTTCGTCGACGACAGCACGGACGACACCGCCCTCGAGGTCGCCAGGGTCGCCGCCGACGCCCCGCTTCCGGTGCGGGTGATCCACCGCGACGACAACGAGGGCGGACTCGGCGGCGCCGTGGTCGTCGGCCTTCGCGCCGCGGCATCCGACGTCTGCATCGTCATGGACGGCGACCTGCAGCACCCGCCGGAGCTGCTCCCGGCGCTGCTGGACAAGCACGCCGCCGGCGACGCCGATGTCGTCGCCGCCTCCCGCTACGTCGGCGGGGGAGACACCAGCGGACTCGGCACCGCCGTGCGCTTCGGCGTCTCGCGGGCAGCCACCTGGCTGACCAAGGCGATGTTCCCGATGCGCCTCTCGCGCAGCACCGACCCGATGACCGGGTTCTTCCTCGTGGACCGCGCCCGCCTCGACCTCGACGCCCTGCAGCCGCAGGGCTTCAAGATCCTGCTGGAGATCCTCGCGCGCACCGACCTGCGCATCGCCGAGGTGCCCATGGAGTTCGGCGAGCGCCGTCACGGGACGTCGAAGGCGAGCCTCCGGCAGGGCGCGACGTTCATCGCCCATCTCGCCCGGCTTCGGTTCGGCAAGATGTCGCTGTTCGCGCTCATCGGCGTGATCGGGGCGGTCGCCAACCTCGGCATCATGTGGCTGCTCACCACCGCCGGCGTGCACTACCTGCCAGCGGCGATCATCGGCGCCGAGGTCACCATCATCGGCAACTTCCTGCTGCAGGAGCGCTTCGTCTTCGCCGACATGCGCACCGGAGCGCGAGGCGTCGGCATCCGCTTCTTCACGTCCTTCGCGTTCAACAACGTCGAAGCTGCGCTCCGCATCCCGGTGATGGCGCTCATGGTGCAGTCGTGGCACATCTCCAGCGTGCTGGCGACGGGCCTCTCGCTGATCGTGGCGTTCTTCGCCCGGTTCCTGTTCCACTCGCTCGTCGTCTACGCGCCATCCCGCCGGAGGCGGACGGATGCCGACGGAGAGCCGCCGGTCGACACCGCGGCCCTCCGCGTGATCAGGGCGATCGACGCCGAGGCGATGCGTCCGGGCGAGCTCTAGCCTGCGGTCGGCCGCGTGTACTCGCCGGTCACCCGACCGAGTGCCGCGAGCATCCGTCCCTGCGCGAACCATGCGCGCCGCTGGAACACGGCGTTGCCAGCGAGGTCGCCGCGCAGCGCCGCGACCGCGCGCCCCGCCGTGAACGCGACCCAGCGGATCACGCCGCCGAGCAGGTGCGCGACGTGCTGGAGCGGACGCTTCCACGCCGGAGCCTCGCGGATCAGGAGACGCACGCGCGCCTGTCCGTGCGAGACCGCCCGGCGGTGCACGAACGCCCTCGTCGTGCGCTCGACCGCGATGTCGTCGCGCGCGACGGAGTCTGCAGACGCCACGACGGCGCCGCCCTTCGCGATGATCGCCCGGCCGAACACGTTGTCCTCGCCCCCGATGAGCCCGAGCGTGACGTCGAAGCGCACCCCGAGCGCACGGGTCTGGGCGGCGTCGACGAGCACGTTCCCCGTGGCCAGCGAGTCCAGCCTCTTGCCGTTGGGGAAGCGGGTGCGCCGCATGAAGCCTCCGGCGGCGATCCAGGGGTCGGTGCCATCGGGCCAGACGTAGCGCACGAATCCCATGACGACGGCGGCGCCGGTGTCGCGCCAGACGTCGACGAGGCCGCGGAGCCACCCTTCTTCGGGGAAGACGTCGTCGTCGATCATCACGACGAGCTCGTCGCCGTCGGCGGCATCGAGCGCCGCCTGGCGCACAGCGGCGATGCCCGGCGTCTTCTCCGACAGGTACTCGACGCCCAGCTCGGCGGCGACCCCGCGCGCCGAGGCGTCCGGATCGTTGTCGACGAGCAGGACACGGGTGCGCAGCCCATCGGTCTGTGCGCGGATCGCCTCCACCAGCGGCGGCAGCAGGTGCGTGCGTCGGTAGGTCGGGACAGCGATCAACACGCGCGGATCCGCGGCGTCGGCTGTCACCTCGCGCCCCCTCTGCGGTGGGCGACGGCCCTGGCGAACGCTCCGCGGTGGGCGACGCCTGCACGGTCCCAGTTGCGCGCGGAGAGGTCGGGCTCGCCGGCGGGCAGAGTGCGGATGGCCTCGGCGAACGCCCGCACGTCTGACGCGTCGAGCTCGCCGTCGAACATCGTGATCCAGCCGTCGCCGACCTCGGCGGACAGCGCCTCGTTCACGGCGGTGCGGGGCACCAGCACCGGACGGTTCAGCGACAGGGACGCGAGCACCGTGCCCGAGTTGTGCATGAACCGGTACGGCAGCACGATGCCGGAGCTGCGCATGACCGCGCGCGCGAAGTCGGGCTCGGACAGGTAGCGCAGATCGAGCTCGATGCGGGGATCGGCCTCGGCGCTCGCCCGCACCTCGTCGGCGATCTCCGCGCTCGTCGGATTGCCCGCGATGCGCAGCCGCAGCTCGGGCTCCTGCTCCGCTGTCTCCCTGAACACGCGGATCAGATCCTCGACGCCCTTGTACCGCCGCACGAGACCGACGAAGCCGAGCGTCCCTGGAGCGGCATCCGTCTTCTCCACGTCGGCGAACCAGTCGCGGTAGTGCCCGTGGGGGATGACGGTGGACTCGGCTCCCGCCGGCAGCTCGGTGAGGTCGTTGAGGACGATGCGGTGGTCGGTGCGTCGCTCGATCCACTCGAGGTACCGCCGCTGCCACGGCGCCACGTCCTTCGGCAGCTCCACGTTGTGCACCGTGCGGACCACGGCGACGCGTCCCAGAGAGAGTCGGGCGCGGAGAGCCGTCGCGAACGCGCGCCTGGCGAGCGCCTTGGCGCCGCCTCCCTCCCCGAAGAGGGTCTCCGGCCAGTGGAACTGGATGGCGTCGAGCCGACCGAACAGCGCCTCTCTGCGGTCGAAGCGCCGATGCTCGACCCCCGGAGTCGCCGCGAGCGCGGCATCGAGCATGTGCACGTATGGATTCGACGTCGGACGCGGTGCGCCGAACGACTGCATCACCCTGAGCGGGCGCGCGGATCCCCCTGAATCGTTCCCCATGGTTCCAGTGTGCCAGCAGTCTCGCTCTACACTGGTCCAAATGATCGGGGCATCTGGGGTGCCTGGATCAGGACTTAGGGGAGTCGACATGTCTGCATCCTTCGCTTCCGCGCACCGGGATCTCGACGTCGCGAGCGACGCACGGTCATGACCGCTGCCTCCTTCGCCGTCGTCACCGTCAACTACGGATCGAGCGCGCTGATCGCGGAGAACTTCCGCGATCTCGACCTGGCGCCGCACGGACGCCTGATCATCGTCGACAGCTTCAGCTCCGACTCCGAGCGCGAGGCCGTCCGTGCCGTCGCTGCGCAGCTGGGCGCCGAGCACGTGCTGCTCGACGACAACCGCGGGTACGGCGGCGGCACCAACGCGGGTGCGCAGCGGGCCGTCGAGCTCGGCGCGGACGTCCTCGTGCCGCTCAACCCCGACGCGCGGATCCGCAGGGAGGACCTCGACGCGATCGTCGACGCCGCGCACGGCACGCGCGACCTCGTGTCCCCCCGCATCGTGACCGGCGCCGGGCGCAACTGGTTCTCGGGCGCCGACCTCTACCTCGACGACGGGACCACCGCGGGGCGCGCCGCTCGCGACCGTCACGCCGGCCGGCCGCGACGCGAGTGGGCGACCGGCGCGTGCTTCGCGATCGCGACGCCGCTGTGGCAGGAGCTCGGCGGGTTCGACGAGGAGTACTTCCTGTACTGGGAGGACATCGACCTCTCGCACCGCGTGCTCGACCTCGGCGGGGCGCTGGTGCTGTCCGATGCGGTCGTCGTGCACGACGAGGGCGGGACGCACGACGACGAGACGTCCGACCGTGCCAAGTCGCCCACCTACTACTACTTCAACATCCGCAACCGCATGATGTACGCCCGCAAGCACCTCGATGCGGATGCCGTCAGAGCCTGGCGGCGCTCCGCTGCACGGGTCGGGTACGGCATCCTCCTGCAGGGCGGCCGGCGGCAGCTGCTGTCGACCGCGCCGTGGCGCGCCTATCTGCGAGGGCTCCGTGACGGACGACGCGTGAGCCGTGCAGAGGGGGCGGCGCGATGAGCGGCATCCTCACGGTCTGCGACGCCAACGTCTGTCGCTCTGTCGCCGCCGAGCTGCTGTTGAGGGGCGAGTTCGCGATGCACTCGGCGCTCGCATCGGTTCCCGTCGTCAGCCGCGGGGTGGAGGCGCTGCAGGCGCACTCGGCGTGCCGGCTCGTCGCCGAGCTGCACGGCGACGACGCGTGGCAGCGCGGAGCGCGCGCCCACCAGTCGAGACAGCTCGCACCGGATGACGTCGAGACGGCCGACCTGATCCTCACGGCCACGACCAGGGTGCGCTCCGCCGTGGTGTCGTCGCTCCCCGCCGCCAGGCGCCGGGTGTTCACGATGCGCGAGGCGCTGTGGCTCGCGCACGGATACCAGCCGTCGGCCGGCGCCACGGGCAACGCGCTGGTGCAGGACTTCGCTGCGTTCCTCGACGCCCATCGGGGACTGCGTCAGCCGCCGATGGAGCGGGCCAGACTGTGGCGCCCGGCTGCCGCGCCTTTCGACATCGCCGACGGTCACACCGCCGGTCGCCGCGCGCACGTGGCGACGCTGGCACAGGTGCAGGACGTGGTCTCCGGGCTGTCGAAGCTGCTCATCCAGGACCCGACGCTGCCGTTCCTGGCAAGGAAGCGGCCGGTGAACTCCTAGCGCCATATGCTCCTGACGTGCGGCTTATGGGGAGCCGCGCTCTGGGGACTTCTAGGGGAATGGGTAACACGTGGACCGTCTTCGGTGCACGCGTCGAACCGTGCGTTCGACGCTGTCTAAATTCATCGGAGCATCGCTCGCTATCGGGGCGATCTGTGCTCTCACCGCCTGCTCGCCGGCGGGCGGGGCGTCTGCGACGGCATCGCCGTCGGAGATCCTCCCGCCCGGCAACGAGGTGAGCGCCGCGCCGGGCGACGGCCCGACGACGGCAGCGCCGCTGCCGACGCAGCAGGCGCCGCTCGGAGAGACCGTGACCTTCGACACGGGGATCTCCGTGGCCGTCGCGTCGCTGACGGCGGTCGAGGTCGAGGCGCAGACGCCGGGCGAGGTGTCAGGGCCGGCCGTCGTCGCGACGGTGACCGTGACCAACGGGTCGCACGGTGCGCAGAACCTCGACTCGGCCGTCGTCATGCTCGCCGCCGACTCGGGAGACCCCGGCATCGGCACGACGGCGGGGGAGCCCGAGCCGTTCGGAGGATCCCTCGAACCGGGGGCCACCGCCACCGGCCGTTACGTCTTCATGCTCGACCCCGCCGCAGGGCGTGCGGTCTCCGTCTCCCTCAACTACGCCGCGGGTGCGCCCGTGGCCGTCTTCACCGGAAAGGTCTCATCGTGAGCACGTCCTCCACGAACATCAGGTCGGCACGCCGCCGGCGCTCATCGGTCGCGCTGGTCGTCGGGGTCGCCCTGGCCTCCGCCGCGCTCGTCGTCCCCGGTGCGGCGCAGGCCGCCGTGCCGTCCGGCAAGGCTCCGCTCCTGGAGCGCACGGCCGACGTCGTGACCGCGGATCCGCTTCCGACCGTGCAGATCGACTCCGGCTACGTCTGGGCGCAGGCCACGATCGGCCGCACCGTCTACGCCGGCGGCAGCTTCTCGAATGCACGCGCGCCGCTCGCAGCCCCCGGCACGAGCCTCACGCCGCGCAGCAACCTCCTCGCGTTCGACGTGGACAGCGGAGGCCTGCTGCCCTTCGCTCCCGTCGTCAACGGCGCGATCAAGGCGATCGCCCCGTCGCCGGACGGAAGCAGGCTGTACATCGGTGGGACGTTCACCACAGTGAACGGCGTCGGGCGGAGCAACTTCGCGATCCTCGACGCCAAGACGGGCGCCGTCATCCCCGGCCTCGCCCCCGCCGTCGGCGGCTCGGGCGTCTACGCCATCACCGCGACGGCCGACACCGTCTACATCGGCGGCCTGTTCACGCAGGTCAACGGAACGGCGCGCAAGAACCTCGCCGCCCTGTCGGCGGCCGACGGCCGTCTCCTGACCTGGGCGCCGACGGCGGATCTCCAGGTCGATGCCCTGGTGCTCGAGCCCGGCGCGAAGCACGTCGTCGCCGGCGGGCGGTTCTACCGCGTGAACAACGTCGTACAGCAGGGGCTCGTGGCGCTGTCGCCGACCACCGGTGGCATCGACACGACCTGGGCGGCGCCGAAGACCGTGAAGAACGGCGGCCCGGCCGGCACCTCGTACGCGGGGCGGTCGGGAATCTTCAGCCTCAGCACGGACGACAAGACGGTGTACGGCACGGGCTGGGTGTACTCCGGAGGCACGCGGGCGGGAAACCTCGAAGGGGCGTTCGCCGCGGAGGCCGGCAGTGGAGCGATCCGCTGGGTGGAGGACTGCCACGGCGACAGCTACGGGATCTACGCCACAGGCAAGACCGTGTACACCACGAGTCACATCCACTCCTGCGAGACGGTGAACCTGTGGCCCAACCAGACCCCTGGCGCGTATCGCTACATGTCCGCGTTCTCGGCCACCGCGGAGGGCACCCTGTCGCGGAGCGAGTCCGCCGACGGGCTCAATTACGCGGACTGGAGCGGCACTCCGTCGCCGTCTGCGTACGGCTTCTTCCCGGACTTCACCTCGGGGACCGCGTCCGGACTCGGGCAGGCGGGGCTGTCGATCACCGGAGTCGGCGACGTCATCTCGGTGGCCGGCGAGTTCACCAGCGTGAACAACAAGCAGTTCCAGGGGATCGTCCGCTTCGCCACGAAGCCGGTCGGAGGAGCGAAGCAGGGGCCGCGTCTCAGCGGGGCCACGTGGGCGGCGCCGACGGCATCGGCCGGGTCAGGCGGTCGGGTGTCGGTCACCATCCCGACGAACTGGGATCGCGACAACCGCGACCTCACCTATCAACTGATGCGCGAGGGAACGGCGGAGCCTGTCGATGAGATCGTGGCGACGTCGCTCTGGTGGGCGGCCAAGAACGTCACGTTGACGGATACGTCTGCGCCGGCGGGCACCGCCGTCTACACGGTCCGTGCCGTCGATCCCGACGGGAACACCGCGGTGAGCCGCGCGGTCAGCGTGCGCACGGCAGGGGTGCCAGGGGCGACCGCGTCCGACTACGCCAACGCCGTGCTGCGCGACGGCGCCGAGTTCTACTACCCCCTCGGCGACATCCGCACCGACTGGGTCGGAGGCAAGGCGCCGATCTTCGGAACCGGCGTGACGAGCGTCAAGCCCGGAGCCGTCGCCGGCGACACCGGGACGTCCACGTCGAACGTGAGCGGCACGACGAGCGGATACGTGTCCCGACCGGTGGCGGTCGCGGGCGACGACGACTTCTCCACGGAGGCCTGGATCAAGACGACCACGACGTGGGGCGGTCAGATCTACGGCTTCGGGACGACGCCGACGGGCACGTCGACCTTCAACGACCGGGTCGTCTACATGCAGAACAGCGGGCGGCTCAGCTTCGGGTCGTACGCCAGCGGCATGAAGACGATCACGTCGCCCCTCGCCTACAACGACGGCCAGTGGCACCACGTCGTCTCCACGCTGAGCCGCGAGGGGATGGTGCTGTACGTCGACGGGAAGGCGGTCGCTCGCAACACCGCCGTCACGACGGCGTGGCCGTTCAACGGCTACTGGCGCGCCGGCTACGACATCCTCTCCGGGTTGCCTGGCCAGCCGACGTCCTCCGCCTTCTCGGGCAAGATCGACGAGTTCGCCGGATACGGCTCGGCGCTCACCGCGCAGCAGGTCGCCGCCCACTACGCGCTGGGGCGCGGGCAGAAGGCGCCGACCGCGTCGTTCACCGCGACCGTCTCCGATCTGTCGGCGTCTGTCGATGCGGGTGCGTCGACGGCGGAGGCCGGTCAGTCGATCACCGGATACTCGTGGACCTTCGGAGACGGCTCGACCGGCTCGGGCGTCACCGCATCCCACGTCTACGCGGCCGCGGGGACCTACACGGTCACGCTGACGGTGACCGACGGTCGAGGACTGTCGGCGACGACGACGAAGAAGGTGACGGTCGCCGCGGCGAACGCCGCCCCGGTCGCCGCGTTCACGGTCAGCGCCGACGGCATGACGGCGTCGGTCGACGGCTCGGCATCCGCCGATCCGGACGGACGGATCGCGTCGTACATGTGGAGCTGGGGCGACGGTCTGTCGCTGGGCAGCGGCGCCACCGCGTCTCATCCCTACCCCGGTCCCGGCACCTACACGGTGACCCTGACCGTCACCGATGACCGCGGCGCGACGGGCACCGCCACTCGGGAGGTCGTCATCGCCGGGCAGGCGCCGTCGGACGACGCCGTCGCCAAGGACGTCTTCGCGAGGACGGCATCCTCGGGGTGGGGATCTGCGGATGTCGGTGGAGCGTGGACGGTGTCCGGTGGCGGCGCGTCGGCGGCCTCGGTCTCCGGCGGTGTGGGCGCGCTCGCGCTCGGCCCCGGCGGCACTCGGAATCTGACGTTGAACGCGGTGTCGGCCAAGGACGTGACGTTGTCGATGGACTTCTCCATGGATGCGGCCTCGTCGACGGGCGCGGCGTATGCGGGTCTGATCGCGAGGTCGACCGGCGCGGACAACTATGTGGTGCGCGCGTGGCTGCACGCGAACGGCTCGGTGTGGATCGTGATCCAGCGGGGGGCCACGGTGCTGTCGAGCTCTCAGGTTCCCGGTATCACTCGCGCTCCAGGGGACGCGTTCTCGCTGAAGGTGGACGTGTCGGGTGGGGCGTCCACGACGATCTCGGCGAAGCTGTGGCGGCAGGGATCGCCTGAGCCCGCAGGGTGGCAGACCTCGTTCGTGGATGCTGCAGGGATCGATGCGGCGGGCGCGGTGGGTGTGCACGCGAGCCGTGCGGCATCCGCCACCACGACCGGCACCGTCACCGTCGACAACTTCCGCGTCCTCTCGAAGGGCTGAGTCGTCGGAGCCGACCCGCTGAGGGCGGCGGCTGAACGCCGTGAGCGCAGGACCTCTGCGCTCACGGCGTTTCTTCGTCCGGAGGACTGGAGATAATTCCGGAATTCAATCTCGACAAGACGGAAGGTCATCGCGTAGTATTCCACCTGTGCGGCTGAGGGGAGTCGCACAGGGAGGGCGACTTCAGGGGAGGTCGCCACTGGGGAAACTGGGGAACACGTGAACCTTCATTGGTGCACGCGTCGAAATGGGTATTCGACGCTGTCAAAAACTCTGGGGGGAGTAGTCGTCGTCACGGCGATGCTCTCTCTGTCAGCCTGCGCACCCGCAGGGTCGGATGACGCGGGCGCGAGCCCGTCTTCGTCGGCGACGCAGATCCTGCCGCCCGGCGCGAGTGCCACACCGGATGCGGGCGACGGCCCGCAGACCGCGGCGCCGCTGCCGACGCAGGAGGCCGCCGTCGGTGAGACCGTCGCCTTCGACACGGGTATCTCCGTCGTCATCGACTCGGTGACGGCGATCACCGTCGAGGCCAAGACGCCCGGCGAGGTGTCCGGCAGTGCCGTGGTCGTCGACGTCACGGCGAAGAACGGCTCGTCGCAGGCCCAGAGCCTCGACTCCGCCGTCGTGATGCTCTCGGCGCAGGACGGGGAGCCCGGCATCGGGACCACCGCCGGCGACCCGAAGCCGCTCAGCGGCTCCCTCGAGCCGGGGCAGTCCTCCGCCGGCCGCTATGTCTTCATGCTCGGCTCCGCGTCCGCTCGTCCGGTCTCGGTCTCCGTCAACTACGCCGCCGGGGAGCCCGTGGCGATCTTCACCGGAAAGGTCTCGTGATGAGCACGCAGGTCTCGTTCAAGGCTCCCCGCTGGCGCGCCGCGCTGGCCCTCGGAGTCGGTCTCGCCCTCGCGGGCGCCGCCATCGTCGCCGTGCCGAACGCCGCGACGGCTGCGGTGCCGTCGGCCAAGGCGCCGCTTCTGGAGCGCACCTCCGACGTCATCACCTCCGACCCGCTGCCCACCGTGCAGATCGACAACGGGTACGTGTGGGCGCAGGCCACCATCGGCAACACGGTGTACGCGGCCGGCAGCTTCTCCAACGCGCGTGCGGCGCTCGCCGAACCAGGCACCAGCCTCACGCCGCGCAACAACATCCTCGCCTATGACATCACCACCGGCGCACTGCAGTCCTTCGCGCCGTCGGTGAACGGCGTGATCAAGGCCGTCGCGGCGTCTCCCGACGGAACCCGTGTGTACATCGGCGGATCCTTCACCCAGGTCAACGGCGTCGCCCGGTTCGGCTTCGCCGCGCTCGACGCTCAGACGGGGCAGCTGATCCCCGGGGTCGTCCCGTCGATCGGCGGCGCCGGCGTCTACGGCATCGCCGCGACCGCAGACACCGTCTACGTCGCTGGCAACTTCACGCAGGCCAACGGCGTCGCGCGCAAGAACTTCGCCGCCTTCGCGACGGCCGACGGTGCGCTGCGCGACTGGGCGCCCACCTCCGATCAGCAGGTCGACGCGCTCGTCATCGAACCCGGCGGCCAGCACGTCATCGCCGGCGGACGCTTCTACCTCGTCAACGACGCCGTCCAGCGCGGTCTCGTCGCGCTCGACCCGAGCACCGGCGGCATCGACACGTCCTGGGCGGCTCCGAACACCGTGAAGAACGGTGCGTCGCTGAGCAGCTCCTACGCGGGCAAGACGGGCATCTTCGCCCTCTCCGTCGACAAGACCGGCGTCTACGGCACCGGCTGGGTGTACGCGAACGCCGCATCTGGCAACCTCGAGGGCGCCTTCGCCGCCGAGGCCGGCAGCGGTGCGATCCGCTGGGTCGCCGACTGCCATGGTGACAACTACGGCGTCTACTCCACCGGCAAGGTCGTCTACACGACGAGCCACACGCATGCCTGCGAGACGGTCAACCTCTGGCCGGAGCAGCCCACGCGCACCTGGCGCTACATGCTCGCCCTCACGGCATCCGCCGAGGGAACGCTGACCCGCAGCCTCACGGCCAGCACCACCTACGCCGACTGGAACGGCACGCCCTCGCCATCCGCATACGCCGTGACGCCCGACTTCACTGTCGGCACCGCGACGGGCCTCGGCCAGGCGGGACTGTCGATCACCGGTTCGGGAGACTTCGTCTCGGTCGCAGGAGAGTTCACCAGCGTCAACAACAAGATGTACCAGGGCATCGTGCGCTTCTCCAGCAAGCCGGCCGGCGGCGCGAAGCAGGGTCCGCGTCTCTCCGGCGCCGACTGGACGACGCCCACCGCCACCGCGACGGCCGGACGGGTGCGCGTCTCGACGACGACCAACTACGACCGCGACAACCGCGACCTCACCTACCAGCTGATGCGCTCGGACTCGGCGACGCCGATCGACCAGGTCGCGGCGCGGTCGGTGTGGTGGATCCCTGGCGCTGTGGTGTTGAACGACACCACCGTCGCACCGGGGACGAACTACACGTACACGGTGCGGGCGGTCGACGGCGACGGGAACGCCGTGCTCAGCCAGCCGGTCTCGGTGACGGCGGTCGCCGCCACCGGATCCGACTACGCGAACCTCGTGCTGAACGACCGGGCGGAGCTGTACTACCCGCTCGGCACGATCAAGACCAACTGGGCCGGCGGAGCCTCGCCGGTGTTCGGCTCTGGCGTGACCAACGCCTCCTCGGGCGCGGTGCAGGGCGTGACCGGCACGTCGGCCTCGACGTTCAGCGGCACGACGAGCGGCCGGGTGTCCTCCGCGACGGCCAGCATGGCCGACAGCGACTACGCCGCAGAGGCGTGGTTCAAGACCAACACCACCCGCGGCGGGAAGATCTTCGGCTACGGCACCTCTCAGGTCAACAGCTCCGGCACGAACGACCGCAACGTGTACATGCTCAACAACGGGCGCATCACGTACGGCGTCTACCCCGGATCGGTGAAGTCGATCACGACCACGACGTCGTACAACGACAACAAGTGGCACCACGTGGTGTCGACGCTGAGCACGAGCGGCATGGTGCTGTACATCGACGGCAAGGTCGTCGCGCAGGACGCCACCGTGGTCTCCGCGCAAGACAACTACAACGGCTACTGGCGCGTCGGCTACGACAACCTGAGCGGCTGGCCGAGCGCTCCGACGTCGGCGTCCTTCGCCGGCACGATCGACGAGTTCGCCGTGTACCCGTCCGCGCTCTCCGCGGCACAGGTCGCGCAGCACTACGCGACGGGCATGGGCTACAAGACGCCGACGGCGTCGTTCACCGCCAGCGCGACCGAGCTCTCCGTGGCGTTCAACGGCAGCGCCTCCACGGCGGACACCGGCCAGACCGTGACCGGGTACTCGTGGAACTTCGGCGACGGGCAGACCGCGACGGGGGCCACGCCCACGCACGTGTTCGCCGCATCCGGCACCTACACGGTGACCCTCACCGTCACGGACAGCCGTGGACTGATCGGCGTCACCACGCAGCAGGTCACGGCGCTCGCGCCCAACGTGCTGCCCACGGCGTCGTTCACCGCGCAGGCGACCGGTCTCACGGCGTCCGTCGACGCGAGCACGTCGACCGACTCGGACGGAGCCATCGCGTCGTACTCCTGGAACTGGGGCGACGGCTCGGCCGCGGGCTCCGGCGCCACCGCCACGCACGCCTACGCAGCGGCCGGCACCTACACCGTCACGCTGACGGTGACGGACGACCGCGGCGGACAGGCGACCAAGACGGCCGATGTGGTCGCCACGCACGCCGCACCGACGGCGTCGTTCGAAGCGACGACGAACGTGCTCGACGCCACGGTGACCGCTGCGGCGTCCACCGCGGCCGATGGGGCGACGCTGAACTACGCGTGGAACTGGGGCGACGGCAGCACGACCGCCGCGGCGCCCGGGTACACGGCGGCGCACAGCTACGCGGCGGCCGGGGACTACACGATCACGCTCACCGTGACCGACAGCCTCGGAGCGACGGCTCAGACCACGCGTTCCGTGACCGTCGCCGACAAGCCGTTCGCCATCCGCGACGACTTCGAGCGCACCGCCACGGCGGGGTGGGGTTCGGCCGACAACGGCGGCGCGTACACGGTGATGAACGGCACGGCGGCCCCGGCCTCCGTCGCCGCCGGGCGCGGCGTGCTCACGCTGCCGGCCGGTCAGACCAGGAACGTCGCACTGCAGGGCACGTCGCTGGCCGACACCTTGACGACCGTCGCCTACTCGATCGATCAGGCGCCGTCCACCGGCGGCTCGTACATCGGAGTGAGCGCTCGCAAGTCGGCAACGAACGACTACCTGGCGCGCGTGTGGATGCGCAACGACGGCAAGCTGTGGCTCGTCGTGCAGCAGGGCACCACGGTGATCGGCACCCAGGCGCTCACGACGACCTGGGCCGCCGGTGACGTCTTCCGTCTCGCGGTGCAGGTGTCCGGCTCCTCGCCGACGACGATCCAGGTGAAGACCTGGAAGGACGGCACCGTGCCGCCCGCCGACTGGCAGCTCACGGTGACGGACTCCACGGCGGGCCTGCAGGGCACCGGCTGGTCCAGCATCCACGCCTCGCGCGGGTCGACGGCCACCTCGACCGCGGCGTTCTCCTTCGACTCGCTGCGCGTCACGGACCTGAAGGCCCCGCTGCCCAACGTGGCGCCGACGGCATCGTTCACCGCGACGCCGACGAACCTCGACCTCGCAGTCGACGGCTCGGGCTCGGCCGACTCCGACGGCACCGTCGCGTCGTACTCGTGGAACTGGGGCGACGGCTCGGCCGCGGGCTCCGGAGCGACCGCGACGCACAGCTACACGGCGGCAGGCACCTACACGGTGACCCTCACGGTCACCGACAACCAGGGTGCGACCGGCACGGCGACCAAGCAGGTCACCGCGAACACGCCGCCCGTCGTCGACCCGGCCATCGCCCGTGACGCCTTCGAGCGCACAGGGACGGCCGGGTGGGGCTCTGCGGACGTCGGCGGTGCCTGGACGGTCGCCGGTGGTGCGGCGTCGGCGCTGTCGGTGGCGGATGGCGTCGGGAAGCTCGCACTCGCGCCGGGCGGTTCCCGCAACGTGACCCTGAACGGGGTGTCGGCGAAGAACGTGACCCTCTCCGTCGACCTCTCCATGGATGCGGCGTCCACGACAGGTGCGGCCTACGCGGGACTGATCGCGAGGTCGACGGGCACCGACAACTACGTCGTGCGCGCGTGGCTGCACGCGAACGGTTCGGTGTGGATCGTGACACAGCGCGGGGCCACGGTGCTGTCGAGCTACCAGGTTCCCGGGATCACCCGCGCACCGGGCGACGCCTTCACGCTGAAGGTGGACGTCTCCGGCGGCGCCTCCACGACCCTCTCCGCCAAGCTCTGGCGGCAGGGGACGGCGGAGCCGACGGCGTGGCAGACCACCTTCGTGGACACGGCAGGGCTCGACGCTTCTGGCGCGGTGGGCGTGAACGCGAGCCGTGCGGCATCCGCGACCACGACGGGCACCATCGCCGTCGACAACTTCCGCGTCCTCAACAACGGCTGACAGGCAGCGGAACACAGCGGACGAGCGGCCTTCGATGGCGGGAGCGATCCTGCCATCGAAGGCCGTTTTTCCGCGGTTTTTCGCGGGAGAACTGCCGAAATATTGATCGACAACTCCCGCTCGGCGCAGTAGTATATCGATACTGCAGCTAAGGGGAGTTGCAGTGAAACTGGGGAAACTGGGGAACACGTGAACCTTCATGGGTGCACGCGCCGGATTGGGAGTTCGGCGCTGTCCGAAAGCTCTGTGTCAGGCCGTCCGGCCGCAGCCTCCGTCCGCTCTGCCCACGGAGATGCCGTGGCAGCAACCTTCGGAAAGGTCGCCTGATGGGCGCGCACAACACAGCCACATCCACGCCGGCGCGGTGGCGCGCGGCGGCCGCAGGTCTCGTCGGCATCGCGCTCGCGCTCAGCGCCGCGCTGGTGGCGCCGACCGCGGCATCCGCTGCCGTCCCGACGACGAAGGCGCCGTTCCTGCAACGCACCGCCGACGTCGCCACGGCCGACGCGCTGCCCACCGTGCAGATCGACTCCGGTTACGTGTGGGCGCAGACCACGGTGGGCAACACCGTCTACGCCGCAGGCAGCTTCTCCAACGCGCGTGCCGCGCTCGCCGAGCCGGGCACCAATCTCACGCCGCGCAACAACATCCTCGCCTACGACATCGCCACCGGGAGTCTGCTTCCGTTCGCGCCGAACGTGAACGGCGTGATCAAGGCGATCGCCCGCTCCGCCGACGGCAGCCGCATCTACATCGGCGGCTCGTTCACCCAGGTCAACGGCTCCACGCGGTACAACGTCGCCGCGCTGGACGCACAGACCGGCCAACTCGTGGGCGGCTTCAGTCCGTCTGTCGGCGGCACCGGCGTCTTCGGCATCACCGTGCTCGGCGACAGCGTCTACGTCGGAGGCGACTTCACCCAGGCCAACGGCGTCGCGCGAAAGAACTTCGCGGCATTCGCCGCGTCGAACGGCGCGCTGCGGGCGTGGGCTCCGACGTCCGACCTCCAGGCGGACGCCATGGTCGCCGACCCCGACGGCACGCAGATCATCGCCGCCGGCCGGTTCTCGATGGTCAACGGCGATACGACGCAGCGCGGCCTCGCGGCGCTCGACCCGGTCACCGGAGTCGTGAACACCGGATGGCAGGCCAACCGCACCGTCATCAACGGCGCGGCGAACGGCAAGGCAGGCATCTTCACCCTCACCACCGACGCCTCGGGCGTCTACGGCACCGGCTGGGTCTTCAGCGACGTCGACACAGGCAACCTCGAGGGCGTGTTCGCCGCGGAGGCCGGCACCGGCGCCATCCGCTGGGTCTCCGACTGCCACGGCGATCACTACGGCGTCTACTCGACGGGCAAGGTCGTCTACTCGACCACGCACACGCACCAGTGCGAGACCATGAACCTGTGGCCGGAGCAGCCCACGCGGCAGTACCGCTACGTCGAGGCCTACACGGCCACGGCGGAGGGCACGCTGAGCCGCTCGGTCTCGGTCGGCAGCATCTACAAGGACTGGAGCGGCACGCCCTCTCCCTCCGCGTACGCCTGGTACCCCGACTTCACCGTCGGCACCGCGTCGGGCCTCGGCCAGGCCGGCCTCTCGATCACGGGCGTCGGCGACTACATCTCCATCGCCGGCGAGTTCACCAGCGTCAACGGCCAGCGTTACCAGGGCATCGTGCGCTTCTCGACGAAACCCGCAGGCGGACCCAAGCAGGGTCCGCGCCTGAACACGGCCGCGTGGGCGGCGCCGACCGCCGCGACCGCGTCTCCGGGCCGCATCCGCGTCTCGATCCCGGCCAACTGGGACCGCGACGACCGCGACCTCACCTACCAGCTGCTGCGCACGGGGAAGGCAGGCGTGATCGACCAGAAGGTCGTGTCGTCGGGCTGGTGGAACACGCCACCGGTGATGCTCAGCGACACCACCGTGAGCGCCGGGGCGACATACACCTACACCGTGCGCGCGGTCGACGGCGACGGCAACGCGGTGACCAGCCAACCGGTGACGGCGACCGCGTCCAGCGGCGTGTCCTCGGCGTACGCGGATGCCGTGCTCGACGACGGCGCTCAGCTCTACTACCCGCTCGGCGACACCACGATCGACTGGGCAGGCGGCGCCGCGCCGCTGTACAGCAGCGGCGTGAGCTCCACGTCTCCCGGCGGGGTCGTCGGCGCGACCGGTGCGACCGCATCAGCCCTCGACGGCACCACGTCGGGACTGATCTCCTCCGGGTCGTCCACGAACGGACCGAACGTGTTCTCGACGGAGGTGTGGTTCAAGACGAACACCACCGACGGCGGCAAGATCTTCGGGTTCGGCAATCAGCAGACCGGGTTCTCCGGGAACTACGACCGGCATCTCTACATGCAGAACAACGGCCGGCTGACGTTCGGCGTCTACCCGGGCGGCGTGCGCACCGTCTCGACGAGCGCGTCGTACAACGACAACGCCTGGCACCACGTGGTGGCCTCGCTCGGCGCCGACGGCATGAAGCTCTACGTCGACGGCGTGCTCGTGGCGCAGGACCCGACCGTCACCGACGCGCAGGGCTACGGCGGCTACTGGCGAGTGGGCGGAGACAACATGGGCGGTTGGCCGGACGCGCCGTCCCGGTGGGAGTTCCGCGGCACCGTCGACGAGTTCGCGGTGTACCCGACGGCGCTGACCGCGGCCCAGGTCGCCGCGCACTACGCGGTGGGCGCGGGCATCCATGCCCCGACCGCGGCGTTCACCTCGACGGCGACGGCGCTGTCCGTGGCCTTCGACGGCCGATCCAGCACCGTCGACGCCGGACAGAGCGTGCAGGGCTACGCCTGGGACTTCGGCGACGGGGCGACGAGCACCGGTGCGACCCCGACCCACGTCTACTCCGCGACGGGCACCTATGCGGTGACCCTGAAGGTCACGGACAGTCGAGGACTCGTCGGATCCGTCACGCAGCAGGTCGCTGTGCAGGCGCCCAACGTGCTGCCGACGGCCGACTTCACGTCGACGGCATCCGGTCTCTCCGCCTCGGTGAACGGCGCGGGCTCGAGCGACAGCGACGGCACGATCGCCTCGTACTCCTGGAACTGGGGCGACGGGTCGGCGGCCGGCTCCGGCATCACCGCCACCCACGCCTACGCGGCTCCCGGCACGTACACGGTCACGCTGACCGTCACGGACGACCGCGGCGGTCAGGCCACCAAGACGGCCTCCGTCGTCGTGACCCACGCCGCGCCCGTCGCCGCGTTCACGGCCGCGGCGAACGGCCTCACGGTCAACGTCGACGGCTCGGCGTCCACGGCATCGGATGCCGCGACCCTCGCGTACTCGTGGAACTGGGGCGACGGCGCGGCCGCCGGCTCCGGTGCGACGGCCTCGCACGTGTACGCGGCTGCCGGCGACTACACGGTGACCCTGACGGTGACGGACAGCGTCGGCTCCTCGGCGCAGTCCACGCGCACCGTCACGGTCGCAGACAAGGCGTTCGCGGTCCGCGACGACTTCGAGCGCACCTCGTCCTCCGGATGGGGCTCCGCGGAGATCGGAGGGGCGTACACGGTGCTCTCGGGTCCGGCCGCCGCGGTGTCCGTCGGCGGAGGCGTGGGCAAGGTCTCGCTCCCCGCAGGGCAGACCCGCAACCTGGCGCTGCAGTCGACCTCGCTGGCCGACTCGCTCACCACGCTCGTCTACTCCCTCGACCAGGCGCCCTCCACCGGAGGCTCCTACGTCGGTGTGAGCGCGCGCAAGTCCGCGACGAGCGAGTACCTCGCCCGCGTGTGGATGCGTACGGACGGCACGCTGTGGCTCGTCGCGCAGCAGGGATCCACGGTCATCGGAACGAAGGCGCTGCCGGGCACCTGGGCGGCGGGGGACGCGTTCCGTCTCGCCGTGCAGGTGAAGGGATCGTCGCCGACGACCGTTCAGATGAAGACCTGGAAGGATGGAACGACCGAACCGGCCGACTGGCAGCTGAGCGTCACCGACTCGACCGCGGGACTCCAGGGGTCGGGCTGGCCGAGCGTGCACGTCAATCGGAGCGGCAGCGCGACGACGTCTGGGGTCTTCTCGATCGACGCGCTCCGGGTCGAGAAGCCGGGCACGCCTGGCGGGCCGGCGAACGTCGCCCCGACCGCATCGTTCACGACCGCCGCGAGCGGGCTCACCGCGAACGTCGACGCCTCCGCCTCCACGGACAGCGACGGCACGATCGCCTCGTACGCCTGGAACTGGGGAGACGGATCGGCCGCGGGCAGCGGCGTCACCGCCTCGCACGCCTACGGTGCAGCCGGCACGTACACGGTGACCCTCGTGGTGACGGACAACGCCGGCGCGACGGGAACGACGACCAGGCAGGTCACCGTGACCGCACCGCCGGGCGGCGATCCAGCGATCGCGAGCGACGCGTTCGCGCGGGCGGCGACCGCAGGGTGGGGGACCGCCGACGTCGGCGGCGCCTGGACCCTGGTCGGAGGCGTGGCCACCGTGGCATCCGTGGCCGCCGGGGTGGGCAAGCTGGCTCTGCCGGCAGGCAGCACCCGCAACATGCTGTTGAACTCCGTGTCGGCGAAGAACGTCACCCTGTCCGGCGACTTCTCCATCGACGTCGCCCCCTCCACGGGAGCGGCGTACGCGGGACTGATCGCCCGGTCGACAGCGACGGACAACTACCTGGTGCGGGCGTGGCTGCACGCCAACGGCTCGGTCTGGATCGTCACCCAGCACGGCGGGACCGTGTTGTCGAGCACGCAGCTGCCGGGGGTCACCTGGACCGCCGGCACGGCGTTCACGCTCAAGGTCGACGTGTCCGGTGGTGCGTCGACGACGATCTCGGCGAAGCTGTGGGCGCAGGGGACGCCGGAGCCCGCGTCGTGGCAGACCGCGGTGGTCGACGCTGCCGGTCTGGACGCGGCGGGGGCGGTGGGAGTCCACGCCAGCCGGGCGGGTTCCGCATCCAGCACTGCCACTCTCGCCGTCGACAACGTCCGCGTGCTCGCCAACGGGTGATTCCCTCGGGCACGTGTCATAGGCTCGTGCTGATGAGTCCAGAGCAGGGTCGGCGAACGCCGTGAACGGGAGCACGCTCCTGCTCGCGGCGCTCGCCGCATGCGTCGGCATCCTCGGCCTCCTGCTCTTCCGCGCGAGCCCGAAGCTGACCTTCGTCGTCTGGGCCGTCGTGCTGTTCTTCGTGCCGGTGTGGCTCGGCGTGACGCTCGGCTTCTTCTGGTCGGCGATCACGCTGCTCACCCTCGCCGCCGTGCTCACCAGCCTGTCCGACATCCGACTCACGGCGGCGGACCTCGTGATGGCGGTGTTCGCCCTGATGGCGACGGCGATCTTCGCCGTGAAGGCGACGACTCTGGCCGCCACCGTCATCGCACTGCTCGAGTGGGTGCTCCCCTACGTATGGGGGCGGCTGGTCCTGGCCAGAGTCTCGCGGTCGTTCGTCACCACGGTGATCGCCGTGGCCGTCACTGTCGCCGCCGTGATCGGGCTGCTCGAGTTCGCCAGCGGCACCAACGTGTTCGTGATGCTGCCGGCGATGAGCCAGGACCTCTACGCCACGTGGGGCACGCTGCAGACGCGCGCAGGCACGCTCAGGATCGAAGGGGCGTGGGGGCACTCGATCGCGATGGGAGCGGCCTTCGCGATGTCGTCGGTCTTCGTGATCGTCGCCCGCTGGCCGGTCCTGGTGCGTCTGCTGGCTCTGGGGCTCCTCACCGCGGCCACGGTCGCGACCATCAGCCGGATCGGCATGCTCACCCTGGCGATCACGATCGTCCTCGCCGTCGTGCTCCTGCCGTCCCTCGACAAGGCCATGCGCTGGTCTCTCGTCGCGCTCGTGGCCGTCGGGTGCGCGATCGTCATCCCCTTCATCGGAGACGTGTTCAGCGAGGCGGGCGACGAAGCGGCCGGCAGCGCGAACTACCGGTCGAACCTCTTCTCCCTCGTGTCGCAGGTGCAGCTCTTCGGCAGCGCAGGGGACTGGACGGGGCTCACGGTCGGAGGCCAGTACCTCGGCGCGTATGCGCGCTCCGTGGACAACGCGTTCCTCGTGTTCGCGCTCCGCTTCGGGTGGGTGCCGTCGATCGTGCTGATGGTGGCGTTGGTGCTCGCCGCCCTGACCGTCCTGAGGCCAGGCAAGGCGTCACCCCCTGGCATCGCCGTCGCGGCGCAGCTCCCCGCGATCTTCGCTGTGGCACTGATCACCCAAGCGGGGTCGTACCTCTGGTTCCTCGCAGGGCTCGCGATCTCCTGGTGGCGGGTCGGCGTGGATGCCGACGAGGATCAGGAGGTCTTCGGCTCGCGTCTGAGCATGAGCCGGACGAAGTCCGAGAGCGTCTTCGCGTCCCGCCGGTAGACGGGGACCAACAGCGCCGCAGCGGCGACCGCCAGACCGGCCGCCAGCCCCGCGCCGGCCTGTCCCCACATGCCGACGCCAGCCAGGGCCTGCGAGGCGCCCCACGCCGCCACGCCGGAGACGAGCGACAACGAGATGATGCGCCCCGCGCCGAGGTAGAGCTCGCGCCGCGGCATCGGCGTCACGCGTGACAGCCAGGCGAGCGAGAGCGGCCACGCGATGGCGGGATGCACGGCGAGCGCGACGGCGACGCCGATGACGCCGAAGAACGAGCCGACGACGACGCAGACGATCTTGAGTATCGCCGTGACGATTGTGTACTTGAGCAGTTCCGCGCCCAGGCCCCGTGCGAGGTAGACCCAATAGCCGACGAACGGCACGGTGGTGAGGATGCCGGCGATCGCGAACAGGCGCAGGAACGGCGCCGCCTCGGCCCAGCGGCTGCCGAGCAGGATGTCGACGGCGGGCTCGGCGATGCCAGACAGGATGGCCAGCGGGATGCCGAAGCCGAACCCGAGCGCGAGCTGAGCCGCCGTGACGTAGGTCGCGAACCGCGGCTGATCCTCCTGCACCCGCGACAGCACGGGGAGCGCCACGGACTGCAGAGGCGAACGCACCTGGCCGAGGGGCGTCATGACGAGCTGGAAGCTCCGGTTGTAGAGGCCGAGCGCTGTCGTGCCGAAACGGAAGCCGACCACGACAGTGTCGATCTGCCGCGATGCGTAGTTGATGAGGTTGGTGGCGACCAGTGTCCACCCGAAGTTCACCATCTTCGCGACCGAGTGGGCGCGGGAGTACAGCCGCGGCAGCCAGCCGCCGGCGATGACGACGCCGACGAGGAGTACGAACGCCGTCACCAGCTGCTGCACGACGAGCGCCCAGTACCCGCCTCCGGCGAGTGCCACCACGATCGCGACCGCGAGCGCGATGGCCGATGAGGCCACGTCGATCACGGCGAGCGGTCGCAGTTTGAGGTCGCGCATCAGGTTGGCTCGGTGCTGTGTGGCGAGACCGTTCAACAGGAAGGTCGGCGCGAGCCACTGGGAGATGCCGACGAGCTCGGGCGAGGCCGTGATGGCTCCGATCGCCCACGAAGCGCAGAACATCGCCGCGGAGAGCACCACGCCCATCGCCGCGTTGATCCAGAAGAGATTGTCACGCTGGCCGGTGGAGAGCTCGGGCGCCTGGATGGATGCCGAGGTGAGGCCGAAGTCGCGGAAGATCTCGCCGAGACCGACGACGACGAGCACGATGGCGAAGAGTCCGTAGTCGTGCGGCGAGAGGATCCGTGCCAGGACGATGATCGACAGCAGCTGGAGGAGGATCCTGGCGCCCTGCGCGGCCAGTGTGAAGTACGCGCCGCGCGCCGCCGAGTGCGCGAGCGAAGAGGTCATCGACGTGCTCCGGCCGCGGTCACAGCGAGGTCTTCAGGCCGGCGACGAGCGGCTCGAGAAGCTCCCTGCCCTTGTCGCGGGCGGCCTCCGCCTGTGCGCGGAGCCCTGGGGTGGCAGCGTGGGCGAGCACGGCATCCGCCCATTCTCCGGCCTCGGTGATGGACACGACGTGGTCCCAGCCGACCGCCTCCATGAGCGGCGCGAACTTGCGGGAGTATGCCATCGCGACGGCGGGAGTGCCGGTCGACAGCGCGTTCAGGCAGGCGTGCATGCGGGCGCCGATCACGAGCTCGCTCGCGGCGATCATCGCCCTGGCCTCCTCGAGGTCCGTCGGCACGGCGATGTCGATCCGTCCGGAGTACTCCTCGGCGAGAGCCAGGCTCACCGGCACGTCGTTGTCGTGGTTCTTCGAATCGAGCACGTGCGGGAAGAGGGTGACGGAGCGCCCGGAGGCGAGCAGGCCGTCGATGATGCGGTGGATCGCCTCGCGGTACCTCGTCGCATCGACGTGCGGGTTGTCGTCCCACAGCAGCCCTGACACGTTGAGCAGCACGTCGCGCTTCTCGGGGGCGGGCGTCGGCTGATCGATGCCGAACACGAGGTCGCTCGTGATGGCGGCGACGGGCCGGCCGAGGTCCGAGGAGGCCCTGGCGCTCACGTCGTCTCTCGCGAACACCAGCTCGCTGCGACGGAGGTTTCGTCTGGCCATCGCCCGACCGCGGCGGGTGTGGAACGGGCCGATCGTCTGCGGGGCCATGATCACCGGCACTCCTGCCTGCGCGGCGAACTCGTGCAGCATCGACATGGTGGAGTGCCGCTCGAGGCCGTAGATGTCGGCGAAGCTGTCGCCGGACCTGGTGTCCCACACCAGGTCGAAGCCGCGCAGCCAGCGCTGCATGCCGAGGCGGCCGGTGAGCCGCTCGCGCAGCATCGACCGTGGGTTCCACGGGACCTCCGGCTGGCGTCGCCCGTAGTTGAGGTAGGTGAACTCGGCGTCGGGCCAGACCGACCTGACCAGGTCTTCGGACCCGCGCGCGAGCGCGCGCACCCCGAGATTGACGCTGGAATCGTTCGCCCAAGCGATGAGAACGCGCACGTGTACCCCCGTGACTCCGACGTGCCCCGTGCACGGTCGAGCCTCTGCCCTTCAGACGCGGGCTCGAGGCCCGCACATCTCCCCAGATGAACGCCCTGCGCGTCGTACGAGGATACGGCAGGGCGGTGTCATCCTACCATCTGCACGTGGTCATCCCCAGGTTTCGCGTGGGGGGTCGGCTAGCATGAGGAGGCGCCGGTTCGTCCGGCGCCGCCGTGGGGAGACGGCGGTGGAACGGGGATACGGCGGATGCCGGCACGGGAGGGGGTCGCATGAAGTCCGACGCGACGGGATGGTCGCTCGCGAGCGCGTGGGCGGCTGTCCGCAAGTTCTGGATCGTCATCATCGGCATGGCCGTCATCGGCGGGGGGATCGGCTACGGCATCTCGGCGGCGACGACGCCGCAGTACCAGTCGACGGCCACCCTGTACTTCGCCATGAACCAGGGCACGACGGGCACCGACCTCAACCAGGGCTCGACGTACACCCAGTCGCAGATGCTCTCCTTCGCCCAGCTGGCGACGTCTTCCCGCGTGCTCACGCCCGTCATCGACGACCTCGACCTGGGCACGACACCCAAGGAGCTGGCGCGCAACATCGCCATCACCATCCCGCCGGACACCACGATCCTCCAGGTCGCCGTCACCTCCACCGGCGGCAAGCGCGCCGCCGAGATCGCCAACGCGACCTCCGAGGAGCTCACGAAAGCTGTCGAAGCCGTCGTCGCGAAGAGCGTCGACGGCAAGCCGACCATCGTCCCCTCGGTCATCGACAAGGCCGTCGTGCCGCAGTTCCAGTCCTCGCCGAACAAGAGCAAGGACGCGGCGCTCGCCGCGGTGCTCGGTCTCGTGCTCGGCATCCTCGTCGCCTTCATCGCGACGATGGCAGACACCAAGGTGCGCAACGAGGCCGCGCTGGCCCGGGTGACCGATCTGCCCTATCTCGGGTCGATCACACGCACGAAGAGAGGCACGGAAGCAGGGCTCATCGTGGTGCGCGAGCCGCGCAGCCATGTGGCGGAGGACTTCCGCAGGGTGCAGTCCGCACTGGCGTTCGCGAACGTGGACGGTCAGTCCCGACGTCTGCTGATCACGTCGGCGTCGCCCGCCGAGGGCAAGTCCACGTTCTCCGCGAACCTCGCCCTCACGCTCGCCGACCTGGGCGAGCGCACGCTGCTCATCGACGCCGACCTCCGCCGCCCGCGGGCAGGGGAGATCTTCGGGCTCGACTCCGCCGTCGGACTCACCTCCGTCGTGCTCGGATCCGTCGACCTGTCCGAGGCCGTCATCCCGTGGCGGGAGTCCGGTCCCAACCTGCTCCTGTCCGGCGAGGTCCCCCCGAACTCCGCGTCCGTGCTCACCTCGCACGCCTTCGCCGACGTCCTGGCCGACGCCAGCGCGCACCACGATGTCGTGGTGATCGACTCGCCGCCTGTGCTCACCGTGGCCGACACGAACCTCGTCGCGCCGCTGGTCGACGGCGTGGTCATCGTCGTCGACGCCTCTCGCACCAGCAGGCCGCAGCTGGCGGCGACGATCCGCACCCTGGAGGGCGCCGGCGCGTCGATCATCGGCATCGTGCTGAACAAGGTCCGTCTCGCGCGCGGACGCACCACGTACTACACGCAGGAGAAGTCTTCAGGTTCGGCCTGATACTCTGTTCTGCGGATGGGGCACCCGACGTTCACGTCGGGTGGGTTCTTGTTATGCAGAGAAACGGCCCATACGTGACTTCGAAGACTCCATCCATCGTTCTCCGCGTGCCCCTGGCACGCAGCATCCTGGCCATCCTGGTCGCGATGCTCACCGTCGCAGGATTGCTGACTGCCGCGCCGCGCGCGGATGCTGCGACCACGCCGGCGCCAACTCCCACCTGTGAGACCGGAGCTGTCGTCTGCGACCTCTTCTCCCGCACCCAGGCGAAGAACTGGGGCATCGCCGACGTCGGCGGCGCCTGGGTCGGCTCGTCTGCCGCCGTGCTCAGCGCCGACGGGGGAGCGGGTCTGATCGCGAGCCCGGCCCCCGGTCGCACGTCGACGGCCACTCTGCCGTCGCCCGTGCCCGCCGATACGGTCACCACGGTCGATGTCGACGTGCGCGAGCTCCCGGCGACCGGCTCCGGTCTATACCTCAGCACGGCGACGCGCATCGTCGGGGACTCCTCCTACGCGGTGAGCCTGCGTGTGCAGCCGGACGGGACGACCGAGCTCGACCTGATCCGCCTGAAGAACCTCACCTCGGCTCAGGTGCTCACCTCGAAGCGGCTGCCGATGAAGACCGAGGCCGGGGATCAGCGGCGCATCGCCTTCCAGGTGACGGGTTCGAGCATCGTGACCCTCTCGGCGAAGATCTGGGCACCCGCCGACGCAGAGCCGACCACCTGGACGGTGACCACGACGGACACGTCGTCCTCGCGCATCACCGACGCCGGACGCACGGGACTGGCGCTCTACTCCAGCAGCGGTGGCACCGCTCCCGCTCTGGCCGTCGACGCCTTCATGGTCGCGACTGTCGGCGGAGCCCAACAGCCGCAGGAACCGCAGGAGCCGCAGCAGCCTCAGGAGCCGCAGCAGCCCCAGCAGCCCGAGACCCCGACCGGCACGACGTTCCCGCGCGGGGACACGGGCGCTCCCGCGCTCGGCTCCGTGAACTACCCGGTGCCGGCCACGGCCGTTCACGTCGCCCGCACGGGATCCGACGCGAACGACGGCACGGCGGCGCGCCCCGTGCAGTCCATCACCGCGGCTCTGCGCAAGGTGCCGAGCGGCGGCACGATCGTCGTGCACAAGGGGTCGTACCACGAGGACATCATCGTGCCGCCGCAGAAGCGCGTCACCATCCAGCCCGCGGCGGGCGACGAGGTGTGGCTCGACGGCGCCGAGGCGGTCAGCGGATGGCGTGCCGAGGGCGGGATGTGGGTCAAGGACGGATGGACGCTCGCCCTCGACGCGAGCCCGACCTTCACGAAGGGCGCCGCCGACGGCACCGCGCCGGGATGGCAGTTCGTCAATCCCGCTCACCCGATGGCAGCCCACCCTGATCAGGTGTGGGTCGGCGGCGTGCAGCTGACCGAGGTGGCCACCAGGGCCCTGGTGAAACCGGGGACGTTCTTCGTGGACAAGGGTCGCGCGCAGCTCGTCATCGGCTCCGACCCGTCGGGCACGCCCGTCGAGGCGAGCACGCTGACGAGCGCGCTGTCGCTGCGCTCCGCAGGAACCGTCGTGCGCGGCATCGGCGTCCGTCGATACGCCACGAGCGTCCCGCAGATGGGCACGGTGACCGTCGCCGCGGCCGACGTCACCGTCGCCGACGTCGTGATCCGCGACAACTCGACGACCGGTCTGTACACCTGGTCGCCGCGCACCACGCTCGACCGGGTGTCGGTGATCGGCAACGGTCTCCTCGGCGCCGGGGCGGCGACCGCGGACGGTCTGCGCGTCCACCGGATGCTGTCCAGCGGCAACAACACCGAGCAGTTCAACAGGGCGCCGGTCTCCGGTGCGCTCAAGATCGGCCGATCCCGGGACGTCGAGGTCACCGACAGCGCGTTCCTCGACAACCTCGGCCAGGGGCCGTGGTTCGACGAGTCGACCTACGACATCACCTTCACGGGGAACGACGTGGTCGGCAACACCGGCAACGGCGCGGTGTTCGAGCTGTCGGAGAAGGCGCTGATCGCCGACAACGTGGTCTCAGACAACGCGCTGAGCGGCATCTACGTGATCGACACCGGCAACGCGCAGATCTGGAACAACACGGCGGTCGGCAACCAGCGCAACATCGCGGTCACCCAGGACAAGCGCCGGGCGTCGAACACGTCGACGGCAGGCCACGACCCGCGACAGCCCAACCCGGACCCGACCGTGCCGTGGATCACGCGCAACACCGTGCTCGTGAACAACGTGGTCGGCGACGCGTCTGGCGACTGCCTCGTGTGCGTCGAGGACTACTCCAAGACGTTCAGCGGAGCGCAGATGGTGTCCCGCAGCGACGGGAACCTGTACTCCCGCCCCACGGGCACCGCGCCGACCTGGTTCGGCGTGTGGTCCCGCGCCGGGGTGGACAACCCCGCCGTGACGAACACGCTCGTCGCCTTCAGGACGGCCACCGGGCAGGACGCCTCCTCGGTGCTGGTGGAGGGGCGTGCGGTCGTGGACGAGCACTACCAGGTGCTCGGAGCGGCTCTGCCCGCCCCGCGGGACGGAGCGCCTCCCGGGGCCTCCATCGCGCAGTCCATTCCGGCCACGGTGGCGGTGGACTCGCACCTCACCTCGGGGGCGAGGGTGCTCGGAGCTCAGCCCCGATGACGTCGTGAGAACGAGACGGCCGCTGGACCTTCGGGATCGGCGGCCGTCTCGTTCGTGCGGTCAATCGCCGAGCACGGCGGCCGCGACGGCGGCGCGGTAGACGGCGGGGGCGTGCCGTCTGTCGGCCGCCTCCCTCGCGGCGGGGAGCTCGGCGATCAGCGCCGGCCACTCTTCGCGCACGCGGTCGAGCGCCGCGGCGATGGCCTCGGCGTCGTCGGGGCGCACGAGCTGCACGGTGCGGTAGTCGGCAGCGCCCTCGCGCAGCCCGCTGCTGTCGCTGGCGATGACGGGGCGCTCGGCGAGCACTCCCTCGACGACCGTGTTCCCGAAGGACTCGTCGGACCGAGAGGGCACGACGAGCACGTCGGAGGCGGACACGAAAGGCCAGACCTCGGTCTGGAACCCCGCGAACTCGACGTCGACCCCGGTCGCGGCCGCCTGCTCATGCAGCTGCTGCTCGTACCACTCATAGCCCTCGAAGACCGCCCCGACGAGGGTGACGCGCGCATCGTGCCCGCGTGCGGCGAGGAGCGCGGCCGCCTCGACGGCGAGGTCCGGCCCCTTGCGGGCGGACAGCCGGCCGACGTAGACGATCCGCAGCGGGCCGTCGAGCTCGGGGCGGGCGGGGGCCGGATCGGCCGGGGCGTGCACGCCGTTGAGGATCACGGTGGAGCGGCGGGCGAGCGCGGGGAGCGTCCGTGCGACGGTGTCGAGCGTGAACCGGCTGTTCGCGATCGTGAGGTGCGAGGCGAGATGCGGCAGGTAGAGCAGGGCGTTGACGATCCTGGCGCCCGACCCTTCCGCCTCGTGCAGGTGGCTGACCGTCCTCGCGCCGCGCAGGCGTGCGAGGGCAGGCCACTGCGGGACGATGATCGTCGACACGTACACGGCATCGGGGCGGATGCGGCCGAGCAGACGCCAGGCCGCGCCGAGACCGCGGAACGTGTCGCGGAACAGGCGGGGCAGACCGCGGGGCGTGAGCAGCATCTTGCGCAGCACGAGCATCGGCACGATGACGACCTCGGCACCGGCCGCGCGCAGCGCGGTGTCGAGGAGGCCTCGGTGCGGCAGTGCCACGACGACGCGCGCGCCCGTCTCCACGAGACCGATCGCGCTCTCGAGCAGCATCCGGTCGGAACCGAACATCTCGGCGCCGGGGTGCACGACGAGCACGGTCTTGCGGTCGGAGCTCACCATTCCTCGGCCCGCCGGCGTGCGCGGCGGGCGACGCGGTGCACGCTCTCTCCGCCGGCCAGGCGGCGGGCGAGGTTCTCGTAGGCGTCGGTGACGTCATCCCAGCGGAAGGCGACGCGGGCGCGCTCCTTGGCGCGGATGCCGGTCTCGCGGGTGCCGTCGATGTCGGCCTCCGCACTCTCGAACGCGGCGGCCGCGTCGGCGGGCGTGGAGAAGAACCAGCCGTCGTCGCCGGTGACCTCGCGGTTGAACGGCACGTCGAACGCGATCACCGCGGTGCCGGCGCCCATCGCCCGCAGCAACGACGGGTTGGTGCCGCCGACGGAGTGGCCGTGATCGTAGGTCAGCGCGTGGAAGTAGAGGGCGTCGAGGAGCTCCTGGTCGTAGATCCCGCCGACGAGGCGGATGCGGTCGTCGCCGGCGGCGGCGTCCTGGATGCGCTGCGTGTACTCGCTGCTGTACGGCGCGGATCCCACGACGACGAGCGGGAGCGTCGCCGCGCTGCGGCGATAGCCCTCGACGATCTCCAGGACGTGGTTCTCGGGCTCGAAGCGCGCCACCACGAGGTGGAAGCCGCCGGGGGTGAGCCCGAGCTCCTCGACGCGCCCTTCGGCGACGGAGTCGAGGATCGGAGCGCCGTAGCGGATCATCTCGGTCGGCACCTGGAACTGGTGCGCGTAGTAGTCGGCGATGCCGGGCGCGTCGGCGATCAGCGCGTCGCCGGTGCGGACGCCGAACTGCTCCGCCCACCGGTAGTAGGCCTTGCCGCGCGGGCCCCACTTCGACCGTCGCCACTCGAGGCCGTCCATGTGCAGGGCAGTGGGAACGCGCCTCAGCCGCAGGAACGGCAGGAACGGCGAGTTCGCGGCGTTGAAGACGAAGGCGGCATCCGGACGGCGGCGGAAGATCAGGTGCAGCGTCGAGAAGCCGGTGTGGCTCAGCGTCTCGACCTGCTTCACCGGGACCGCCGGCAGGTGCACGACCCGCATCCCGAGGTACTCCTTCTCACGGCTCTCCGAGCCGCGGGTGTACACCACCACGTCGTGACCGCGGTCGGCGAGTCGTCTGCCGACCTCCTCGACCGCGGTCTCGAATCCTCCGTAGGCTGCGGGCACTCCCCGCGTCCCCACCATCGCGATGGTGAGGGCGTTCCGCTTGCTCATGCGTTCAGTATGCCCCGCTCGGCTGCACCATGACCTTCGCGGTGCGCCACATGATCTGCAGGTCGTTCATGACAGACCAGTTCTCGACGTAGCGCAGGTCGAGGCGGACGCTCTCGTCCCACGACAGGTCGCTGCGGCCGGACACCTGCCACAGGCCGGTGATACCGGGCTTGATGTACAGGCGACGGAACACGGTGCCGTCGTATGCGGTGACCTCGCTGGGCAGCGGCGGACGCGGGCCGACGACGCTCATGTCGCCGACGAGCACGTTCCAGAACTGCGGGAGTTCGTCAAGTGACAGTTTGCGCAGTACTTTTCCGACACGAGTGACGCGCGGGTCGTCCTTCATCTTGAAGAGCAGACCTGCGCCCTCGTTCTGCTCCTTGAGCGCGGCGAGCTGCTGCTCGGCATCCGTCTTCATCGAGCGGAACTTGACGATCTTGAAGCGGCGTCCGTCGCGGCCGACACGCTCCTGGAAGAAGAGCGCCGGACCGGGGGAGTCGAGCTTGATCAGCGGTACGAGCACGAGCGAGACGAGCCCGATCGGGATCAGCGCCAGCGTCGAGACGACGATGTCGAGTGCGCGCTTGAGCAGATGGCGTCCGCCCTCGTAGCTCGGGATCTCCACCTGGATCAGGGGGAGACCCTCGACCGGTGCGAACGAGATGCGCGGACCTGCGACGTCGGTGAGGCGGCTGGAGAGCACGAGCTCGGATGCCGTGCCCTCGAGCTGCCAGCTCAGCTGCTTGACGAAGTCGGGGTCGCCGTCTGGGCGGCTCGCCACGATGATGGTGTCCGCGCCCAACTCGGCGGCGACGCTCGCGACGGTGTTGACGTTGCCGAGCACCGGGAACCGGGCTCCGTCGATCTCCACGTCACGAGCGTTGCCGTCGAGCAGGGTGGCGCCGACGACCTGATAACCCGAGGCTCCGATCGGGTGCAGGGTGCGGACGACGTACTCGACGTCGTCCTTGTTGCCGACGACCAACGTGCGCGACGAGAAGCGGCCGTGCGCGCGCTGCGCGCCGAGCCAGTTCCGCCACGCCCACCGCGTGATCAGCAGAGCGAACAGCCCCAGCGGCAGTCCGACGAGCAGCACGAGCTGCATCTGCTGCCACGCGAGCAGCACGCTGATCATCGCGATCATCCCGAATGCGAGACCGCTGGCGTGCGCGACGCCCCGGTACTCGGCGGCGCTGGCGCGGAACAGGGCTGCATCCCGAGTGTGCAGCGCGCTGAGCGACAGGTACCAGAGCGATCCCAGAAGGATGCCGTCGCGCAGGGCCTCTTCCCCTGCGACGCCCAGCATCAGCTGAATCGCTGCGGTGGCGCCGACCGCGAACAGGATGACAGCAGCATCCGTGATCCGCAGTCGCATCCGATAGCGCCGCTCCCACTGACGACGTCGCTCCAGCGTCGCGGAGACGCGAGGAGTGACCACCGTTCGGGGGGTCGGCTTGACGGCTCGCGGTGCGGCGACCGGCACGAAGGCCGTACCCGTGCGAGTGATGCCGATGGCATCCTCGACGGAGGTCATGCCGACACCTCGGCAGCCGTGAGTGAACGCAGAATTCCCCAGTGCGTCATGAACATCCCCAGTACTGATCCCCAGATCGCGAACCCCACGTTCGCGACAAGCGCCTGCATTCCCGACCCCTCGGGTCCTGCTGATCGACCGAGATCCCACATCGCGGTCGCGCACACCGTCCCACACGGTGAACATGCAGCAGGAGCTGCAGACGGGACAACTCTAGCGGATGGAAGGCTCTGAGGGAAGATAATTCACGCGAGTGGACGAACCAGTATGCCGATACCTTGCATCGTGACCGGCATTCCGCGATTATCCTGACCCCGTGAACGCACCCACCGCAACGAGGTTCCACCTGAGCCGCATGCTGCCCCGCGACCCGTCGCAGCCGCACCGCGTCGCGAGTTCGCTCGAGTTGTTCTTCGACCTCGTCTTCGTCGTCGCCGTGAGCACCGCCTCGGTGCAGCTGCATCTCGCTCTCGCCGAGGGGGAGTTCGTGCACGGCATCACCTCGTACGCGATGGTCTTCTTCGCGATCTGGTGGGCCTGGATGAACTTCACCTGGTTCGCCACCTCTTTCGACACCGACGACTGGCTCTACCGCGTCACCACGATCGTGCAGATGAGCGGAGTGCTCATCCTGGCAGCAGGCATCCCTCAGGCCTTCCAGGGCGACTTCACGATCCCGGTCATCGGCTACGTGGTGATGCGCTGCGCGATGATCGCGCAGTGGCTCCGCGCGAGCCGCGCCGCCGAAGGACCGCTGCGTTCCGCGACGGTCCGCTACGCCGCGGGCATCGGCGCCGTGCAGCTGCTCTGGATCCTCTTCCTCTTCCTGCCGACGGGGCCGATCCAGCTCGTCGCGTTCGTGGTGTTCGCCCTCATCGAGATCTCCGTGCCCGTCTTCGCGGAGTACCGGCACCAGACCCCGTGGCATCCGCATCACATCACCGAGCGCTACGGGCTGTTCACGCTCATCGTGCTCGGCGAGAGCCTGCTGGCGTCGGCGAACGCGATCATCGAGGCGCTCGGAGAGGCGGAGTCGCTGGCCCCGCTGATCGGACTCTCCGTGCTGACCCTGGTCGTGACCGCGTCGCTCTGGTGGATCTACTTCTGGCCGCCGCACCACCGCGCCATCACGACGTTCGCGCGCTCACTGCGCTACGGGTACACGCACTACTTCGTGTTCGCGGCCGCCGCGGCGTTCTCAGCCGGCATCGAGGTCGAGCTCGCGGTGCTCACCCACCACAGCGACATCTCCGCCGTCGCCGCGGCGATGACGGTGTCCGTGCCCATCGCGATCTTCCTGTTCGGCATCTGGTTCGTCGCCATCCGCGACAACGCCGACCGGGTCGTGAACACGGTCATCCCCGTCGGCGCGCTCGTCGTGCTGCTCGACCCCGTGCTGCCGATCCCTGTCGCGATCACCGCGGCCGTGATGGTGGTCATCGTCGTCGTGCTCGTGCTGCGCCCGCCGGTGGAGCGTTCATAGGCAGCGCATAGCGGAATCCTGGAGTCCTGATCGGACGCCTCGTGAGCATTGGTGTCGACACACCACCGCAGTGCACGAGAGGAGTCAGATCATGAGCCGCATCCCCGAGCCGACCCCGACACCAGAGGGTCCCGCGTACGAAGGCCGTCTGCTCGACCGCCCGGACGAGGAGGTCGTAGACCAGGGCGCGCCCTTCGACATCCGCACGCTGATCAGCCGCCGCGGCGTGCTCAGCCTCGCCGGCATCGGATTCGGCGCCGCCGTGCTCGCGGCGTGCGCCCCCGTGGCGTCGAGCGGCACGGGCTCGACCGCCACCTCTGGCACGGGGGGATCGGCGTCGTCCGGCACCTCGGACGGCGAGATCCCCGACGAGACCGCCGGGCCCTACCCCGGCGACGGCTCCAACGGCCCCGACGTGCTGGAGGAGTCGGGCATCGTGCGGCGCGACATCACCTCCTCGATCGACGGCTCGGCGACCGCCGACGGCGTGCCGCTCACGTTCGAGCTCCAGGTGCTCGACATGGCGAACGGGAACGCGCCCTTCGCCGGCGTCGCCGTCTACGCCTGGCACTGCACGGCGACGGGGGAGTACTCGATGTACTCCTCGGGCCTCGAGGACGTCACCTACCTCCGCGGCGTACAGGTGGCGGATGCCGACGGCAAGGTGTCGTTCACCTCCATCTACCCCGGGTGCTACTCGGGGCGCTGGCCGCACATCCACTTCGAGGTGTATCCCGACGTCGATGCGATCACCGACTCGGCGAACGCCATCGCCACCTCGCAGATGGCGATGCCGGAGGCCGCGAGCACGGAGGTGTACGCGACGTCCGCATACGCCGGCTCTGCGCAGAACCTCTCGCAGGTCACACTCGCGAGCGACAACGTGTTCGGCGATGACTCCGCGGCCTCCCAGCTGCCCGCCATCACCGGCGACGCCCGCAACGGTTACGCCGCGGCGCTGGTCGTGCGCATCGACACCGCCACGGCTCCGACGGGCGGATCGGCGCCGGGTGGGGCGCCGGGTGGTCAGGGCGGGGGAGGGCGGCCGCCGTCCGCCTGAGCGGGGGCTCCGACGGCGCGGGGTCGCGGGGTCGACTTCCCCGCCGTCGGAGGATCTGTTAGACTGATGGTGCAACGTGTGCGCATCGCCCCTCTCGGCAGCCACGTCGCCACTGATCAGGGCCATCCCGGACCGCGCACATCGACGCGCGCGGCATCCGCCCTCGATCACCCGATTCGCGGGTGCGCAGGCGTGCGCCCGCCGCAGAGCAATGAGCACCACCATGAGCACGACCACCATGCCCCCGTACGACCCGTTGACCTGGAAGCAGGCCGACGCCGATGTGCACGTCGCGACCCGAGACGGCGAGTTCGCCGGATTCGTCGAGTTCGACGGCACCGCCCACCTCGTCCGCGACCACCAGGGAGCGGACCTGGGATCCTTCGCGACCCTCGACGAGGCCTTCCAGGCCCTCGCCGATGCGCAGGAGCCCGCCCCGCGCCCATCGCTGTTCCCGCTGGCGCTGCCGCGGGTGCTGCGTCGGCGCCCACGGCGCGCCCGCGCCTGACGGCCTCCCTTCGAGACCGCAGGAGACGTGGGATGAGGGCCCGAGCGGATGTTCCGCTCGGGCCCTCATCGTATGCCGTTCGGCGTATGAGCGCGGAGCTAGCCTGAGACCAGCGAACGGCGACCGCCCTTGGCTTCCGCAGCTCACGGGCTCCCGATCGTCAGGAGAGCACCATCTCCACCATCCAGGTCGACCAGACCTCCTCGACCCTCGGTCCGGTCCGCCAGACCTACGCCGGCACCGCCGACTTCCCGCCGATGGCCAGCGCCTACCGCGAGGTGTCGCAGGTCGTCAGGGAGACCGGGCTCATGCAGCGCACACCGGTGTTCTACGCCCTCGTCGGCGCCGCGGTGCTGCTCGCCTTCGGCGGGTGCGTGACCGGCTTCATCCTGCTCGGCGACAGCTGGTTCCAGCTGCTCATCGCCGCCGCGCTCGGCATCGTGTTCACCCAGGTCGCCTTCCTCGCCCACGAGGCGGCGCACCGGCAGATCCTCGCGTCGGGGCCGGCGAACTTCCGCCTCGCGCGCATCCTCGGCGGCATCGTCGGCATGAGCTACGACTGGTGGGACTCGAAGCACACCCGTCACCACGGCAACCCCAATCAGGTCGGCAAAGACCCCGACATCGAGGTCGACACCATCTCCTTCCTCGATGAGGATGCTGCGCGGTCACGCGGTCTCGTGCGGCTCATCACACGGAGGCAGGGGTGGCTGTTCTTCCCCCTGCTCACGCTCGAGGGCATCAACCTGCACTACCTCGGCTACCGGCATCTGCTCTCCCGCCGCCAGATCAAGGGCCGCTGGATCGAGCTGGGCATCATCACGGCGCGGCTCGCCCTCGTGATCGTCCCCGTCTTCCTGCTGCTGCCGCTGGGGATGGCGTTCGCGTTCATGGGAGTGCAGCTCGCCGTCTTCGGCGTCTACATGGGCGCCTCGTTCGCGCCGAACCACAAGGGCATGGCCGTCATCGCGCCCGACGCCAGGCTCGATTTCTTCTCGAAGCAGGTGCGCACCTCCCGCAACATCACCGGCGGCTGGTGGGCGACCGTGCTGATGGGCGGCCTCAACCACCAGGTCGAGCACCACCTGTTCCCGAGCATGTCGAGGCTGCACCTGTCGAAGGCGCGGGGGATCGTGCGCGACTACTGCGCCGCGAACGACGTGCCGTACACCGAGACGACCCTCGGCCGCTCGTACGCCATCGTGATCGCATACCTGAACAGGGTCGGGCTCGCCGCTCGCGACCCGTTCGACTGCCCGATGGCCACTCAGCTCCGACGGGCCTGACGTCGGTCCGCACCGGCGTCGCCACGACGAGAAGAGGGCCCGAGCGGATGATCCGCTCGGGCCCTCTTCGTCGTCTACGGGTCAGCGCGTCGCGGAGTCCTCGGCTTCGACCACGTCGATGGTGATCTTGCCGTCGATGGTGGCCGCGTCGTCGTCGAGGAGCTCGTCCTCGAGCACCTCGTCGCCGAGGAACACGTCGGACGGCTCCGCCTCGATGACCTCGGCCTCGAACGTCTCGATCTCGTCGTCGGCGTCGATGTCTGCCGCGTCGTCGACGTCCGTGGTGTCATCGTCTGTCTCGCCGGCCGTGACCGGAGCGGAGACGGTGTCGAGCACGGACGCGCTGGCGGCGGGCGCTGCGGCCTCGTCGCTGAACACGCCGTCGGGGCGGATGAGCTCGCGCACCTCGGCCATGAAGCTGGCGAGCTGCTGCTGCTGCCACCGCAGCTGACGGGCGTGGTCCTCGGCGTCGCGCAGGACGGTGGAGGTGTGACCGGTCACGGAGTCGACGATCTTCTGCGACTTCACGCGGGCGCGCTCGAGGGTCTCGCGGGCGCGGACCTGGGCGTCGGCCTCGATCGCCGCGGCCTGCGTGCGCATCAGGCGCTCGTAGTCGTCGGCCTTCGCGGAGATGCGCTGGGCGTGGTCGAGCGACGCCGCGACCTGCTCGTTGGCGTCGGTCGTGATGCGCTCGGCGTGAGACACCGCCTGGTTGTGCAGCACGAGGAACTCCTGCTGCGCGTCGTCCTGGCGACGGGTCAGCGTCTCCTCGAACTCCAGCACCCTGGCGTTCATCTCGCGCACTTCGCGCTCGGCGTCTGCGCGGAGCTGCGTGGTCTCGCGCGTGACGAGCGAGCGCAGCGCGGCGGCGCCCTTCTCGGCCTCGGTGCGGATGGCCGTGGCCTCCTGCGTGGCCTGGTGCACCTTCTCGGCGGCGTGCGACGCCTCGCGCTCGACGGTGGCCTGGTGCGCGGTGTACTCGGTGTCGATCTTCAGGCGGACCTGGTCGGCGTCGTGCTGCGCCTGCGCGATGATGCGGGCGACGTCGGCGTCGGCCTCGGCGCGCTGGGCGGTGACCTCCTCGCGGGCGGCGGCCATCAGGCGGTCGGCCTGCACCGCCGCGTTCTGGATGAGGACGTTCGCCTGCTCTTCGGCGACGCGGAGGATCGCCTCGAACTGCTCGCGCGACGGGGCGTCCTGGCCCTCGGGGCGGGGAGCGTCGACGAGCTCGTTGGTGAGAGTGGAGACGCGGTCTTCGGCATCCGATGCCTGCGCCTTGGCGGCGGCGAGTTCGGCCTCGAGCACCTCGCGGGCCGCGCGCTCCTCGCTGCGGATGGCCTCGACGGCGTCCTCGTGGCGGGCCTCGGCGTCGGCGAGCTCGGACTTCACCTGCTGCAGCTGGTTGCGCAGGCCGCTCATCGCCGAGTCGACCTCCGCCTTGTCGTAGCCGCGGAAGGATGCGGTGAAGCCGCCGGTCTGCGGCGACTGCGACTGCTGCTCGCGCGGGGTCTCCTCGATCAGTTTGTCGAAGAAGTCGTTGTCCGCGGGGGTTTCGCTCATGGTCGGCCTTTCTGGCGGGGCCGTGGCGCAGATCGGTCGTGAAGCCGCGCAGGCCGAAGGAGGAGGGGCAGACGCACCGCGACGACGTGCGGTGGCGCTGCATCCAGACTAGCCGCGCTGCCTGTGAGATGTGCAGTCAGTTGCGGCGGGCGGTCACCGCCGTCACGGCGCGGTCATCGCGTCCACACCCACTCGACGCCGCCGCCGTCGAGCTCGCGCCGCTCGTAGGAGAGAGGGGCGCCATCCGACACTGTCAGTCCGCGCGAGGTCGCGGCCTCTCCCACTCGCTCGCGCAGGTCCGCCCAGAAGCCCGAGGCCTTCGGCGCGCCGAGGTACTCCCGCGCCGACTCCAGCTGCAGCCGGACGCCGTTCGCGTCGGGCGCCAGACGCACGATGCCGTCGTCTTCCTCGACGAACCGCAGCCCGTAGGCGCCGTGCTCGAGAAGAGAGAACCGGCGCGGATCGTGCCGGATGACCTCGTCGACGATCTCGCGCACCATCGGCTCCGGCGCGTGCACGACGAGTGTGGCGCCGAGGGCGCCGAGCGCGTCGTCGACACGCGACGCAGCCACCCGTCGCCCGTAGCGGCCTCCCGACCTCACCACGCTGCGGCGCACGAAGCCGCCGAGCAGCATCGCACCGACGATCACGGCGACGATCAGCACCACGAAGATGACGGGGTTGTCCACCTGCCCAATCTACGGCGTACTCCCTGGGGAGCACGGACGTCGCCTTCCCGAGGCGGATGCTGCGCGGAGCGCCCGGGGATAGCATCGGGGCATGCCGGAGGAGGTGCGCACGACCTGGGCCGGGGGACCTCCCTGGATGTCACGTCGCGCGCGCCTGATCGTGCCGGTCGCGATCGCCCTCCTCGTACAGGGCCCGGCATCCGTGTGGGGCGCGGTCCGCGTCGGCGGTGAGCCGTGGCGTCTGCTGCTGCACGTCGCGCTGGCGTTCGCCGGACCGCTCGTGCTGCTCGCCGCTCGTCGGTTCCCCGGGCCCGTCGTCGCGCTCGTCACCGCGTTCGCCGTGGTCGACGTGCTCACGACGCCGGTGTACGGGCCGCCGTACGTGGCGCTGGGGTTCGCGATCGTCGGCGCCGTGGTGCGCGGGGCGGCAGTGTGGGCTGCGGCATCCGCGGTCACGGGCTGGGCGCTCGCGCTGATCGTCGTGTCGTTCAGCGGCAGGGACTGGCATCCGCCGATCGTCGTCGCGGCGACCGTCGCGCTCGCCGCCTGCTTCGGCGTCGGCGCGTTCGCGCGCGCTCGCCGCATCCGCTTCGCCGCCGCCCGCGTCGAGCGACAGCGGCAGCGGCAGAGCGCCGAAGAACGAGAGCGGTTGCGCATCGCGCGCGAGCTGCACGACGTGCTCGGGCACGCACTCTCGCAGATCACCGTGCAGGCGGGGGTGGGGCTGCACCTGTTCGACAGGGACCCGGAGCAAGCGCGTTCGGCGCTCGCGCATGTGAAGGAGACGTCGAAGCTCGCCCTGGACGAGGTGCGCGAGGTGCTCGGGGTGCTCCGCGACGGGGAGACGCCGCTCACGCCGGAGACCGGCATCGGCGAGCTGCCGCGGCTCGTCGCCGGCGCGGCCGGCCCTGACCTGGTGACGATGCTCGACGACCGTCTCGATGGCGACCTTCCCGACCGGGCGACGCAGCTCGCCGCCTACCGCATCGTGCAGGAGGCTCTGACGAACGCGATCCGCCATGCGGGTGCCGCGCGCATCGACGTGACGCTCGATCGCGGGCCGGACGGGACGCTGACGGTCGCTGTGTCGGACGACGGTCGCGGCCTCACCGGGGGAGAGCCCGCGGCCGGACACCGGGGGCTCCTCGGGATGCAGGAGCGTGCGGCGCTGCTCGGCGGGTCGGTGCGCGTGGGGGCGCGACCCGGCGGAGGCACGGAGGTCGTCGCCGTGCTGCCGTGGCGGGCGTCGGCGCAGGGCGGGAGGGGCGCATGATCAGGGTCGCACTTGCCGACGACCAACTGCTGGTGCGCGCGGGGTTCCGTGCGCTGCTCGACGCGGAGTCCGATGTTGAGGTCGTCGTGGAGGCGGCGAGCGGTGGGGAGCTGCTCGACCGTATCAGGGAGACGCCGGTCGACGTCGTGCTCATGGACATCCGGATGCCGGACGGGGACGGACTGTGGGCGACGGAGCGGATCGCCGCCGATCCGGCGCTGTCCGAGGTGCACGTGGTGATCGTGACGACATTCGAGCTCGACGAGTACGTCGTGCGGGCGGTGCGGGCGGGTGCCGCCGGATTCCTCGTGAAGGACACCGAGCCCGCCGACCTGGTGCGGGCCGTGCGTGCGGTCGCATCGGGAGACGCCCTGCTGTCGCCGGGGGTGACGAAGCGGCTGCTCTCCCGTATGGCGACAGGGCTCCGCGAGGCTCCGGCAGGAGCGGCGCTCGACGCGATCACGGAGCGTGAGCGCGAGGTCCTGCGGCTCGTGGGGATGGGGCTGACGAACGACGAGATCGCCGAGCGGCTGTTCCTCAGCCCGTTGACCGCCAAGACGCATGTGTCGCGGATCATGTCGAAGCTGCACGCCCGAGACCGCGTGCACCTCGTCGTCGTGGCATACGAGACCGGTCTCGTCGCGCCCGGCTGGCAGTAGCGGCATCCGCGTACTCCCCGGGGAGCACGCGGAATGACGCCCCCGGCCGGATTCGCCCGGGTGCGCCGACGAGGAGTCTGGTGTGACCGGCCGAGACGCGGTCGGATGACACGAAGGATGCACATCATGCTCACCACCGTCGCGGCCGTCACCGCCGAGCACGTCGGTCACTGGGGCGGAGCCCCGTTCTGGCCGTTCTTCCTCTTCTTCCCGCTGACGTTCCTGCTCATCGTCGGACTCGTGTTCGCGTTGGTGCGGCGTCGCCGGTTCGGCGCGTACGCTCCGCCGTGGGCGCAGGGGTACGGTCCCGGCGCTGGAGTCGCCGCCGGCCGCAGCGCCGAGCGTGTGCTGGCCGAGCGCTTCGCGAAGGGCGACATCGACGAGACCGAGTACCGAGCCCGGCTCGAGGTGCTGCGCGCCAATCGTCCAGAGGCCTGACGCCGCCGCCGCAGCTCCCGTATGAGTTGTCGCCGCCGACACGTGCGTTTCGCGGCCGCAACTCATACGGGAGCGGCGTGTGCGCGGCCGATCAGCCGAGCAGGGTCATGACCAGGAGCAGCACGGGCAGGCATCCGATGGTCGTGAGGAACACGGTGTCGCGCGAGAGGGGCTCGGCGACGTCGTAGCGCTGCGAGTAGTTGAAGACGTTCTGCGCCGTCGGGAGGGCGGCGAGGACCACGACGATCAGCACCTGCTCCGCAGGCAGACGGAACAGGAACTCGGCGGCGGCCCACGCGATCAGCGGCATCGCGACGAGCTTGAGGGAGCTGGCGAGGAGCACGTCGCGGCGGTGTCCGCGGGTGCCGAGCACGCGCTGCCCGTGCAGGGAGAGTCCGTAACTGATGAGCAGCACCGGCACCGCGGCATCCGCGATGAGCTGGATCGGGTCCATCACGAGCGCGGGCACGGGGATGCCGAACACCGACACCAGCGTGCCCAGGAGCGAGCCGACGATGATCGGGTTCGACGCGGTGCGCAGCAGCGTGCGGCGCACCGAGACCGTGTCGCTGGTGGCGGCGTCGAGGATCGTGAGCGAGATCGGCGTGAGGATCAGCAGCTGCATGAGGATCACGGGCGCCGGGTAGGCGGCGCTGCCGAGCAGGTAGATCGACAGCGGGATGCCGATGTTGTTCGAGTTCACCTGGCCGGACGAGAGTGCGCCGATGACGGTCTCGCCGATCGAGCGCTTCCACACGAGGCGGGCGATCAGCGCATAGGCGATGATGACCGCGGCCGCGGCGATCGCCGACACCGGCAGCAGCGAGGAGAACAGCATGGCCGCGTCCGCGTGGGCGAGGACGCTGAACAGCAGGAACGGCGAGAGCACGAAGAAGATGAGCCGCCCGAGCACATGACGGGCGTGTTCGCCGAGCAGGTCGATGCGTCCGATGAACCAGCCCACCGCGATCGCGAACGCCACGACGGCGAATCCGGTGAGCGTGGCGAGCATGAGTCGAGCGTAGCGAGCGGGGTGAGGTCAGGGCGTCCCGTCGGCGAGAGCGCGGGTTCAGACGTCGGGGTCGACGTCCTCCTCCGCCGAGCTCGCGGCGGGGTCGGGCCGAGTCGCCTTCTTGCCTTCATTCTTGAACTTGTTCGCCAGGCGGCCGCCGATGGCGCCTGCCACACCGGCGACACTGCTCGCGGCACTCTTGACGGCGGTGAGGGCCTGTGGCTCGTCGGGGATGCCGTCGCCGTCGAGGTCGACGCTGCGGAACGGTCGGCTCGCCGCGTCAGCAGCCGCGGCCACTCCGGCCCCCGCGACGACGGCGGTGTCGGCGACCTTGCCCCAGGCGTCTTCGGTGAAGTCCTTGGCGTTGCCCGCGGCCTCGCGCATGAGGATCAGCGATCGGGGCGGGTCGGGGATGCCGTCGCCGTCGGCGTCGGGGAGATCCAGCCACTCGGGCCACTCGGCCGGAGGCGTGGTGAAGGCGTTGCGCGACGCCAGCACGACCGACTTCCCGAAGAAGAACGAGGCGGAGCCGCCGACGACCATCCCGATGCCGAAGGGGAGGATCTTCGCGATCGTCCCGCCACTGACCTTGGCGCCGAGCTTCACGGCACCGGCCGTGAGCATCTGCTTGACCAGCGGGTTCAGCTGGCCGTTGGGCACCGCGGTCGCGACGACGTCGCCCCAGGCGCCGGACTGTGCAGCTGCACCCGCCTTGGCGACATCTCCGACCAGCCCGGCGACGGCGTTCTTGTCCTGCGCTCCAGCCATCGCTCCCGCGACGAGCGAGCTGACCCTGGCCTGGCTGTCGTTGCCGAGCACCATGCCGATCACGAGCACTTTCGCGCGCTCGGGGTCGGTCACGGTGAGGCCGTGCACCTCGGCGACCGAGAGGGCGTAGAGCGCGGAGAGCTCCATGAACAGCACGAGGTCTGCGGCACTGAGACCGAGTGCGACCGTGGTCCCGACCGCGGGGATCGCCGCTGCGCCGCCGACGCCCGCGCTGGCGGTCGTGACCGCGGCCAGGTAGCTCGCCTCGAGAACCTTGAGGGCTTCGGCAGGTGTCGCATTCGGCTTGGTGCGGCGGACGGTCTGGATGTGTGCGATCACAGCGGGACGCTGCACGCGGATCGCTTGGAAGAGTTTCTCCTCGAACCCCGCGGAGGAGGTAAGGGTGTCGTCAGCGCTCAAGGGGGCCAGCCATCGGTCGGGGTTCGGGTAGGTCGGGAACATCATGGCAGAGGCTGCGGACGGTGCGTCTGCAATGAGCCGGTCGATACGGTGGAGAGCGGATGCCGCGCTCTGCGGCCAGGGACGAGAGAACGGAACCTGCGATGACCTCGGTGCCCGCGATGCAGGAGACGGTGATCCGACGAGCGAGCGTGGATGACGTCCCCGCCGTGCTGCGGATGTTCGACGAGATCATCGCCTGGTTCGTGTCGATCGGCAACGACGGCCAGTGGGGGACAGAGCTGTGGTCGACCCAGGAGCGCCAGATCGGGCGTGTGACCGAGGCCTGCGCCCTGCCAGGGGCGTGGATGGCGGAGCATCCGGATGCCGGCGTGATCGGCATCCTCGTTCTGGGCGAGGCCATGGACTACGTCCCCGCCGCCGAGGAACCCGAGCTGTACGTGCGGCTGCTGCTCGCCGCGCGGGACCCGCGTGCCCGGGGGATCGGTCGGCGGTTGCTCGCGTTCGCCGATGACGAGGCTCGGGCGGCGGGTGTCGACCGTCTTCGCGTGGACTGCTACGGGGGCGGTTCGGGCGACCTCGTCCGGTTCTACGAGTCCTGCGGATACGAGCGCATCTCGGTATTTGACGAGGACGGCTGGCCAGGCCAGTTGCTGGGCAAGACGCTCGCGTAGTCTGGGAGACGCAGGACGTCGAAACGGCCTCCCGCACCTGCCAACGCCCCGCGGCTCGCGGGGCGTTGTGTCTTTCGTGGGGGCGTTTCGTCTCGCTTCGCTCGGTCAACGACCGGGGAGATGACGGGCGGAGGGCAAAACAAAACCCCCGCCATGTAGAAGCTAGGCGAGGGTTTCTGGGCTGATTGTAATGATCAGCCTTGTGGCTCCGACGGGCGTCGATCCCGTGACCTCACGATCTTCAGTTGGATGCGGCGGGGTAGTGGGTGCTCGTTGGTCGCCATTTGCCGCGTGATTTCGCGGATGCCGCCGTGGTTGGTCGCGGCTGGTTGAGGGTGGTTTCAGTGGAGCTACCGGCACAGAACCGGCACGATCCAACCCCAGGTCCCTTGCCCAGGGTGCGTCACCCTACTCGGTAAGCTGAGGGGGATCAGCCAGCCACGCCCCGTAGAACGGACCCTGCCAGCGATGACCAACGTGCTCGTGTCGAAAGCGCCTCACGGCTCGAGCGTGCCGCCGGTCCGGTCGGCGACGACGTTCGAAGACTGGACAGGCGGGCGTAGTGTCGCTGCGATCGGGACGAATGCGGGCTCGAGCTCGATTCCGTTCCAGGGCTGGAAGCGCTTCAAGGAAGCATTCGCGCCCGAGCTGATCAGGGAAGCAGTGACGCGAAGCCAGATACCAGTGCGTCACCTGTTCGATCCATTCGGAGGCTCCGGCACTTCCGCCCTCGCCGCTCAGTTTCTAGGTGTGCATCCAACGACCGTTGAAGTCAACCCGTTCCTCGCGGACCTTATAGC
>JAGIAK010000070.1 GCA_017744855.1 Microbacterium sp.
GGATCGTTCCATGCCGGCTGAGGTCTCCCAGGTCAGGCCGTGCGCTTCAGCCGCCCTGCGCAAGCGCTGGGCGACGAACGTGCTCGACGCTCCGGCACCGCACACCACGAGGATCTTCATCGATTCCGCCTTCCTGAGAACAGTCTGAGAGCGGCGGGGGAGCGGTCGCCAACACGAAGGTTTCCGCCCCTGCGGAACCCGGGTTTCCGCCCCGGAGCACCGGGATGCTGGCATCATGGGAGGCGTCGGACGGGGTCGTCTCGAGTCCTCGGCCGGCGCACGAGGAGTCGGAGGCTTATGTCGCGTCAGCGCCAGGACCAGGTGCTCGGGGCACTGCTCCGCCACGACGGCTGGATGACGGCAGGGGCGCTCGCCGACCTCGTCGGGGTGACCCCGCGCAGCATCCGTTCGTACGTCGTCGCCCTCAACGCCCGTGTCCCTGGCGGAGACGCGGTCGAATCGGGCCCGGCGGGATACCGCACCGGCCCGTCCGCCCGGGCGGCCCAGCGGGCGCGGACCCCGGCGGGGAGCACGCCCCGCCATCGCCTGCACTCCGTGGTGCGGATGCTGCTCGACGCGAGCGACGGCATCGACGTGTTCGCGTCGGCCGACCGGCTCCACGTGAGCGATGCGACCCTCGAGGCCGACCTGTCACGGGTGCGCGCTCTGCTGGATGGCACGGGGCTGTCCCTGGAGCGCGATCGTGAGCAGGTGCGGCTGGCGGGCTCGGAGGAGGCGAGGCGTCGTCTGCTGAGCAGGCTCGCGCATGAGGAGTCCGACGCCGCGTCGTTCCACCCCGAGGCGTTCCGCACGGCCCTGGTCGGGGACGCCGTCGACGCTGCCGCGGTCGCCCCGTTCAAGACCGCCCTCGTCGAGGAACTGGGTGCGCTCGGCTACTACGTCAACGAGCTCGCCATCTCCGACGTGCTGCTGCACATAGCGATCGCCGCCGACCGCGTCGCCGCCGGGCATGCGCTCACGGGGGAGCCGCAGGGGGCGCGCGAGGAGATCTCGCAGATGGGGAGGGTGCTCGCCCGGCTCGCCGATGAGCATTTCGGGGTGCGGCTCGGCGACGGCGACAGCGCTCACCTCGCCTCTCTCGTCCTCACACGGGTGGTCGCCCCCGGAGACACCACGACGGCCGACGTGGCCAGGAGCGGCGTGGAGCACCGCGTCGAACAGGCCGTGCGCGATGAACTGCAGCGCGCGGCGGACGAGTACCGGCTCGACCTCGTCGACGACACCTTCGTGCTGAGACTGGCGCTGCATGTGCAGAACCTGTTGCGCAGGGCCGAGACCAGCGCCCTCTCGCGCAACCCGCTCACCCGCTCGCTCAAGTCGTCATACCCGATGATCTTCGAGGTGGCCGTGTCGATCGCGAGCGGTCTGCACGATCGGGTCGGTTCTCCCATCCAGGACGACGAGATCGCCTACATCGCGATGCACGTCGGCGGTCGCCTCGAACGCAGCAGGGCGTCGTCGACGATGCTCACGGCGACCATCGTCTGCCCTGGCTATTACGAGCTGCACGAGTTGCTGCGCTCTCGCGTCGACCGGGCGCTCGGGGCTTCCATCGAGGTCACGGGTGTCGTCACCAGCGTCGATCCGGACTGGTCGTCGTTCGACACCGACCTCGTGCTCAGCACGATCGAGCCGGACGACTCCGGGGAGCGGTTCGTGCGCATCCACCCCTTCTTCTCCGACACCGACGCCGAGCGCGTGCAACAGGCGGCGGCGCGCCTGCGCAGGTCGCGCAGGCTCACCAGGCTCCGCGAGGAGCTCTCCCGCTACTTCGACGCCGAGTCGTTCATCCATCCCCTCCGCGACGAGGGCGAGGATGCGATCATCCGGAGCCTCGGCGCGCTGCTCACCCGCCGGGAGCTGATCGGGGACGACTACGTCGAGAACACCATCGCCAGGGAGAGGATGTCGTCGACCGCCTTCACCGACGCCCTCGCCGTGCCGCACGCACTGCAGATGACCGCCACCAGGACCGCGATCGCGATCGGGGTCGCCGACGGCTCGGTGGCGTGGGGGGACGGACGTGTGCAGGTGGTCGCGCTCGCAGCCTTCAGCGAGAGCGACCGCGCCGCGTTCCAGACCGTGTTCGAGCAGCTCGTCGAGGTGTTCAGCGAGCGCGAGAGCGTGCAGAGGATCGTGCGCCGCGGTTCGACGTTCGAGTCGTTCCTCGACGAACTCGTCGCCGTCATCGACGGCTGAGGATCACCGCCGGCGCGGATCGAGCACGTCGACGAGGGAGTCGAGCAGCGCATCCGACGACGGGCCGTCCGCGGTCTCCAGCTCGACGACGTCCCCCTCGGCGAGGGCGAGGTCCATCACCGCGAGGACACTGGCCAGGTCGGCCTCGGCGCCCGTCGCGGTGCGCACGGTCACCGGCCGCTCCGAGGTCAGCGCCAGCCGCGCGAGCTCCGCCACGGGACGGGCATGGACGCCGTTGTGGGCGCTGATGGTCACCCGTCGCGTCGCCATGCCCGTCCTCCGTGTCAGGAGCGCTCGCCGAGAAGGGCGCGCACGCCCGCCTCGAGCTCGGCGACGGCCGACGCGGCGCCCTCGGCGGAGTCGCCCTTCGCGTCGATGTACACCTTGAGCTTCGGCTCCGTACCGCTGGGCCGCACGATGACGCGCGACCCGTCGGCGAGGCGGTACCGGAGCACGTCGCCGGAGGGAGCTCCGGGCGCCGCCTGCAGCAGGTCTTCGGCCGAGGCGATCGCCCTGCCGCCGATCTGCGTGGGGGGCAGGGTGCGCAGCGAGAGCATGACGTCGCTGATCACCGCGAGATCGTCGACGCGCACCGACACCTGGCCGCTGGCGAAGTGGCCGTACCGGTCGCCGAGCTCGGTGAGGAGGTCGGCGATCGTGGCGTCGCGCTCACGGGCCTCAGCCGCGAGACCGAGGACCGCGACGGCCGCGGAGATGCCGTCCTTGTCGCGCACCGTGTCGGGATTGACCAGGTAGCCCAGCGCCTCCTCGAACCCGAAGACCATCCCGGGCGCCCGGGAGATCCACTTGAAGCCGGTGAGGGTCTCGTGGAAGCCGAGGCCGTGGTGCGCGGCGATCGCACCGAGGCCAGGGGACGACACCAGCGAGCACGCGAGGGAGGCGTCAGGAGCGCCCTCCGCGGCGCGGGCGGCACGGGCGCCGAGCAGGAGGCCCACCTCGTTGCCGGTGAGCCGGCGCCAGCCGCCCTCCACCGAGGCGTCCGGGATCGCGACGGCGAGCCGGTCGGCGTCGGGGTCGTTCGCGAGGATGAAGTCGGCCTGCACCCGCCGCGCCCGAGCGAACGCGAGGTCCATCGCGCCCGGCTCCTCGGGGTTGGGGAACGACACCGTGCGGAAGGTGGCATCCGGCGACAGCTGCTCGGAGACGACCATCGGCTGCGGGTACCCTGCGGCCGTGACGATGCGGGAGAAGGTCTCCCAGCCCACGCCGTGCATCGCCGTGTACACCCAGCGCATGCCGGAGGCGGACGGCGGGGCGGGGGACACCGCCGCGGTGGCGGTGACGTACGCCGAGACGACGTCCTCCCCGGCGGTCTCGTACGCGTCGGAGCGCGGCAGGGCGCCGATGTCACCGGCGTCCGCGATGCGCTGGATGTGCGCCGCGATCTCGGCATCGGCGGGGGAGACGATCTGCGAGCCGCCGTCTGGTCCGCCGAGGTACACCTTGTAGCCGTTGTCGTTCGGCGGGTTGTGGCTCGCCGTGACCATCACGCCGGCATCGGCGCCGAGGTGGCGCACGGCGAAGGCGAGCACGGGGGTGGGCAGCAGACGCGGCAGCAGGATCGCGCGCAGTCCGGCGCCCGCGAACAGCTCGGCGGAGTCGGCGGCGAACACGCGCGAGTTGCGACGTCCGTCGTATCCGACGACGACCACGGGCGCACGGTCGGGGGTGCGCTCCCGCAGGTAGGCGGCGAACCCCGCTGCGGCCTGAGCGACGAGCACGCGGTTCATGCGGTTGCTGCCGGCGCCCAGCTCGCCGCGCAGGCCGGCGGTGCCGAACGCGAGGCGCGAGCCGAACCTGTCGTCGAGCTCCGCGATCGCGGTCTCGTCACCGGACGCCGCCCTGGTGACGATGCCGGCGAGCTCGTCGCGGGTCTCGTGGTCGGGATCCTGCCTCATCCAGGCCCGCGCCTGGGCGAGACGCTCCTCGCTCACAGCGCCTCGATCACACGGGCGAGGAGCTTGGTGATCACGGGCTCCGCGAGCTGGCCGGCCTCGATCACCTCGGCGTGGCTCAGCGGGGTCTGCTGGATGCCGGCGGCGAGGTTGGTGATGAGCGAGAAGCCCAGCACCTCCATGCCGGCCTCGCGAGCGGCGATCGCCTCGAGAGCGGTCGACATGCCGACGATGTGGCCGCCGATGATCTTCGCCATCTGCACCTCGGCCGGCGTCTCGTAGTGCGGGCCGCGGAACTGCGTGTACACGCCCTCGTCGAGGGTGGGGTCGACCGTACGGGCGATGTCGCGCAGACGACGCGAGTACAGGTCGGTGAGGTCGATGAAGGTCGCGCCCTCGAGGGGCGAGTCTGCGGTGAGGTTGATGTGGTCGCTGATCAGCACCGGCTGGCCGGGCTTCCAGGTCTCGCGGATGCCGCCGGCGCCGTTGGTGAGCACCATGATCTTCGCCCCGGTCGCGGCGGCGGTGCGCACGGAGTGCACGACCCGGCGGACGCCGTGGTCCTCGTAGTAGTGGGTGCGCGCGCCGATGACGAGGACGTTCTTGCCGTCGGGGGTGCGGATGCTGCGGAGCGTGCCGACGTGCCCCTCCAGGGCGGGCTTGGAGAAACCGGTCACCTCGGTGGCGGGGATGGTCGCGACGGTCTCGCCGATGATGTCGGCCGCCTTGCCCCATCCGCTGCCGAGCGTGAGGGCGATGTCGTGCTTCTCGACGCCGGAGAGCCGCGCGATGTCGGCGGCGGCTGTGGCTGCGACCTCGAACGGGTTCGCGGTCGGGTCGTCGAGGGGGTTGCTGTGAGTCTCGGGCATGGATCCACTCTAGGAAGGTGGAAGGTCCGCCGCCAGGATTGCGGGAGAATGGATTCCATGTCTTCCACCACTTTCGAGCGCACTCAGCGCGTCGCCGTCCTCGGCGGCGGTCCCGGCGGTTACGAGGCGGCGCTCGCCGCCGCCCAGCTCGGAGCCGAGGTGACCCTGGTGGAGCGCGTCGGCGTCGGCGGCTCCGCTGTGCTCACCGACGTCGTGCCCTCGAAGAGCCTGATCGCCACGGCCGACGCCGCCGTGGCCATCTCCGAGGCCAGCGACCTGGGCGTGCAGTTCTTCGCGAAGGGCGATCACGGCAAGCCCCTCAAGCCCGAGATCGCGATCAACCTCGCGGCGGTGAACAAGCGGCTCATCGCCCTCGCCGGCCAGCAGTCCGAGGACATGCGCTCGACCCTGCTCGAGGCCGGAGTCCGCATCCTGTCCGGCCACGGACGTCTGGAGGGCTCCAACGCCATCGTCGTGTCGACGGGGCAGGGCGGCACAGACTTCGACCGCGTCGAGGCCGACACGATCGTGGTGGCTGTCGGCGCCTCGCCGCGCGAGCTGGACTCCGCGAAGCCCGACGGCCGCCGCATCCTCACCTGGACGCAGCTGTACGACATGAAGGCGCTCCCCGAGCACCTCATCGTCGTCGGGTCCGGCGTCACCGGAGCGGAGTTCGCTTCGGCCTACATGAACCTCGGCGCCAAGGTCACGCTGGTCTCCAGCCGCGACCAGGTGCTCCCCGGCGAGGACCAGGATGCGGCCCGGGTGCTGGAGAAGGTGTTCAAGCGCGGCGGCATGCAGGTGCTCTCCAAGGCGCGCGCCGACCGGGTGGAGGTCACTGCAGACGGCGTGACCGTCACGCTCTCCGACGGCCGCACGGTCGACGGCAGCCACTGCCTGATGGCGGTCGGCTCCATCCCCAACACCGCGGGCATCGGCCTGGAAGAGGCGGGCGTCGAGCTCACCGAGTCCGGTCACGTGCGGGTGAACAAGGTCGCGCGCACGTCCGTGCCGAACATCTACGCGGTGGGCGACTGCACGAACTTCTTCCCGCTGGCCTCTGTCGCGTCCATGCAGGGCCGCACGGCCGTGTTCCACGCGCTCGGTGACATCGTCATCCCGCTGGAGCAGATCAAGATCACCTCCAACATCTTCACCGCGCCGGAGATCGCCACGGTCGGGTTCTCGGAGAAGGACGTCGAGGACGGCGTGGCGGACGGCCTCGTCTACAAGCTCCCGCTCGCGGCGAACCCCCGGGCGAAGATGATGGGCATCAAGGACGGCTTCGTGAAGCTCATCGCCCGCAAGGGCTCCGGCACCGTCATCGGGGGAGTGATCGTCGCGCCGAAGGCGTCGGAGCTGATCTACCCCATCGCGGTCGCCGTCGAGCGTCGCCTGACCGTCGACCAGGTGTCCCGTGTGTTCGCGGCCTACCCGTCGCTGTCCAGCAGCATCACCGACGCCAGCCGCGCGATGCACCTCGTCAACATCAGCTGAGCAGCTGCTCCGGCTCTGCTCTCGCCGACGCCCCACCTGAACGACGACGCCCCACCTGGCGGACGCCCGTGAGGTGGGGCGTCGGCGCGCAGGTGGGGCGTCGCGGAAGGTGGTTGCGCGTCAGCTGATGGTGAGCAGCTGGTGGCCGGCGGACACCGTGGCTCCGGCATCCGCGTTGATGTTGCCGATGACGCCGTCCTTGTGCGCCTGCAGCGGCTGCTCCATCTTCATCGCCTCGAGCACGACCACGAGGTCGCCCTTGACGACCTGCTGGCCGTCCTCGACGGCGACCTTGACGACGGTGGCCTGCATCGGCGACTTCACCGCGTCGCCGGATGCACCGGCGTTGACCGTGGTGGAGTGGCTGCGACGGGACGGCGGAACGGCAGCGGGGCGGCCTGCGGTGCCGACGGCCGCGGCGACGCGGTCGGGGAGGCTCACCTCTAGACGCTTGCCCGCGACCTCGACGACCACCGTGTGGCGGCTCTCGGACGCGGCGGGCGACTCGAGCTCGCCGTCCCAGGCGGGGATGTCGTTGACGAACTCGGTCTCGATCCAGCGGGTGTAGACGCCGAACCGGCCGTCCTCGGCGGTGAACGCCGGGTCGTTCACGACCTTGCGGTGGAACGGCAGCACCGTCGGCAGACCGGCGACCTCGAACTCGTCGAGGGCGCGGCGCGACCGCTCCAGAGCCTCGGCGCGGTCCTTGCCTGTGACGATGATCTTCGCCAGCAGGGAGTCGAAGGCGCCGGACACCGAGTCGCCGGCCGTGACGCCCGAGTCCAGACGGATGCCGGGACCGCCGAAGGTCTTGAACACGTGGATGGGGCCAGGCTGCGGGAGGAAGCCGCGACCCGGGTCCTCGCCGTTGATGCGGAACTCGATGGAGTGCCCCTGGGGCTGCGGGTCGTCGTAGTCGATCGTGCCGCCGGCCGCGATGCGGAACTGCTCGCGCACGAGGTCGATGCCGGTGACCTCCTCCGACACGGGGTGCTCGACCTGGAGACGGGTGTTCACCTCGAGGAAGGAGACCGTGCCGTCGGCGCCGATGAGGAACTCGCAGGTGCCGGCGCCCACGTAGCCGACCTCCTTGAGGATGGCCTTCGACGCGGCGTACAGCTGCGCGTTTTGCTCCTCGGTGAGGTACGGCGCAGGCGCCTCCTCGACGAGCTTCTGGTGACGGCGCTGCAGCGAGCAGTCGCGCGTGGAGATGACGACGACGTTGCCCTCGGCGTCGGCCAGGCACTGGGTCTCGACGTGGCGGGGCTTGTCGAGATACTTCTCCACGAAGCACTCGCCGCGACCGAACGCGGTGACGGCCTCGCGGGTCGCCGACTCGAAGAGCTCCGCGACCTCGTCGAGCTCGCGGGCGACCTTGAGGCCGCGCCCGCCGCCGCCGTACGCGGCCTTGATGGCGATCGGCAGGCCGACCTCCTTGGCGAAGGCGACGACCTCCTCGGCGGTCTCGACGGGACCCGGGGTGCCCGGAGCCAGCGGTGCGCCGACCTTCTCGGCGACGTGGCGGGCCGTGACCTTGTCGCCGAGCGCCTCGATGGCCTCGGGCGACGGTCCGATCCAGGTCATCCCCGCGCCGATGACGGCGCGCGCGAACTCGGCGTTCTCGGCGAGGAAGCCGTAGCCGGGGTGCACGGCATCTGCTCCGGCACGACGGGCGACGGAGAGGATCTTCTCGATCTGGAGGTAGGTCTCGGCGCTGGTGGCCCCGCCGAGGGCGTAGGCCTCGTCGGCGAGCCTGGTGTGCAGGGCGTCGCGGTCCTGGTCGGCGTAGACGGCGACGGAGGCGATCCCCGAGTCGCGCGCTGCGCGGATGATGCGTACGGCGATCTCGCCGCGGTTGGCGATGAGAACCTTGGCGATATCAGGCATGAATGTCAGCCTAGCGAGTAGGGGATCGATCTATTTGACGACTCTCCACAAGAAAGTCGGAAGAACATCTGGGGGAGTCTACGACCAGAGGTCGGTCCACACCACGCCCAGCTCGCCGGCGAGGCGACGCACCGTGGACAGCGACATGCCGACGACCGTCGACGGATCGCCGTCGACGCGGGTGATGAAAGCTCCGCCGAGGCTGTCGACGGTGAATGCGCCCGCGACGTGCAGCGGCTCGCCGGAGGCGACGTAGGCGGCGATCTCGGCGTCCGTGATGTCATCCGCGAACGTGACCGCGGCCTCGGCGACCGCAGTCGCCTCCCTCGGCGGCTCACCGGGGACGACCCGGTACACGGAGTGGCCGGAGTGCAGGATGCCGGTGGCCCCGCGCATCTCGCGCCAGCGGCGGGTCGCCTCTTCCGGCGTGTAGGGCTTGCCGTACACGCGGCCGCCGAGCGCGAACATCGAGTCGCCGCCGATCACCAGACCGTCGAAGCCGCCCTCCTCCGCGAGCCGGTGCGCGACGTCGGCCGCCTTCGCCCTGGCCAGCAGCAGCACGAGCTCCTCCGGAGTGAGCTCGGCGCCTCGCTCTGCCGCCGCAGCGGCGGCGACGGCGTCCTCGTCGACGTCGGGGGACACCGTCAGCGGCTCGATCCCGACCTGGCGCAGCAGCATGAGGCGGGCGGGGGATGTGGAGGCGAGGCAGACGCGCATGTCCACCACCGTATCCTCGAAGGATGACCTCCACACCGCCGACCCTGCTCGACCTGGACATCACCGGCATCGCGCACGGCGGCACGTTCATCGCCCGACATGAGGGGCGCGTGGTGTTCGTCTCCGACGCGATCCCCGGCGAGCGGGTGCGCGCCCGTCTCACGGCCGACTCCACCGACGACGCGAAGAGCTTCTGGCGCGCCGAGACGATCGAGGTGCTGGAGGCGTCTGAGCACCGTCGCCCGCACATCTGGCCGGAAGCCGACGTGTCCCGCGACCCCGCCGATCGACCTGGAGGCGCCGACCTCGGCCACATCGATCTCGCGCACCAGCGCGTGCTCAAGCGACAGGTGCTCGCCGAGGCGCTCGACCGTTTCGCGGGCGAAGGGCTCCGTGCACCGGAGATCGAGGCGGTCGACTCCTCGGACGGCACAGGATGGCGCACCAGGGTGAGCCTGCACGTCGACGAGGACGGCGTCGTCGGTCCGTTCGCCACGCGGAGCCACCGCGCGATCCCCGTCGCCTCGCATCCGCTCGCGAGGCCCGCCGTCGCGGAGGCCGCCGCCGCGCTCCGCGACGCACGTCCCGGCCGCGTGGACCTCATCGAGCCGGCAGACGGGCGCGTCCGCGTCATCCGCCGCGACGACACGGCGCCGCGCGGCCCACGCGGACGAGGACGTGGCAGTCGGAGCACGCCGGAGATCGTGCACGAGCAGGTCGGCGACCGCCGGTTCCAGCTCGATGCCGACGGATTCTGGCAGGTGCACCCGCGCGCGGCATCGGTGCTCGACGCCGCCGTCTACGCCCTGCTGGACGGGCACGTCGACGAGTCGTCGACCCACTACGACCTGTACGGAGGGGTCGGCCTCTTCGGCGCCACGCTGGGCGACCTCGGCGGCACCGACATCGTCACCGTCGAGTCCAGCAGGCGGGCCACAGAGCACGCACGCGTGAACCTCGCCCACCTCGACGCGACGGCGGTCACCGCCAGGGTCGATCGGTTCCTCGCCGGGCTCCCCGCGAACGCGGGCGCCGGCGCCGTGGTGCTCGATCCGCCCCGGGCGGGTGCGGGACGCGCAGTCGTCGACGCGCTGCATGAACTGGCCCCCGACGCCATCGCGTACGTCGCCTGCGACCCCGTCGCACTGGCACGCGACCTCGGCACGTTCCGCGGACACGGGTGGAACGTCGAGGCGCTCCGCGCGTTCGACCTCTTCCCGCATTCGCACCACTTCGAGGTCGTCGCACTGCTCACGCGGTGACGAGACCGTAAACCATCTGGACGAACTCAGTAGGCTGGGCGGATGAGCAGGGTCGCACTCATCGATGACCACGAGTCCGTCCGCCTCGGCCTCGAAGCCGCGTGCGCGCGTGACGGCGGCGAGACGGTGGTGTTCTCCGGCAGCACCGTCGCGTCGTACCTCGAGTGGCGTGCCGCCTCCGGCGCCGCCCCCGCCGACGTGGTGGTACTCGATCTCACGCTCGGCGACGGCACCACGGTGACCGAGAACGTCACGTCGATCGTCGTCGACGGCGCCAGCGTGGTGATCCACAGCGTCGCCGACCGTCCTGCCGCTGTGCGCGAGGCGCTGGCTGCCGGCGCCGCGGGCGTCGTGAGCAAGTCGTCGGCGCTCGACGACGTGCTCGATGCGATCCGCACGGTGGCGTCCGGCGAGGCGCTCAACAACGTCGAATGGGCGAGCGCCGTCGACGGCGACCGCGACTTCGCCGATGCGCAGCTGTCGGCACGCGAACGCGAGGTGCTGCGCCTGTACGCGACGGGACTGCCGCTGAAGGCGGTCGCCGAGCGCCTCGGGGTCGCGTACTCCACGGCCAAGGAGAACATCTCGCGCATCCGCGTGAAGTACGTCGGCGTCGGCCGGCCCGCCTCGACGAAGGTGGACCTGCTCCGCCGCGCCATGGAAGACGGCATCGTCGCCGCCGACGGGATGCCGAGTGCCCGCTGACGCCCTCAGCATCCGCGAAGCCTGGAGCAGGATCCCCTCCCCGGGCGGTGCGGAGACCGAGTTCGAGCGCTTCACCGGCAAGCGGATGGAGCGCATCCTCGCGATCGTCGTCGCGCTCGGCTCGACCGTGCTGGGCACGCAGGCACTGATCTCCGCGCTGGCCACGCTGTCGTGGTCCGACGTGCCGAGCTTCACGCTGCTGGTGGTGGTCTACCTGCCGTTGATCGCGATGCTCGTCGCGTGCGTCGTGGGTCGGGGGGTGCGGATCACCTCAGGGACTTTCGCGATCGCGTACGTGATCGCGCTCGCGGCGTGGCCGCTGATCGTCGATCCCGCGGAGAAGACGGCATCCGACCAGCCCTGGATCTTCTTCCTCGTCAACGTCGGGGTCGTCGCGGCGATGCTCGCCTTCCCGCTCAAGCTGCAGTTCGCGTGGGCGGTGGGCATGCCGTTCGTGTACGGCTACGTGCGCCTGGTACAGGGCCGGTTCTCCCGGGAGTTCTGGGTGACCACCGCGTTCGACGTGTCCTTCACGCTGATCCTCGGCATCGTGATCATCTCGCTCGGATGGATGTTCCGCTCCGTGGCGGCCGGTGTCGACGACGCCAGGGGCCGCGCGGTGTCCTCGTACGCATCCGCCGCTGCCGCCGCAGCCGCGGAGGAGGAGCGGGTGGCGATGTCGGCGCTCATGCACGACAGCGTGCTCGCCGCGCTGATCGCGGCGGAACGCGCGGACGGTGACCGTGCCAGGGACCTCGCGGTGGGAATGGCCCGTGAGGCCCTCACCCGTCTCGCCAACACCGAGGCTGCAGTCGCGCAGGAGGGCAGCGACGATCCCGTCGCGACGGCGCAGATCGTCGTGGAACTGCGACGATCGCTGTCCGAGCTCGGCGCCGATGCGGTGGTCGAGGAGATCGGCGGCGTCGGGCTCGTGCCCGGCCGCGCGGCCAGGGCCCTCGTGCTCGCGGCGCGCCAGGCGATGGGGAATGCGGTGACGCACGCGGGTGGGCGGGGTCTGCACATCGTCGCCCAGGGCACGGGTGACGAGGGCATCCTCGTCACCATCAGCGACTCCGGACCGGGATTCGACGTCGACGCGATAGGCGCCGACCGGCTCGGCATCAGGGCGTCGATCCTCGCTCGCATGGCGGGAGTCGCCGGCACCGCCGCCATCGAGTCCGGCGAACTCGGCACCACGGTCACGCTGGGATGGGAGCGCTCGTGAACCGCACCGTCCGCAGCGTCGCGACCTCGCTCGCTATCGGGTTCGCCATGTACTTCGCCGCCCGTGGCATCTGGTGGATCGAGCAGCCGACGGCACCGCTGCTCATGGTCGCCGCGATCGCGCTGTTCCTCGTGGTCGTCAACGTCGCCATCCTCTGGGGGAGCGCCGTCGAGGTGCGGATGCCGCTCTGGGTCGCCCTCGTGTCTGTGGTCTCCAGCGTCGTCATCCCCAGCCTCGCGACGCACTCGCTCGATCCGCTGATCCGCACCGCGCCGTTCGCCACCTGGTACATCGGCGGCCTCGGGCTGCTCGGGGTGGTCTGCATGGTGCGGAGGCGTCCGATCATCGCCGTGCTGGTGCTCCTCGCGCTCACGGCGTCCTCGTCGATCCATCTGGGCCTCCTCGTCGCGCTCTCCCTCGGACTCGTCGGGTCGATCATGTGGGTCGCGGTCGCGTGGCTGCTCGTCCTCTTCTGGGACAGGGCGGTGCGCGACACCGAGCGGCTCGCCGACATCCAGCAGGCGGTGTCCGCGTGGCACGCGACCCAGCAGGTCCGCCAGCGGGAGCGGCGTCTGCGCACCCAGTTCGCGCTCGCGGTCGCCGGCCCGGTGCTGAGCCGCACGGTGGCGACCCACGGTGTACTCGACGACGCGGAGCGGCTGGAGGCACGGCTCGCCGAGGGGCGACTGCGTGACGAGCTGCGCGGGGCGGATCTGCTCAACGACGCGGTGCGCGACGCGATCGCCGATGCCCGGAGGGCGGGCGTCGTGGTGACCGTCTTCGACGAGGGCGGACTGGACGACATCGGCGAGGAGCGGCGGGCGGAGATCCGCGACGAGCTGGCCGAGGTGCTTCGCGGGGCTCATGCCGACCGGCTGATCATCCGGGCATCGAGCGATCCGCGGATCGCCGTGACCGTCGTCGGACGAGCTGCGTCTGGGAGCTCGCGTGACGACGATGCGGTCGACCTCTGGCATGAGATCCCGCGCGACGCACGGCGACCGTGACGGCCGGAAACCTGCTCCGGCTCTGACCGGGGGAGGGGGCCAGAGCCGAAGGGTGTCAGAATGGGCGAGGGGCGGCGAAGCCGCCCGCCCCTCGCCATGCGGAACAGTTACCCGAAAACTGTCCGCGGGTGGCCGATCACCGTCTGTCTACCCTGGGACAGAGAGACCGACCGAACGCGAAGCGTCTACTTCAGTCTCACGTTTCCGCCATAGTTTGTCTGTAGGTATTTTGGGGGACACGATGTCGACCATTGATGGGCCAGGATAAGACGATGGGCATGCGTCGAGGCACGAACCTTCCCCGTATGGGTGACTTCAACCAGTCCGTCATCCTGGAGGCCATCCGCCGTTCAGGCTCCGGTCTCAGCCGGATCGAGCTCGCCGATGCGACGGGCCTGTCTGCGCAGACGGTGACGAACATCACTCGCCGTCTCCTCGACGAGGGGCTCATCGAGGAGGCCGGCCGCACCATCAACGGTCCTGGCAAGCCCCGCGTGACCCTGCGTCTGGTGGCAGGGAGCCGCTTGTCGATCGGTGTGCACCTCGATCCGTCCGTGATCACGTTCGTGCTCCTCGACCTCGCAGGCGCCGTCGTCAGGCGCCGAGTCGCGCGCACGCCAGCGACCGATCCGCACCTCATCGTCGAGGCGATGGCTGAGGCGATCGAGGCGCTCATCGTGGATGCCGGTGCGGATCGCGCCGCGATCGCCGGTGTGGGCGTCGCGGCCCCGGGGCCGCTCGACGCGGAGAAGGGCACGGTGATCGACCCGCCCAAACTCGCGGGCTGGCACCGGGTTCCCCTGCGTGGGGTGCTCGCCGGGGCCACCGGCTTCCCCGTGACGCTGGAGAAGGACACCACGGCGGCCGCGGTGGGCGAGTTGTGGACCGGTCAGGGCCCCGCGGACGAGTCCTTCCTCTTCGTGTACCTCGGCACCGGCATCGGCGCCGCGCTCGTGCGTGCCGGCGATCCGGTGCGGGGGAGCTCCCGGAACTTCGGCGAGGTCGGACACATCATCGTCGACCCGGACGGGCCGACGTGCACGTGCGGCTACCGCGGATGCGTGGAGGTGGTGTGCACGCCGCAGGCCATCGTCGAGCGGGCGGAGCGTGCCGGAGCGTTCGATGCTCCGATGGTGCGCGGAGACGGCGACGAGGTCGACGAACGACTCGCGTCGTTGTGCGAACGCGCCGCCGGGGGCGATCCTCTCGCCGTGGAGCTGCTGCGCGTCGCGGCCCGTGATCTCACGGTGCTGATCGCGGCTCTCACGAACACGCTGGACGTCGACAGGGTGGTGCTGGGCGGGCCGTTCTGGTCGAGGCTGGCTCCGGCGTACCTCGCTGAGATCCCGGCGCTGCTCGATGCGCGCAACGCGACGAGGGCGCTCCGCACCCTTCCCGTCGACGGGACCGTGGTGGGCGACGACGTCGGCGCGGTCGGCGCCGCCTGTGTCGTGCTCGACTCGGTGCTCACTCCGAGGGCGTCCGACCTCTACCTCGAGGACTGACCAGGGTCGGGAACGACAGATCCCTTGAGCAATATCTCTAATCGATGTAGTATTGCCGTACGCCGATCTGGGGTGATGCTCTGGCTGTCTCGTTCGCATCATTCGGCGACGTCAGTCTGCGCGATCCGTGAGCGGGGGGCTCACGGATCCGCAGACCTCCGCGCAGGCCTCACGCCGCGTCGTTCGCCGGTGACGGCGTGAGAACGCCTCGCGTCGGTGGCGCGAGAGGCGCCCGACGTAACCGGAGCTCGCGCCCCGGAGGCGTCAGCCCGGGAAGCGGCCCCAGGTGATGTCCCTGCGCAGCGGGCGGCGCATCGCGCGCTGTGTGCGCGACCACGCAGAGGCGCGCGAGTCCGCCGCGACCGCGGCCGACTCCTCGCGCGCATAGGCGTCGCTCACGACCGCGATGAGCGCGGCCAGCTCCTCCTCCGTCGCCGACCCGCGGACGATCTCGATCGTCGGCGGCTGTTCTGCGTGCGTGTCACTCACAGCGGGATGTTCCCGTGCTTCTTCGGGGGCAGCTCGGCACGCTTTCCGCGGAGCGCGCGCAGCGCCTTCGCGATGGAGACGCGGGTGTTCGCCGGCTCGATGATGCCGTCGATCTCGCCGCGCTCGGCGGCGAGGAACGGGCTCGTGACGCTGTAGGTGTACTCGTTGGCCAGTCGCGTGCGCACGGCGGCGACGTCTTCACCGGCCTCCTCGGCCTTCTTGATCTCGCCGCGGTACAGGATGTTTACGGCGCCCTGGCCGCCCATCACCGCGATCTCGGCCGTCGGCCATGCGAGGTTGACGTCGGCGCCGAGCTGCTTGGAGCCCATCACGATGTAGGCGCCGCCGTACGCCTTGCGCAGGATCACGGTCACCATCGGCACGGTCGCCTCGGCGTACGCGTAGATCAGCTT
>JAGIAK010000071.1 GCA_017744855.1 Microbacterium sp.
GACGCTGACCACCCGAGAGGGCCTTCGGCTTGCGGGTCAGGTACTGCTCGAGGTCGAGGAGCTTGGCGGCCTCGAGGACGCGGGAGGCGCGCTCCTCCTTGCCGACGCCCGCGATCTTCAGGGCGAAGCCCATGTTCTCGGCGACGGTCATGTGCGGGTACAGCGCGTAGTTCTGGAAGACCATCGCGATGTCGCGGTCCTTCGGCGGCACGTCGGTGACGTCGCGATCGCCGATGAGGATGCGGCCGGCGTTGACCTCTTCGAGGCCGGCGAGCATGCGGAGCGAGGTGGACTTACCGCAACCGGAGGGGCCGACCAGGACGAGGAACTCGCCGTCTCCGACCTCGAGGTTGAGCTTGTCGACGGCCGGGCGGGTGCCGCCAGGGTAGAGGCGGGTGGCCTCGTCGAAAGTCACAGATGCCATTGCGTTTCTCCTTCACCGGCAGGTACGTGCCGGACGATCCGTAGTGATAGAGCGGCGGTATGACCCACCGTGACCCCTCATCGGGTCGGGATCAGTATGCCAGAAACTCCCGTACCTGGGTATTTCTCAGCCTCGCTGGTTAACATCGGATTCGGCCGTGTTTCACGGTGCTCGTCGCGGTGAGCGGCGTTCGGGGCCACCCTGCCCCACCGAGACTGTCAAGAGGAACGATGTCGAGCGACGAGACGCCGAACGTCCCCAGCCCTCGCAATTCACGCGAGGCCGTGCGGGAGAAGGCACAGCAGGTGCACGCCCAGCAGTCCAGGGCGCGTCTGATGCGACGAATCATCATCGGCGCCGTCGCCGTGGTCGCCGTCGGCGCGATCGGCACGGCCGTGACGATGGCCGTCTCCGCGCAGGTCTCCAAGCCGCAGCTCAGCCCGTCCGGCATGGACGGCGACGGGGTGCTCGTCACCGACATCAGCGCTTCGGCAGGGTCTGGACAGGCTCTCGCGACCCCCACCCCCGATTCGACCGAGGCGGGGGAGGCGTCGACCGACGCCCCGACCCCCGAGCCCACGGCCGCGGGCAAGGTCGACATCCACGTGTACGTCGACTACCTGTCGCCCGACGCCGGCGCGTTCGAGCGCGCCAACGCGCGTCAGCTCGCCAGCTGGATCACCGAGGGCGCGGCATCGGTCTCGTACCACCCGGTCGCTCTGCTCACCGCCAGCTCCAACGGCACCAAGTACTCGCTGCGCGCCGCGGCGGCAGCGGCGTGTGTGGCGACGCACTCGCCCTCGCAGTTCTACTCGTTCAACCACGAGCTGCTCGACGACCAGCCCAAGGTGAACAGCGACGGCCTCTCCGACGTGCAGCTGGCGGACCTCGCCGCGGCCGTCGGCGTCGACAACGCCAAGAAGGTGCGCTCCTGCATCGAGGACCAGGACTTCACGACCTGGGCCAAGGAGGCGACCTCGCGCGCGCTGGAGGGTCCGCTTGTCGGCTCCGACGACCTCGTGCTCACCTCAGCTCCGATGATCGTCGTCAACGGCGAGGCCTACGTCGGCCGTCTCGACGACGCCGCCGAGTTCTCGCAGTTCGTGCTCACGGTCGCCAGCGACGCGTACTACTCCACTCCGACGCCCACGCCGAGCCCCACCGCCACGCCCGCGCAGTGACCGGAGCGGGAGGGCGTCCTCCCGGGCGTCAGTCCAGCTGATCCAAGACGAGATCGCCTCTGGCGCTCAGCCGCTCCATCATGTGCTCGATGCGCTTGGGATCGATCTCGGGCATCGCCGCGTCGTCGAACGTGAAGATCAACGGGATGCTCGGGTGCATCCAGGTGGTGAGTCGACCGGCCAGCTTTCCGCTCTCGGGCAGCCACGTCATCATGAAGCTCTCGTTGCGGCGGAGCTTGGTCCCGATCACGATCTTGAGGTGGGCCAGGGTCAGATCGTCGACCTCGATCGGCGGACGCGAGCTGTTGTACTCCAGGGTTCCCATGGCGAGAACGATACCCTCCCAGGGGTGATGCCCTGTGCGCGGATAGAGTCGACCCATGGATTGGCGAGACGACCGCATCCGCTCCGCCGCGCGCGGGGAGAACCCGACCGTGCTGGCCGAGCTCGAGAGCGGCTACGCGGTGATCGGAGACGTGCAGTTCCTCCCCGGCTACTGCGTGCTTCTCGGCAGGGATCCGGAGGCGCGAGCCCTTGCCGAGATGCCGCGGAAGGATCGTGTGCAGTTCCTCTCCGACGTCGACCTGCTCGCCACGGCCGTCGAGCGCGCCTGCCGGGATGCCGACCCGCTGTTCCGGCGGATGAACATCGACATCCTCGGCAACGCCGACGCCTTCGTGCACGCCCATGTCTGGCCCCGCTACGACTGGGAGCCTCCCGAGCTCGTCCGGAAACCGGTATGGCTCTACGATCCCGCCAGCTGGAGCGACCCCGCCTTCGCCCTCGGCGACCGGCACGACGACCTCCGGGCCGTCATCACGGAGCGGCTGCGCGAACTGGCCGACGCGGACACCGTCCGCATCTTCGGGTGAATGGGGACCGGTGCCGCGGACGCTCTAGACTCGGTGATGCACGTTCGACACGATCCGCGGAGTTCCGCGGTTCGCCGACTTGGCGCAATTGGTAGCGCACCGTACTTGTAATACGGGGGTTACGGGTTCGAGTCCCGTAGTCGGCTCACACACGAAGGCCCGCGTCCGGGGAGGACGCGGGCCTTCGTCATACCGCGAGCGCGGCGCGGAGCTACCCTGATGGCATGGACAACGGGGCGTTCATCTTCCTCCCGACGGCCGTGCTGATCGCAGTGGTTCTCTTCGTGTTCGCGTTCGTCGTCAATCTGACTGTCGGGGCCATGGTTTCTGCGGCTGCTGCCCGTAAGGCGCGACCTGCAGCGGGAGACCCGGTCTCCGCATAGGACGACACGCACGACGGGCGGTAGCCCCTGGCCGACGGAGGGCCGCCGCTTGTCGTAATACGGCGTCTCACGGAAATACTCGAGGCCGTGGTCGGGTTGGCGTCAGCATGACCAGCATCGGAAACAGCGACCTCGACGTTCTTCCCCTCTCGCTCGGCGGCAACGTGTTCGGCTGGACGGCCGACCGCGACACCTCCTTCGCCGTCCTCGACGCCTTCATCGACGGAGGCGGCGACTTCATCGACACCGCCGACGGCTACAGCGCCTGGGTGCCGGGCAACCACGGTGGCGAGAGCGAGACGATCATCGGCGAGTGGCTCGCCTCCCGCCGGCCCTCCGGAGTGGTCGTCGCGACCAAGGTCAGCCAGCATCCGGACTTCCTGGGACTCTCCGCCGCCACCGTGCGGAAGGCTGCCGAAGCGTCCCTCACCCGCCTCGGGGTGGACGCCATCGACCTGTACTACGCCCACTTCGACGACGAGACGGTTCCGCTGGAGGAGACCGTCGGCGCATTCGGGCAGCTCGTCGCCGACGGGCTCGTGCGCAACGTCGCCGTGTCGAACTACACGGCCGACCGCATCCGCGAGTGGATCGACATCGCCGACCGCTTGGGCGTCGTCCGTCCGGTCGCCGTGCAGCCGCACTACAACCTCGTGCACCGCAACGTCGTCGAGGAGACCATCATCCCCGTGGCCGAGGAGTTCGGTCTCGGGCTCGTGCCTTACTACTCGCTCGCCAGCGGATTCCTCACCGGCAAGTACCGCTCGACGGATGCCGAGGGCGGCGGTTCCCCGCGCGCCGGCGCCGCGGCGAAGTACGCCACCGAGGCCGGACTGCGCATCATCGACGCGCTGGAGGAGATCGGCGCCGCGCACGACGCCTCGATCGCCGCCACGGCTCTGGCGTGGCTGCGCGCACAGCCCACGGTCGCAGCCCCGATCGCGAGCGCGCGGACCGTCGAGCAGGTGCCCGACCTCCTCGCGGGCGCGCGACTCGAGCTCGCCGCCGACGAGGTCGAGCGTCTCACTCGCGTCTCCGAATGGACGCCCGCCTCGGCATGACGTCCGGTCAGGCGCCGGGCGTGGGCCCGCCGTCGGAGAGTCCGAGGCGGTGGGCGAGGATCACCGCGTGGATGCGGTCCCTGGCGCCGAGCTTGGCGAGCACGCGGCCGACGTGCGTCTTGACGGTCGACTCGCTCACGAAGAGCTCCTCGCCGATCTCGGCGTTGGTGAGGCCGCGCGCGAGCGCGAGGAAGACCTCCAACTCGCGCTCGGTGAGCGCGGCCGTGACGCTGGCGGTCGCAGCGTCGGACTCGGGCATAGCGCCCAGCCGCGGCGCGACGTGATCGAGCAGCATGCGAGTGATCCGCGGCGACAGGGCGGCGTCTCCGCGGTGCACTGCGCGCAGCGCGGAGAGCATCTCCTGGCGCTGCGCGTCTTTAAGGAGGAAGCCGCTGGCGCCCGCTTTGATCGCGCCGAACGCGTACTCGTCGAGGTCGAAGGTGGTCAGCACGACCACCCGCGTGCCGGGGTGCTCGCGCACGATCGCCTCCGTAGCGGCGATGCCGTCGAGCCCTGGCATCCTGATGTCCATCAGCACGATGTCCGGATGCAGCACGCCGGCCTGCGCGATCGCCTGGTGTCCGTCGCCGGCTTCGCCGATCACGACCACGTCGTCCTCCGCCTCGAGGACCATGCGGAACCCGAGACGGATCAGCTCCTGGTCGTCGACCAGCAGCACTCTGATCTGCTCTGTCATGACTCCTCCTCCATGCGGTCCAGGGGGATGACCGCGGTGACGCGCCACCTCGACCCCTCGCGACCGTAGTCGATGCGTCCTCGCGCGTGCGCGACGCGTTCCGTGAGGCCCCTGAGGCCGAAACCCGAGGATCCGGTCTGTGCCCTGACCCCGTCGTTGACGATCTCGATCACGATCTCCGACGGTGACGACCTGTCGAGCCGGACAGCGATCATGCTGGCCGTCGGTGCATGACGCATCGCGTTCGTGACACCCTCCTGGACGATGCGCGACACCGCGTGCTCGACGACGGGACTCAGCGCCGCGTCGCCGATGGTCGACAGCGTCACCGGGAACCCGGCGCGCTGCGCGTTGGCCACGGTGTCGTGAGGGGACGGCGGCGCCATCGGGGCGAGGGGGAGAGGGGCGTCGTCGTCGCGCAGCACCCCGAGCATCGACCGCATCTCACCGAGCGCCGACCGTGCCGTGGCTGCTGCGGCTCCGGCGGCCGACCGCGCGCGTTCTGCATCCTGAGTGGCCACCGCGCCCTCGGAGAGCGCCACGATGACCGTCAGGGAATGCGACACGATGTCGTGCATCTCCCGGGCGATCCTGGCGCGCTCTCCGGCTGCGGCGAGTTGGGCCTGCTGGTCGCGCTCGATCAGCAGCTGTCGGGAGCGGTCGATGATGGCGGCCACGTACCGTTTGCGGCCACCGACGTTGATGCCGATGAGCGTGCCGATGAGTCCCACCACGAGGTTGCCGACGACGGTGTTGGCCGCCGACTGCAGCGAGATCACCCCGACGCCCATGAGGATTCCCGACAGCGTCGCCAGGGCGGCGATCCCGATGCCGAGACCCGCCCAGGCGGCGCGGGTGGAGGCGTAGACGGCGAGCGAGTAGGCGGCGACCGTGACCGCTGGCGTGCCGCCAGGAGCTCCGAGCCCGAGGAAGAAGACCTCGGCGGTGAATGCCGCGACGAACGGGATCAGCGGGTGGCGGCGCCGGACGAGCAGCGCGCCGCACGCGACGACCACGGACACCGGGATGAGCACCCCGATGGTGATCGCGAGCGGCAGCGGAAGATCCTCGCCTGCGCCGCGGGCGGGTGTGAGTGAGAGCAGCAGGCAGAACAGCGCGATGAGGATGTCGGCGAAGAGGGGATGCCGGGCCCAGAATCTGCGGAACATCCCCGGGGGACGCGGCAGCCGCAGCTCGTCGTCCACGCGGACGACGTCGCTGCGGCTGCGCGTCTGGATCACGGAGAGACTCTACGCGTCGCGCGTGCGCAGGACTGCCCACGCTGCGAGCATCGCCGCGACGACCCAGCCGCCGAGCGTGAGATAGGCGATCGGCTCGTCGAGACCGGTGCCGGGCACGATCGCGCTCTGCGCGGCCGCGACCGGGAGGTAGCGAGCGAGATCCGCGACCCACTGCCACGCCTCGCCCGCGATCATGAACATGTTCGCCACGATCGGCAGCACGAACAGCAGACCGACGGTGGCGGCGATCGCCCCGGCGCCGGAGCGCAGGATGAACCCGAACGCCACGCCGATGAGGGCGAACACGGCCATCGCCAGCGAGGCGACGAGGATCGGCAGGATCGAGGCCTTCGGGTCGCTCCAGTCGATGGACTGGTCGCGCGGAGCGACGATGAGCATCACGGCCAGCGCAGCCGCACCGAAGGTGATCAGCGCCGAGACGAACATGAAGACCGCGACCACGAGCGCCTTCGCCGCCAGCACGGAGCCCCGCACGGGGTTGGCCGTGAGCGTCGAGCGGATCATACCGGTCGAGTACTCGCCGGTCACGGAGATCGCACCGAGGATGCCCGCGAGCAGCATCGTGAACTGGATCGGCATGACGACGGCCTGAATGGGCTCGAAGCCCGGCATGTCGACCGCCTGTGCGATGAGCGCCGCGATGCCGACGGTGAGCACCGCCACGATCGCGATCGACCACCAGGTCGAGCGGAGGGTGGACAGCTTGATCCACTCGCCGCGCACGGCGGCGGGGAACGTCAGACGGTGGCCCGAGGCGGTGCGGGCGGGCGCCGGTGCGGTCTGGACGGTCATGAGATCTCCTTGGTGCGGTACTCGACGGCGTCGCCGGTGAGGGCGAGGTACGCGTCCTCCAGGGAGCCCGTGGTCGGCGTCAGCTCGTGCAGCGGGATGCCGCGATCCGCGGCGAGGTCGCCGATGCGCGCGGCGGGGAGCCCGACGATGTCGAGCAGATCGGGCTGGATGCTCACGATCTCGACGTCTGCGCCGGCGACGGCGGCCGCGAGATCGGCTGCGCGGGGCGTACGGACGCGTACGGTGTTGCGGGTCCATGCGCGCACCAGCTCCTCGAGCGGAGCGTCGGCGAGAACCTGGCCCCTGCCCATGACGATGACGTGGTCTGCGGTCTGCGCCATCTCGCTCATGAGGTGGCTGGAGAGGAGCACCGTGCGCCCCTCGGAGGCAGCGTGGCGGACGAACTGACGCACCCAGCGCACGCCTTCGGGGTCGAGCCCGTTGACCGGCTCGTCGAGGATCAGCGTGTGCGGGTCGCCCAGCAGCGCCGAGGCGATGCCGAGACGCTGCCCCATGCCGAGCGAGAACTTGCCCGCGCGCTTACGGGCGACGGCGCCGATCCCGGCCAGATCGATGACCTCGTCGACGCGGGAGGAGGGGATGCCGTGCGTCGCCGCCATGGCGCGCAGGTGGTTGCGCGCGGTGCGGCCGGTGTGCACGGCCTTGGCGTCGAGCAGCACGCCGACCTCGGTGAGCGGCGCCGCGAGCTTGCGGTACTCGCGACCGCCGACGGTCGCCCGTCCTGAAGTCGGGCGGTCGAGGCCGACGATGAGGCGCATCGTGGTCGACTTGCCTGCGCCGTTGGGTCCGAGGAACCCGGTGACGGTTCCCGGCCTGACGGTGAACGAGACGTCCTGCACGGCCGTCTTGTCCCCGAATCTCTTCGTGAGTCCCTCTGCGGTGATCATGCTTCGACGCTATGCGAGGCATCCGACGCTGCGCGTCCTCCGCAAGTACCGTTGCGCGAGCGGACCGGTGGCACCCGAGGCCGATGCGGGGTGGTTCAGGGGTCCACGACGTCGAACACGTCGCCGTCGCTTCCGAACGGATCGAAGATGATGTCGGGGTCGTAGACGTCCACGCCGCGCTCGACCTGGGATCCCCAGAAGCCGTCGGCATCGATCGGACGGATCGTGAACCAGTACCACCCGTGGTCGTACATGCGCAGCCGCTTCACGACCTGACCCGTGCTGCCGAGGGGGATGATCACGGAATGCCCCGTCATCGACTGCATCGAGACGGCGCCGTTCGCCGGTCCCGTGAGCGAGATCACCAGACCGGTGGTGCTCGCCTCCTCGACGACCATGTCGTGGAAGCCGGAGAGCCCTTCGAAACCCGCGACGGCCACGGGCGACACGGTGAACGAGCCCGGGGTCGCGACCGACTGCGTGGACGCATCGTACGACCAGACGAGGTAGTCGTAGGTGCTGCCCGCGGTGAACGTCAGGGCCCGAGGATCGAAGCTCCAGGAGCCGTCAGCGGCGACGGGCGGCGTGTAGCGCCGGCCGCCGAGCTCGACGGCCACTGAGGAGCCAGGGGCCGTCTTGCCGGTGAGCAGGGGAGGGAGGTAGCCGGAGTACGCCGTGGGGGTGGCAAGGCCTGGTCCGTCGGCCGTGGTCGGGACGTCGGAGGGGCCGGGAACCCCGACCCCGGCGGGCTCGGGTCGGGTCGGCGTCGGCGGGCCCTGCCACGTCGGGTCGTTCACCAGATCGACGGACTCGATGGTCGGGTCTGCGTTGCGACGACCGAGGCGCAGCGGTTCCGGCGTCGTCGTCTGCGGATCAGGGCGGAGCGTCGGCACAGGCGTGGGCACGGGGACAGGCGCTCCCGAGGCTTGCGGTTGCACGGCGGCCGCCGCGGCGTCGGGCACGGTCACGGCGGGCGGCGCCACGCCGAACAGGGACGCGAGGAGCAGACCGCCCACCGATAGGGCCCCCACCCCGCCGAGGATCAGTCCGCCGATACCGGCGCCGGTGACGAGGGTGATCGCCGCAGCCGCGGTGCCGGGCGCGAGAGAGGCGCCGGCGGGGACGACGGCGCCCAGGGCGCCGAAGCCGACCGCCGACAGGGTGACGCTCTGCAGCCGTCGCGCGTCGCTGCGCATCGTGACGAGGAGCTCTGCGCAGCTCGCGCAGGAGTCGACGTGCGCCGACACCTGCGCCGACACCGCGGTGTCCAGCGGATCGGAGAGGTGCGCGGGGAAGAGGCGCGCGGCGGCGTGCGTGGCGTCGTCGCGGAGCAAGACAGGGACCTGACGGGTGAGCCACTGCACCTTGAGGCCTGATCGCGCGCGGCGCTGCAGCGCGGACACGGCATTCGGCTTGATGCCCAGCTCGCGGGCGATGTCGGGGCGCGCGACGTCGGCGACCTCGGCCAGCCAGAGCACGCGCTGCCACCTCTCGGGCAGATCGAGGAAGGCGCCGAGGAGCTCGCCGGCGTCCGCTTCTCTCGCCACGAGGCTCAGCGCATCGCGTGTGTCGACCCTGTCGGCCTCGACGGTGTCGTCGACGTGGTCCGCGTCCTTCCGCCAGCGGACGGCGATGTTGCGGATCACCGCCTTGAGGTAGGAGCGGAACGCGAACTCGGGGCCGTTGGAGGACGTCGTCACCTGCTGGTACACGGCGAGGAACGCCTCAGACGCGAGGTCCTCCGCCCGGGACGGGAAGAGTCGGGACGCATAGCGGAGGGCCGCTCCGATGTGACGCTCCCACAGCACGACGTAGGCGTCGCGCTCGCCGTCGCGGAGCTGCCGGAGCAGCTCGGCGTCGCTGCGAGGATCCTCCACGTTTCCCTCCCGTGAAACGCGTGCTCTCCGTCCCCCCGGGAGAGCACATCTCCGCGCGGTTTGTCACCGGACGCGGTTGAAACGACATCGATATTTCACATATTAGGAGTCCGCGCGGGTGCCGAAGGCCGGCCGGAGGGCGAAAGGATGCAGTGCGACCCCCTCCGAGGTGCCCCAGCACCGGTCCGCGGATCTCGGAGGAGGGCCGTGGATGGAAGAGGCCGCACTGCAGGGAGGAGTCGGCAACGGGAGGGCGCCGGGTCTTCCTCCTGTACGGAAGGAGTCGACCGGGGCTCGAAAGTGACGCGGCGTCAGGCTTCGCGACGACGTTCCCCGGACTGCTCCCGTTCTACATCGTCGGTGACGTACCCCTCGCTCCACGCGATGCGGGCGAGATCGAGCTTCGACCGGGAGGGGCGCCCCACCGCAGTGAACTTGTCGCGGACACGGGTGAGGTACTTGCGGGCGGTGTCGTGCCGCACCCCGATCCGATCGGCGACCTCCGCGATCGTGAGTCCCGTCGCGTACAGCGCGAGAACCCGTTCCTCCTGCGCGCTGAGGCGCGGGGCATCCTCGGATCCGCGGATCGACGCCCTGGCGCGCGGCGTGATCACGCTCTCCCCGGTGAGCACGGCGTCGACGACGGCGAGGAACTCCTCCTCGCCGTCACCGGTCGAGACGATGCCCTCGACACCCGCGTCGATGAGCCGGCGTCCGGTGCTGCGGGAGCGCAAGGGCGAGAGGACGACGATGCGCATGCCTGCATCGCGGAGCGCGGAGAGCACCTCGAGGTCGCGTTGGAGGTCGAGGTCGGACGGGGGATCGATGACCAGCACGTGCGGCCACCTCTGGCGATCGGCGCGCTGCAGCCAGGCCATGAAGGTGCGCAGCGAGGCGCACGAGTGCACCACGTCGAGGCCCATCCGGTCGACCAGCAGATCCGCCGCGCGTGCGCGCTGGAGCACGAACTCCTCCACCACAGCGGCCCGTCGCACGCGCCGTCTGTCGATACGGTCGTCCCGCATCGGTCACCTCCCCGGAGTCTCGAGGCGCCCCGTCGGCGACCTCCGTCATAGGGGAAAGTGCGCAATCGGGGTGAAAAGTGACGCGGAGGGCTCTCTTGACCCCCGAAGGAGGTCAAGGCGCGATGGAGGTCCGAGCCGGGACCGCTCAGAACAGTCGGTCGGCGGAGCCCTTGTCGTTCGAGCGGGGGACGGCGGTGACCCGCTCATCGAGGGCTGCCGCCGCCAGCAGGGCCTCGTCGAGGATCTCTCTGGTCGGTTCGGCGGTGAGCCAGTCGGCGCCCAACGCCGAAGGCAGGAGAAGAGGCATCCGATCGTGCACTCCGGCGAGGTGCTCCGGTGCCGGTCGCATGACGATGGAGTAGCAGGTGTACCAGTCGCCGTCCGCGGTGCGGCCGCGCTGGGTGACGGCGGCCATGCCGAACAGGGTGCCGCCGTCGACGAGGAACTCGTGCCACGTCTTCGACGGCTTCTGCATCTCGTACCAGCTGGTCGCCGGCACGATGGCTCGCGAGCGCAGACCGCCCTGCCGTTCCTGCAGTCGCTCGGACCGGGTGTTGATCGACGGGAACTTCGCGGGCTGACCGCCGACGAGGAACCCCCACCATCCGGTCTCGAGCGTGGGCGCCCCGTCGCCGGGCACGATCAACGGGTTGAGGTTGCGCAGGTTGCGCCCCGTCGGACGCACCGTCTCGCCCGCGTTCTCCGCGGCCCAGGCGCGCAACCCCTCGAGGACGGCCTCGTCGATCTCATCGATGAGGTCGGTGTCGGTGAACCGCGGATCCAGACCATAGCTCGCGCACATGCGGCCAGCGTAGTCGCGGCCTCCGACAACGGCTCGGGTAGGGTCGATAGGTGACCCCCGAACGCCGCCTGCCCGCGCCTCTCGCGCTCGGTGGGGCGGTCGCCATCGGCGTGATGACTGCCGTCCAGGCCCGGATCAACGGAGTCCTCGGCGTCGACGTCGACAACGGCATCGTCGCGGGATTCATCTCCTTCTCCGTCGGCCTGCTCGTGCTCGTCGTCGTCATCCCGTGCATCCCGTCCGCGCGACGCGGCGCGGCGCGTCTGTGGCGAGGAGTGCGCGAAGGCAGCATCCCGTTCTGGATGCTGCTCGGCGGCACGTGCGGCGCGCTCACCGTCTCGACGCAGGGCGTGACCGCCGGTGTGCTCGGGGTCTCGCTCTTCACCGTCGGCGTCGTGGCGGGTCAGACGCTGCACGGCCTGGTCCTCGACCGCATCGGGTTCGGCCCGGCCGGCGTCGTCGCCGTCACCCCAGGGCGACTCCTCGGCGGGGTGCTGGCGCTCGCCGCGGTCGGCATCTCGCTCAGCGGCGACGTGCTGGCCACGGCCCCGTTGTGGATGCTGCTGCTGCCGTTCGCGGCCGGAGTCGGGATCGCCTGGCAGGCGGCCACGAACGGGCGCCTCGCCCAGCGCGTGCAGTCGCCGATCACCGCGACGCTGATGAGCTTCATCGCCGGCACAGTCGCCCTGCTGATCGCCGCCGCGGTGAGCATCCTCGTGCGCGGAGCGCCTCAGGCGCCTCCCGCCGAGCCGTGGCTGTACTTGGGCGGCGTGCTCGGCTTCGCCTACATCCTGCTCGGAGCGTTCATCGTGGCGCACACGGGCGTGCTGCTGATGGGGCTCGGATCCGTGCTCGGACAGCTCGCAGCATCCGTGGTGATAGACCTGATCTGGCCGACCGCATCCGGGCCAGCCCCCTGGCAGATCGCCGGCATGGTGGTCGTGGCCGTCGCCTCGGTCGTCGTGGCGGTGCCTCGGCGTCGACGTCGAACGCCTGCTACTTCTTCTTCTTCTTCTTCGCCTTCGTCTTCTTCGCCGGCGCCGCCGCCTTCTGCTCCGGCATCCGAGTGACGAGGCTGCGCGCGTCGACCGGCTTGCGTCGTCCAGGGCCCTTGCCCGCCGGCTTGCCGCCGACGTAGAGCCAGCCCAGCAGCTCCTCGTTCTTCGACAGCCCGTGCGCCTTCGCGACGGCCTTGGCGCGGGTGTAGTGACCGGTGCGCCAGATGACGCCCCAGCCGGCCTCGTCGAGGAGCAGGCTCAGCACGTGGGCCACTCCGGAGGCGACGGCCTCCTGCTCCCAGCGCGGCACCTTCTCGCTCTTGCGGTAGCTGGCCACCACGGCGACGAGCAGCGGAGCGCGCAGCGGCTTGGTCGACGGGCTGTCGTCTCGCTGCGCCTTCGCGATGGCGGCGCCGAGAGTGAGTCGGTCGTCGCCGCGCAGCTCGATCAGCCGCCACGGACGCAGCGACGAGTGATCGGCCACACGTCCGGCCGCGGCCACGAGACGCAGCAGCTCGTCGCTCGACGGGGCCTCCTCGGTGACCTTCGACCAGGACTGCCTGGCCTCGACCGCGTCGAGTGCGCTCACTCGGGGTCCGGTGTGAAAGTGAGGGCGATCGAGTTCATGCAGTAGCGGTCGCCGGTGGGGGTGCCGAACCCGTCGGGGAAGACGTGGCCAAGGTGGGAGCCGCAGGCGGCGCAGCGCACCTCCGTGCGCACCATGCCCAGGCTCGTGTCTTCGATGAGCTCGACGGCCTCGGGGCGGATCGACTCGTAGAAGCTCGGCCAGCCGCAGCCGGAGTCGAACTTGGTGCCGCTCTTGAACAGCTCGGCACCGCACGCGCCGCAGGTGTAGAGGCCCGCGCGCTTCTCGTCGAGCAGCTCGCCCGTCCACGCGCGCTCGGTCGCCGCCTGGCGGAGCACCGCGTATTGGTCGGCCCCGAGCTCGTCGCGCCACTCTTCTTCGGTCTTGTCCACGCTGTACGCCATGACTCCATTGTCGCGCGTCCGGCGACGATCGGGGCGTACGGCCAGAATGGAGGGATGACGGATGCCGTGCAGCAGCGCTACGCCCGATTCGCGGAGCGGGAGGCGCCTGGTCGCAGCCGCCTCTACGAGGAGTGGGCGCTCGGCGTCGCCGGGGATCCCGAGGTGCAGGCGGTGCTCGCGCGCATCCCCGAGAACCGTCGGCAGCCTCCCCTGGTCTTCGCCGTCACGAGGATGCTGGGAGCAGCGCTCACTGGTTACGACACGTGGCGCGAGTTCGTCCTCGCCCGCGCAGACGAGATCGTCGACGAGTGCGCCGCACGGGGTCTGCAGACCAACGAGCCCCTGAGGCTCGCGCCCCTGCTTCCGGTGCTGTCGGAGATCGACGGGCCGATCGCCCTGCTCGAGATCGGCGCCTCCGGCGGACTGTGCCTCTATCCCGACCGCTACTCGTACCGCTACCTGTCCCCGGACGGCGTGGAGCTGGCCAGACTCGACCCCGGCGACGGCCCTTCCGGCGTGCTGCTGGAGAGCGAGGTGCGCGGCGCGATGCCGCCCGTCCGTCTCCCTGAGGTGGTGTGGAGGGCGGGGATCGACCTCCTGCCGCTCGACGCGAGGGACGACCGCGACCGCCGCTGGCTCCGCGGGCTCGTCTGGCCGGGGGAGGAGGGGCGGGAGCAGCGCGTGGCCGCGGCGCTCGACGTCGTCGCCGCCGATCCACCGCTGCTCGTCGCCGGAGACGCCGCCGCGCGTCTCGACGCGCTCGCCGCGGAGGCGCCAGCGGAGGCGACGCTCGTCGTCACGACGCCAGGAGTGCTCGTGCACATCCCCAGGGAGGCGCGCGAGGCCCTGGTCGCCCGCATCCGCTCCCTCTCCGCGCGCTGGGTGACGATCGATCCGCCTGCCCTGCTCGACGTCTGGCAGCCGTCCATCGACGCGGAGGGGTGGCCGGGGTTCGTCGTCGCCCTCGACGGCGAGGTGCGTGCAGCGGCCGATCCTCTCGGCAGGTCGTGGGAGTGGCGCGCCGCCGCGGATGGCGTGGCGATCTAGTCTGATCCCATGCTGGGAGAGCTGAGCGAGCGCGATCGCGCCGTCCTCGCGATGGAGACCGCCTGGCCGCGTCACAGCGGGGCCAAGGAGGAGGCCGTCCGCGCCCAGCTCGGCATGAGCGCCGCGCGTTACTACCAGTTGCTCGGACGGCTCGTGGACTCGGAGGCCGCCCTCGAGTACGACCCGATGCTGATCGGGCGGCTGCGGAGGATCAGGGACGCCAGAGCGCTCAGACGCAGCGCCCGCACTCCCGGCTTCGTCGGCTGAGACCGGCGCTGAGGCGGCGCGCGGGGACCGCGGGATGCGGACTCACAGGCGCGTGCCACTAGCATCGAGGGGTGTCCAAGCCCATCCGTGACCGATTCGACGACGTCCCCCGTTCCTCCGGACGAGTAGGAGCGCACCGCGCCGAGGCCCCGGGCATGAACGGCTGGGTCGTGCTGCTGTGGTCGTTCGTCGCGGCCCTGGTCCTCATCATCGCCGGAATCTTCGGCTCGCTCGTGGTGATGGGGCGGATCACGCTGTTCCCCGACTCCGGGCCGACGACGGCGCCGACGCCCGTCGAGACCGGCGTGGTCGACACCACGTACTCGGTGATGGTGCTGAACGCCACGCCCGACGAGGGCCTCGACGCCCAGATGCGCGACGAGCTGCTCAACGCCGGATGGGCGGCGGACTCCGTGTTCGCGAGCGACAGCGCGAGCAAGGACTTCACCACGACGACGGTGTACTACGTCGGCGACGAGGACGAGCTCGCCGCGATCGGCCTGGCCCGCCTCATCGGGGGCGCCGACGTGCAGCAGAACGACTTCTACGCGAGCCAGAACACCACGGACGGGAAGCAGCTCGTCGTCGTCATCGGCCTCGACCGCTCCGCTTCGGCCCCGGCCACCAAGGGAGCGACCCCGGCCCCCTGAGCCCTGCCCTCCCGGCGGCTTGCACTCGAAGGTGTCGAGTGCCAGAATGGCGTTAGCACTCGATCACTCTGAGTGCTAAACCCCAACGTCTACGTCCAGGAGGGACGACAAAACTCATGGCAAAGATCATCGCTTTCGATGAGGAGGCCCGTCGCGGTCTCGAGCGCGGCCTCAACATCCTCGCCGACGCTGTCAAGGTGACCCTCGGCCCGCGCGGCCGCAACGTCGTGCTCGAGAAGAAGTGGGGCGCCCCCACGATCACGAACGACGGCGTCTCCATCGCCAAGGAGATCGAGCTGGACGACCCGTACGAGAAGATCGGCGCGGAGCTCGTCAAGGAGGTCGCGAAGAAGACCGACGACGTCGCCGGTGACGGCACCACCACCGCCACCGTGCTGGCTCAGGCTCTCGTGAAGGAAGGCCTGCGCAACGTCGCCGCCGGCGCCGACCCGCTGTCCCTGAAG
>JAGIAK010000072.1 GCA_017744855.1 Microbacterium sp.
GATGATGACCGATGACGCGGCCATCGAGATCGACGATATCGCCGGGCTCCACCGCATTGGGCTTCAGCCGCTCGATCAGCGCGTCGGCCACGGCGTCGGTGACCGGCACGGCGACCGAGATGGCCATGCAGCGCTCGCCTGCCGATCCGTATCCCGCGCCGATGAGGGCGTCGACGGCCTGGTCGAGGTCGGCGTCCGGCATCACGATCATGTGATTCTTCGCCCCGCCGAAGCACTGCGCACGCTTTCCGTGCGCGGCGGCGGTGGAGTAGATGTACTCGGCGATCGGCGTGGAGCCGACGAAGCCGACAGCGCGGATGCGGTCGTCGGTGAGCAGCGTGTCGACCGCCTCCTTGTCTCCGTGCACGACGTTGAGCACGCCGGCGGGGAGACCGGCCTCGAGGAAGAGCTCGGCGAGACGCACCGGCACGGAGGGGTCGCGCTCGCTGGGCTTGAGCACGACGGCGTTTCCCGCGGCGAGCGCCGGACCGGCCTTCCAGAGCGGGATCATGGCGGGGAAGTTGAACGGGGTGATCGCCGCGACGACACCGAGCGGCTGGCGCATGGAGTAGACGTCGATGCCCGCGCCGGCGCCGGTGGAGTACTCCCCCTTCAGCAGGTGCGGTGCGCCGGCGGCGAACTCGATCACCTCGAGACCGCGCTGGATGTCACCCTTGGCGTCGTCGACGGTCTTGCCGTGCTCACGGGCGAGGAGCTCGGCGAGCGGCTGCATCTCGCGCTGCACGAGGTCGAGGAACCGCAGCAGCACACGCGCCCTCTTCTGCGGATTCGTCGCGGCCCACTCCGGCTGCGCAGCCTCGGCGTTCGCGATCACGCTGCGCACCTCGTCGGCCGAGGCGAGCGGCACGCGACCCTGGACGGCGCCCGTGCTCGGGTCGAACACGTCGGCGAAACGGTCGGCGTCGGGAGTGAGAAGCGATCCGCCTACGAAATGCGGGATTGTATAGGTCATTATGTGACGTCCCTCCGTGCCCTCGTTGGCACATTGTCGATGATACTTCGATGCCCGGATATTTACTAGGGCGTCCTTGTAAATATCCGGCAGCGCGTGTCGATGGCAGCCACGACACGTCTCGTCATCCCAGGTCGTCGTCGTGGATCTGGCGCACTCCCCTGCTGTGCAGCACGAACTGCGCACGCAGCGGGATCGCGTGCTCGGCCGCGGCGTCGCGCATCGCCACGGCCCACTCGCGGTCGTCCACGCCGATGATCCGTGATCCAGGGCGCTCCCACACCAGCACGACCGCGGCGCTCTCCATCGCCTCGCGCAGCATGCCCGCCCTCTGCATGAGCAGCGACGCCTCGGTCACCTCTCCGAGATCGGGAGCATCGGCGACGGCGCTCGGATCGTCGGGGTATCCCTCGATCGGGATCAGCGGTTCGGCGAGGCACCCTCTCTGGTCGACGAACATCAGCCACACCTGGCGTCTGCTCGCACGCTGCAGGAGCTGTTCAAGCAGCGCGGACAGGTCGTCGTCGTCACGCAGCGGGCGGTCTTTCACGGGGATCGTCTGATCGGTCATGCCCCGAGAATGGCCGACTCAGCCTCGCCCGATGGGCCGGATCCGGCCGATGTGGACAACTTCCGGCACCCGCCCACCTGTGGAGGAGAGCGGGTTCCGGCGCCGGACACGCTGTGGAGGAGGCACAAGCAGGCGCCGGACGACGCGCGAGCGTCAGAGCACGAGCACCGGGAGCGGCAGCCGGGTGCGCGACGGCGTCCACGGCTGCACGCCCTCGAACTGCACGGTGAGGAGGTGCACACCGCGCCCGAGCTTGGGCACCGTCACGGTCACCTTGCCCTTATCGGACGCCGCGAGCGGAGCCGTCGCCACGATCCTCCCGTTGTCCCGGACCGTGATGGTCCCCTCCGCGTGGCTGCGGTCGTCGGCTCGCACCGTCGCGGTCACCGTGACGTCAGCGCCCGCCTTCACGACCGGCTTCGACACGGTGGCGGAGACGCGCGTGCCGACGGGCACGACGTGGTCTTGCACGAGCACGGCGACCGTGCGACCGGGCACCGTGACAGTGCCCGTCGCGACATCCCAGGCCGTCGTCTTCACGACCGGGTCAGAGCCCTGAGCCTGTGCGTCTGCGAGCCCGAAGACACGCCCGGCCAGCCCGCTCACGGTCTGCGTGACCGGCGACGGCGAGGCGTTGAACACCACCAGCGCGCCGTCGAGCTCAGGATCGGCGTCCGGCCCCGCGAGGTCGTCGATCTGCAGGAGGATCACGCCGGGCGCGGCATCCGCCCCGCCGTTCGGGAATGTGACCTTCTGCCCGATGAGGTCCGCCGAGCCGAGGCGCAGCAGCCCCACCTCGTCGCGCACCCGCAACAGATCCAGCGCGGAGGCCTGTGCCGTCGCCATGTCCGACGCACCGGGCTTCAGCGCGGGGTCGGCGAGCAGCGGAGCCATGATCGGCCACTTCTCCTGGTTGTCGGCGGCCATCGGCAGACCGGAGCCGAACGTCGACTCCTGCCCGGTCCAGTCGATCCGGTTGAACCAGTCGCCGGAGTTGTAGCTGTTGCGGTCGAGCGATTTCGACCGCAACAGCTCCGTGCCCGCGTGCCAGAACGACGGCGACTGCGACAGTGTGACCGTCGCCAGCTCGAGGGTGTTCATGCGCACCCGGTCGGCCATCGAGGTGCCGACGGGCAGCTTGAACACCGAGAGGTCGTAGAGCGTCTCGTTGTCGTGCGCATCGACGTAGTTGACCGTCTCGCCCGGCTGGCTCGCGTAGCCGGCCGCGGATCCTCGGTAGTCGATGTCCTTCCCCGCGGTGACCTTGCCGTCGCTGGTCACGAAGGTGAAGTCGCGCAGGTTGCCGGCGAGGCCGAGCTTCACGAGGTCCGTCTCGTGGCCGAGGTCGGCGAGCGCCTGCTCGGTGGTGCCGTTGATCGGGTTGCCATTGGGGTCGGTGCCGAGCCCGGTGCCGAAGCCCTGACGGAAGGTCGATGAGCCGTCGACCGGGCTGCCGCCGTGCACGGCATCCCGCAGCCGGTCGTTGAACGTGCCGATGCCGGTCCCGTCGAGCTGGCCCTGTGTGGCCTGCGTGAACAGGGCATTGTCGGCCACCTCGCCGAAGTTCCAGCCCTCGCCGTACAGGTAGACGCTCTTGCCGTCGACCCCGTCCTTCTTGAGGGTGAGCGCGTCGAGGGCGGAGCGGATCGCCGCCATGTTGGTCGTGGAGTGATGCCCCATGAGGTCGAAACGGAAGCCGTCGACGCGGTAGTCGCGCGCCCACGTGACGATCGAGTCGACCATGAGCTTCTGCGCGGCGAGGTGCTCGGTCGCGACGTTCTGGCAGCACGTCGAGGTCTCTACCGCACCGGCCGCGTTCAGCCGGTGGTAGTAGCCGGGCACCACCTGATCGAGCACGGACTTCCCGTCCTGACCTGACGCGGCGGTGTGGTTGAAGACCTGGTCGAGCACGACCTGAAGCCCCATGCCGTGCAGCGCGCCGACCATCGAGCGGAACTCGCCCACCCGCGCCCCGCCGTCGGGGTTCACGGCGTACGAGCCCTCCGGAGTGGAGTAGTGGTAGGGGTCGTACCCCCAGTTGAAACCGTCCTGGTCTGCCACGGCCTGCACGCAGGCCTGTTGCTGATCGGATGCCGGGCCGTACGACGCGAGGTCGCACGCCGGCATGGCCTGCGCCGCCCGGTCCTCCTCGATCGACGCGATGTCGAACGATGGGAGCAGGTGAACCGTGTTGATGCCGGCATCCGCCAGCTGCCGCAGATGGTCGGTGCCGGCGCTCTTCTCGGTGAAGGCCAGATACGTGCCGCGCTCGGCGGCGGGCACGGTCTCGTCTCCGATGGAGAAGTCGCGGATGTGCAGTTCGTAGATCGCCCGGTCGACCGACTTCTCGATCACCGGAGCCTTCGTCTTCTCCCAAGCCTTGGGCCTCCACGCCTTGTCGGCGAGATCGATCGCGACGGAGCGCTCGGAGTTCATCGTGAGCGCCACCGAATAGGGGTCGGTGACCCGGTTGGTCTCGACCGTGCCGGTGGATGGCGCATAGACGACGACTTCCCAGAGGTACTCGACGCCCTTGAGGCCCTTCTTGCCCTTCACCGTCCAGACGCCGGACGCCGCGTCCCACGAGGCCTCGTGCCTGGTCGGCTCTGCGGTCGAGCCCGCGGGCCACGTGAGCAGGGTCGCGCTCTGCGCGGTCGGCGCCCACAGTCGGAAGGTCGGGTTGACGCCGGTGAACCGCACGCCCAGCTCGACCTTGTCGAGCGCCTTCGCGTACAGGTCGTCGAGCACGCCCGGCACCTGCACGCCCGTGAAGGCGGTGAGAGCGCCGGTCTCGTCGCGCTGCGCGACGGCGAGCCGCGTGCGCACGAGGGCCGCGGCATCCGCCTTCGTCACCTTCAGCGCGACGTAGCCCTTGAGCGCAGGGAAGCGCGACAGCTGCGCCGTCGTGAGACCGCCGTCGATCACTGTGAGGGCGAGCGGGGTGCCGCCGACGACCTCGCCGTCGGCCACGGCGAGCGCGCCGTCGGGCGCGGAGTACAGCTGGTACGCGGCGCGGTCGGTCGTGCCGAGCGTCGCCGGCCAGGCGATCGTCGTGGCGTCGATCCAGTGCGCACGCAACTCCCCCGTACCGGGCAGCGGCGGATCGGTGCTCACGATCTCCAGCATGTGGGTCGCGAGCGTGTAGCGGAAGCTCGTGACCTTGCCCTCGGTCGCGCTGAACGAGATGTTCGCGCCGCCCGGCACGCCGTCGGCGCCGTAGTTCTCCGTCCAGTTCAGGCCGTGCGCGACCTTCAGCTCGTAGGCACCGGTGGGCAGTTTGTCGGTCGCGAACTCGTAGACGCCGTCGCGGTCGCCGTCGGCCATCAGAGTAGCGAGGCAGTCGGGCGACCAATCCGCGGCGCACCCGAGCTCGCTCTGCTGCGATCCGGGCAGGGTGACGATGGGACCCTCCGCCGTGGACTGCACGATGTTCGTTCGCGGGTCGAAGTAGAAGGTGATCGCGCCGCCGGCGTGGTGGATGGCGATGTTCGATCCGTCCGGCACGCCGTTCGCGCCGTAGTTGATCGCCCAGCTGCCGTTGACGGCCGCCTTGTACTCGTAGTCCCCGACGGGGAGGTCGAACGTGCCCGCCCACACGCCGTCGGCGCGCAGCGTGAGCTTCGCCTTCTCGCAGGCCGGGTCCCAGTCGCCCGCGCAGCCCATCTCGGAATTCAGGCTGCCGGGCACCGTCACCATGTCGATCGGCGACTCGGGCTCCTCTCCGGCCGCGAGCGTCACGGCGTTGCCCACGGACGCGTAGGTCGACGAGGCGGCGTGGTGGCCGGCCGCGTCAGTCGTGACCGCCCGGTACTCGACCAGCGTGCCCTTCTTCAGGCCGCGGATGTCGTGGAAGACGCGGGGGTCGGTGTCCTCCGCGGTGCCGAGGGCGTGCCACCCGTCGCCGCCGACCACGCGCCACGAGAAGCTCGTCTGCGCCCACTGGTCTGCAATGGCCGCCTGCACGGCGGACTGGCCGGTCACCCCGGAGCCCGCGGCGGGGACGCTCACGCTGACCGCGGCGGCCTCGGCGGGGGCGCTGACCACGCGGTCGGCCTTCCACACGACCGACGACAGAGCGGGGACCGTGACGGTCGTCGCGGCGCCGGCATCCGTCTTCAGCGCCGGACCCGCACCGTAGATCACGCCGTAGCCGGCATCCGCGGTCAGGGTCTTCAGATCGACGGTCTGCGCGGTGCTGGCGTTGTTGACCGCGACGAGGTACTCGATCCGGTCGGTCGGATCGACGCGGGAGAACGCGTAGACGCCAGGGCCGGATGCCGCGTAGCGCTCGATCTGCGCCCCGTCGACGAGCGCGGGGTTGGCCTCCCGCAACGCCGCCAGATCCTTGATGTGGGTGTAGAGCGCGGCATCCGTTCGGTACCTGTCGACGGAACCGGCCTGCTCGCCGGTGACGAGGGGCTGGTTCGCGTAGTCGGCGACCTGCGTGGCGAACATCGTCTGCCGGGCGTCCTTGTCGCCGCCGGGGCCGGCGAAGCCCTGCTCGTCGCCGTAGTAGACGACCGGCTGCCCGCGGGTGAGGAACATGAGGTCGTGTGCGAGCTCGTCTCGCTGCAGCGGAGAGTCGGTGGCGCGCAGGAAGGAGCCCACGCGGCCCATGTCGTGGTTGCCGAGGAAGGTCGGCAGCGCAGTGGAGCTCGACTCGGAGGTCGTGTACCGGTCGTCGCCTGCGAACAGCGACTGCAGCCCCTTCGCGGAGTTGCCGGACGCGTAGCTGACCGCCGACGACTGGAACGTGAAGTCGAGCACGGAGTTCATGTCGGTGTCGCGGATGTACGGAGCGAGCTTCACCGGGTCGGCGTCGTACACCTCGCCGAACATGAAGAAGTCCTTCTTGCCCTTGCCGTGCGCGTTGTCCAGGACCTTCGTGGTCCACTGCTGCCAGAACTCGAAGTTCACGTGCTTGACCGTGTCGATGCGGAAGCCGTCGATGCCGAGATCGATCCACTGGTCGTACACCTGCACGAAGCCGTTGACGACGGTCGGATGCTCGGTCATGAGGTCGTCGAGCCCGTCGAAGTCACCGTAGGTGACCGACTCTCCCGACCAGGTCGAGTTGCCGCGGTTGTGGTACAGCGTCGGGTCGTTGAGCCAGGCCGGGACCTTGAGATCCTTGTCGGCATCCGCGATCACGGGCGTGTAGGGGAAGCTCGTCGCGGCGTCGAGCGCAGGGAAGTCGCCGGTGCCGGCGTGGCCGGCCGGATCGAAGGCGGTGCCGTTCGCGTCCCTGTACGGCGAGGTGGCCTGGTCGATGTAGGAGTACTTCTTCTGCGCGTAGTCGATGACGTCGGCGGTGTGGTTGGTGATGATGTCGAAGTAGACCTTGATGCCGCGCGCGTGCGCATCGGCGATCAGCGCCTCCAGCTCGGCGTTGGTACCCAGGTGCGGGTCGATGCGCGTGAAGTCGGTGACCCAGTAGCCGTGGTACCCGGCGCTCGCGTTCGCACCCTCGCCCTGCACGGGCTTGTTGGCGAAGCTGGGCGTGAGCCAGATGGCCGTGGTGCCGAGACCCTCGATGTAGTCGAGGTTCTGGCGGATGCCGGCGATGTCGCCGCCCTGGTAGAAGCCCTTGTCCGTGGGGTCGAAGCCGGTGGCGAGCCGGTCACCCTGCAGTCCTCCGGTGTCGTTGGAGGTGTCGCCGTTCGCGAAGCGGTCGGTCATGACGAAGTAGAACTGCTCGCCCGCGCCCGCCTGCCGCACGGGCTTCGCGACGAGCGCGTCGTCGGCCGCGGAGTATCCGCCGCGCAGGCTCTTCACCTCCACGCCGACCCGGTGCAGGGTGTCGTCGTAGGTGAAGCGCAGGGTCGCAGGTCCCGCGACGGTGAGCGGGATGTTGTCTCCGCCGCCGTCCAGACCGTAGGCCTCGTCCCAGCTGTCGTTGAGCGCCACCTTGTACTCGTAGCCGCCCGCTGGCACCTCGAACTCGGTGCTGTAGACGCCGGCCGCCCCGGTGGGGGCGAGCTCGGTCGCCGCGCAGTCCGGCGCCCAGTCCGTCGCGCACCCCAACTCGGATTGGAGGTCGCCGACGAGGGCGGCCGTGCGCTCGGCGGCGGATGCCGGGGCGACCCCCGCGCCTGCCGCGGTCAGCGCCGTGGCGGCGACCAGCGCGGCGGTGAGAGCGGCGGCACGGCGGCGGAGGCCGGAGGGGTACGGCACGGTGGTCAACGCGGTCATCTTCGACACGGATGCTCCCTGAGGCTGGGAGGGCACGGCGACGTGCCCGGATGCTGTGCGTGCGAAGCTATCAGTTTCCTGGATGTGAGTGCAAGCGCTTCCAGTCCGTTTTCCGCGAGAAGTTAAGGATGACCGTGGCGGCATGCGGAGAATGACGCAAGCGCTTCCAGGTTCGCCGGCGTCAGGTCACAGTGTCACCGCGCCGCGAGCGCGGAGACCGCGGTGGCCAACTCCTCCCCGCTCGGCAGCGACCCGGGGTTCATCAGCCACATGATGCCGAGGCTCTGCACGAGCACGAAGTCGAGCTTGGCGATCGCCTCGACCTGGGCCTCGTCGAGCTCGGGATGCGCGCTGCGCAGTTGGTCGGCCATGCCCTGGTAGCCCTGCTCGGCGGCTTCGCCGAGAGCGCCGGCGCCACCGGCATCCCGCAGCACCCGCACGGTGTTCTCGAGGCTGGCGAGGAGCGCCTCCCTGTTCTCCGCGAACACCTGCGGGATCCGGTCCCAGAGCTGCGCGAAGCCGTCGAGCAGCGGGAGCGCCGACACCTCTCTGATGATCTCGTCCATGCCGTCGCCGATGCCGTCACCGACCGACTCCATGAGGGCGGCCGTGACGAGTTCCTCCTTGGACCCGAAGTGATACCCGATGGCCGCCAGGCTCACGCCGGCCTCGGCGGCGATGTCCCTCGCGGTCACTTTCGCCGCACCACGCTGCAGGATGGCGCGCCGTGCGCCCGCGAGCAGGTCTTCACGATTTCCCATGCCCTCATGCTAACCGTCGACTTGTACGAACGTGTTAGACATCTGTGCAAATTCATGTTAGACATTCGTTTTAGACAAACGTCCAATACTGAGGAGCATCCGATGTCCACCACCGCCACACCCGCCCACGTCCTCGTCTCTGGGGCCGGCATCGCCGGTCTCGCGCTCGCCCTGCAGCTCGTGCGCCGCGGCATCCGCACCACCGTCGTCGAACGCGCGGAATCACCCCGCCCCGGCGGGCAGGCCGTCGACCTCCGCGGCGCGAGCCGCGAGGTCGCCGAGCGCCTCGGCCTCCTCCCGCTGATCGATCCCCTCCGCCTGCACGAGAAGGGACTCTCCTACGTCGACGCCCGCGGACGCGTGTTCGGCCGCATGTCGATGGAGGACTTCGACGGCAAGGGAGCCGTCGCCGAGATCGAGATCGCCCGCGGCGACCTCGCCGACGTGCTGCGGCGCGAGCTCGCAGCCGCCGACCACGACGGTCTGCTCGACCTGCGCTACGGCGATCTCATCGCGTCGATCCAGCAGGACGCCGACGGCGTGGACGTCGGGTTCGTGCACTCCCCCGCCCTCCGCGTCGATGCGGTCGTCGCCGCCGACGGCGTGCACTCGGCCACGCGACGCCTGGTCTTCGGCCCGGAGGAGCGGTTCCGCACCTACCTCGGCGGCTACGCGGTGTTCTTCACGATGCCGACACCCGACGACGTCGAAGAGGGGTGGTTCTCGATGCGCTTCACGCCCGGCATCACCTTCGGCATCCGCCCCGATCTGGACCCTGCCACCTCGAAGGCGATGCTCACCCTGCGGATGCCGCACGACCCCGCGCTGCGCGGAGACACCGAGGCGCAGCGAGCCCTCGTGCGCCGTGCGCTCGACGGCGCCGGCTGGCACGCCTCGACGATCGTCGCCGCGATGGACGAGGCGACGGACTTCTACTTCGACGAGCTCGTGAGCATCGACGTGCCGCACCCGGCGCAGGGCAGGGTGGCGCTGCTCGGAGACGCCGCATCGAGCGGGTCGCCGATGTCGGGCATGGGCACGGCGACCGCGATGATCGGCGCCTACCTGCTGGCCTCCCGTCTCGCCGAGGGGAGTGACGTGCCCGAGGCACTGGAGCGGTACGCGCGCGACCTCCGTCCCTTCGCGGAGCAGGGCAGGAGGCTGATGGGCGGCGGCATCCACCGCATGGTGCCGGCGACCCGCCTGGAGACCGCGCTGCTGCGGGTGTCGATGGGCGTCATGCTGTCGCGGCCGATGCGGCCGCTCGTGCGGCGCATGTTCGCCGCGTCGCACGAGGAGCTGCCGCTGCCGGTGTGACGCGGCATTACCCGCTCGTTCACCGACTGGACACCTCGACCGGGTACAACTGTGTGTGCGCGGACAGAGACTCAGACCGGATCGGGTAGTCACGGCATCCGCGCCTCACGGAGAGCGTCTGCTCCCGTTGCGGTGCCCACACCGCACAGACCCCCGCCGAATCGGGTCGGCGGGGGTCTTCTCCGTCTCGGGTCGGGGCTAGAGCCGCTCCAGCAGGAGGGCGTTGGCCATGCCGCCGCCCTCGCACATCGTCTGCAGCCCGAGCCGCCCGCCGGTGGCCTCGAGGTGGTCGAGCAGGGTGCCGAGCAATCGAGTCCCCGAGGAGCCGAGTGCGTGCCCGAGCGCGATCGCCCCGCCGCGGGGGTTCAGCTTCGCGGGATCGGCTCCGAGCTCGGCGGCCCACGCCAGCGGCACCGACGCGAACGCCTCGTTCACTTCGTACGCGGCGAGGTCGTCGATCGTGAGCCCCGCACGGTCGAGCACCCGGCGCGTCGCGGGGATCGGTCCGGTCAGCATCATCAACGGATCGTCCCCGACCACGTCGAAACCGCGGAACCGTGCGCGCGGCGTGAGCCCCAGGCGCTCGGCACGGTCGGCGCTCATCAGCAGCGCGGCTGACGCCCCATCGGTCAGCGGGGAGGAATTGCCCGGCGTGATGCTCCAGGAGAGGTCGGGGAAACGGGCGGCGAGGGCGTCGGTGCGGAAGGATGCCGGGAGGCCGGCGAGCTTCTCGACGCTCGCCCCCTCCCGCACGGTCTCATCGGCGACGGCATCCGGCGCCTCCGGCACCGCGACCACCGTGCGATCGAAGAAACCCTCGCGCCAGGCGCGGGCCGCCCGCGCGTGCGACTCGGCGGCGAAGGCGTCGAGCGCCTCGCGGTCGAAGCCCCAGCGGTGCGCGATGAGCTCGGCACTGACGCCCTGGTTGACGAGCCCCTCCGCGTACCGTGCGCGCAGCCGCGGCGACATCGGCGACCCGCCGGCCGCTGATGAGCCCAGCGGCACCCGGCTCATCGACTCGACACCGCCGACGATCACGATGTCGCTGTGTCCCGCGGCGATCCCCGCCGCAGCGAAGTGCACGGCCTGCTGGCTGGATCCGCACTGCCGGTCGATCGTCGTCGCGGGCACCCGCTCGTCGAACCCGGCGGCGAGCACAGCCTGACGCGCGATGTTCATGGACTGGTCGCCGACCTGGCTGACGCAGCCGAGCAGCACGTCGTCGACCTGGGCCGAGTCGAGGCCGTTGCGATCGAGGACCGCCTGCAGCATCCCGGCCGCCAGGTCGACGGGGTGCACGCCCGACAGCGACCCCCCTGGCTTGCCCCTGCCGACGGGAGTGCGGACGACATCGATCAGGACGGCTTCGCTGCGCGTGCTCATGGCTCCATTCTCACCCCTGCGGTCCGTGCGGTCGCCGTGCGACCTCCTCTGCCACGGCCTCGCCCCACCCTCATCCGCACTACACTCTTCTGGGCGCCGCGACCCTGGCGCCGATCCCCCAGCACGCCCGAGATCCGGGCTTCTGCCCTCCGAAGGACCCACCATGTCCAGCGAACCCATCACCGTCTCCATCCGCCGCGAGGTCGACCCCGACCATGTCGCCGAGGCCACAGCCTGGGCCCAGACGGGTGTGAACCTCGCCCACCGGTACCCCGGCTTCCTCGGATCGGGTTGGGTTCGCGACGGAGAGGACTCGAACGTCTGGCACATGCTCTACCGGTTTTCGGACGAGGAGACGCTGCTCGCCTGGGAACGGTCGGGCGAGCGCGAGTGGTGGCGGTCGGCGGGCGAGGGGTTCGTGCGCAGCGAACGGGCGCGACGCCGCACCGGCATCGAGGGCTGGTTCGACGAGCCGACGACCGACACGATCACCATCCCCCGCCCCGACGGTTCGACGACGACGATGGCCGTCGTGCGCACGCCGCCGCGGTGGAAGCAGGCGGTGTCGATCTGGCTGGGCTTCTTCCCGCTGAACGTGGCGTTCACGTACGCGATGAGCCCGGTGCCGGGCTGGAACGAGCTGCCCATCTGGTTGCGGGTGCTGTCGACGACGCTGGTGCTCACCCCGGTGATGACCTACTGGGTGCTGCCGTGGGTGACCCGCCGGTTGCGGCAGTGGCTCGCGCGCTGACATCGGGCATCCGGCATCCGGCATCCGGCATCCGGCATCCGGCATCCGATAGCGTCGCCGGTATGCCCCTGCACGACGACGAGCTCGCGATCGACGAGGACGACGTGCGCAGGCTCGTTGCCGAGCAGTTCCCGCAGTGGCGCGACGAGCAGGTTCTGCGGCTCGCCGCACCGGGCACGGTGAACGCAATCTTCCGGATCGGCGACGATCTCGCCGCGCGCTTCCCGCTCCAGGCCGTCGACGCTGCGGAGGCGGAGGCGACGCTCGTGCGCGAGCAGGAGGCGATGGCCGAGCTGGCCGCGCACTGCCCCGTGCCGACCCCGACCGGTGTCGCGATCGGGAGGCCGGGGCGCGGGTACCCGATGCCGTGGTCGGTGCAGACCTGGGTGCACGGAGAGACGGCGACCCCCGACGCGACGGGGCATTCGGTCGCCCTTGCGACGGATCTCGCCTGCCTGATCCGCGCGCTGCGCGCCGCCGACACCCGCGGACGCACCTTCTCCGGTCGGGGCCGCGGCGGAAGCCTGCGTGCCGCCGACGAGTGGATGGACCTCTGCTTCCGCGAGAGCGAGGGACTGCTGCCGGTGCCGGAGTTGCGCGCGCTCTGGGTGTCGCTGCGCGACCTGCCGGACGCGGGGCCGGCGGTCATGACGCACGGCGACCTCATCCCCGCGAACCTCCTGCTCGACGGCGAGCGTCTCGTGGGCGTGCTCGACGGCGGGGGCTTCGGCCCCGCCGATCCCGCGCTCGACCTCGTGGCCGCCTGGCACCTCCTCGACGCCGACGCCCGTGACGTGCTCCGCGGGAACCTCGTCGTCGATGACGTCGAGTGGCGGCGGGGTGCTGCCTGGGCGCTCCAGCAGTCGATGGGGCTGGTCTGGTACTACCGCGAGTCGCTGCCATCGATGAGCGCACTCGGACGCAGCACCCTCGCACGGCTCCTCGACGCCGCCGAGCTCGCAGCGGACGCCACCGGCTGACCGAGGGACTCGGCTCAGTCCCGCGCTGTCGACTCGCGCTCGACGATGCGGAAGTCCGCGAGCAGGCGGCGTGGCGCGGCATCCGCCCCTCCCGCAATGCGGGCGAGCAGCGTCGAGACCGCGGTCTTCGCGATCCAGGCGCGCCCCGGGTCGACGGTGGTCAGCGACGGGATCGAGAACTCCGTCTCGTTCAGGGCGTCGAAGCCCATCACCGCGACGTCCTCAGGAACCCGCCGCCCCGACCGCAGCAGCACGCGCATCGCGCCGAGGGCGACGGTGTCGTTGAGCCCGAACACCGCGTCGATGTCCACGTCACGCGACAGCATCTCGCGCATCGCGTCGGCGCCGCTCGACCGGTGCCACAGCGCAGCCCGGCCGACGATGGCGTCGTCGTAGGGGATGCCGGCGGCATCCAGAGCCTCCCGATACCCGCGCATGCGCAGCGAGGCCGAACCGACCTCCTCGTCGACGTGCGCGCCGATGACGGCGATGCGGCGACGCCCCTGCGCGAGAAGGTACTCGGTGGCTGCCCGTGCCGCCTCGACGTTGCGCATCGTCACATGGTGAGCGGGGGCGTCGAACACGCGCTCGCCGAGCATCACCACGGGGTAGGCGGAGCCGACCTCGGCGAGGTCTTCGGCCTCCAACCCCAACGGACTGAAGATGAGCCCGTCGGTGAGGCCGCGCCGACGACCGCGCAGCACCTCGAGCTCACGCGCCCGATCGGCACCGGTCTGCTCGACGAAAACCACCACACCGGCGGCCTCGGCCTCACGGATCACGGCGGCGGCGAGTTCGGCGAAGTACGGCAGGCTCAGGTCGGGCACGGCGAGCGCGATGGCTCCCGTGCGGCCGGAGCGGAGGTTGCGCGCCGTGAGATTCGGCGAGTATCCGAGTTCGGCGATCGCGGCCTCGACCCTGGCCCTGGTCTCCTGGCGCACGTACGGGTGATCGTTGATGACGTTCGACACCGTCTTGATCGACACCCCGGCGACACCGGCCACGTCGCGCAGCGTCACCGCCATCGATGCCCTCAGCTCTCCCACGCTGCGGCGCCCCGCCGCGTTCTCACCCTATCCGGGCAACCGTTCGAGTCGCGTGACTGGTCCTGAATCCGGCCGACACAGAGCCAATCAAGCGACTCGAAACTCGTGGGGGTCACTCCCAGATGACCGAGGGCGTCTCTGCGGAGAAGTCGACCTTGGGGGTGAGGACTCGAGCACCGAAGAGCACCTCGAAGTCGGCCGTCGACGAGCCGTTGGTCGCCTGCAGCGTGATGTCGACACCCCAGTAGTCCATAGTGGTCACGATCGCGCGCTCGCTCACGTAGGGCTCGAGGTTCGCGAGCTTCGACTGCGCCTCGGCGTCGATCGTGCGCGTGACGGTGCCGTCGACCGGGGTGTAGCCGTCCTGCGTCATGTCGCTGACGTTCATGCCGCACGGGGTGTCGAGGGACTTCATCGCCAGGCACTCCGCGAACGACGCGTTCACCAGCTCGCGGAATTTCGCGGTTCCTGCCTCACTGAGCACGGGCTTGACGTCGTACAGCGCCTCGGCATCGTCGTCGGAGCCGAGCACGAACGTGGTCTCGCCCTCGATGGCGAACGCCTCGGGGCCGATCGCGAACTGGTAGGTGCCGGGGAAGACGTAGGTGTAGTCGGGCACCTCGGCGCCGTTGACCGTGAGGCCGAGCCCCTCGAAGCCGTACGGCGAAGACATGCGCACGAGACCGTCGACGATCGACATCTCGTCGCGGCTCGTCGACGTGTACACCTCGAAGTCGCGGGACACCTCCGTGTCGCCGATCGTGAACGTGACGGGCACGATCACGTCGCCGTAGGAGTTCTTGCTCTCCGACTTCCCGACGACGATGTCGTCGATGGCTCCGAGCTTCAGCGAGGCCTTCAGCACGTCGGCGGTGAGCAGGTCGTCGTCGCCGTTGGCCTCGACGTACGTCAACGCCTTCTCCGCGTCGCCGTCTGCCAGCGCGGCGAGGTAGCCCCCGACGAAATCGGATGCCGACGCCTGAGGCGCCCGCGTGAGGAGCGGGACGACGACGGCCGCCGCGATGGCGAGCACCACCACCGCGCCGCCGGCGATGATGCCGATGAGCGCACCCTTCGGGAGCGGCTTGCGGGGTGCCGGCGCGGGCGCGGCCGGGTAGGACGCGGCCGGATACCCGTTCGGGTCGACCGGCGCCGCGCCCGGGTACGCGTTCGGAGCGGCCTGGTACACCGGGGCGCCGGGGTAGGCGTTCGGGTCGCCCTGGTACACCGGAGCGCCGGGGTACGCGTTCGGATCGGCGACCGGCGCGACCGGCTGTGCGTACGGGTCCACCGGCGCAGCGGGCTGCGCGTACGGGTCAACCGGAACCGCCGGCTGCGCGTGCGGGTCAACCGGAACCGCCGGCTGCGCGTACGGATCAACCGGAACCGCCGGCTGCGCGTACGGATCAACCGGAACCGCCGGCTGCGCGT
>JAGIAK010000073.1 GCA_017744855.1 Microbacterium sp.
CACCGAGTTCCCCGTGACGACCACCGCGCCCGGATCGACCCCCTCACTCAGCAGGTTCCGCCTGGCGGCCTCGGTGGCGGCGAGGTGCAGGTCGGCGAGACGGGTCGTGAGACGGCGGTTGACCTCCTCGGGGAATGGCGTGCGCAGGTCGTCGGTGCGCAGACCGGCCTCGGCGTGCACGACGGGGATGCCGGCGTACGTCGCGGCGAGCGCTGCGGCGAAGGTCGTGCTCGTGTCGCCCTGCACGAGCACGGCGTCTGGGCGCCGCTCCGCGAGCACCGGCATCAGGCGCTCCAGCGTGCGCGTGGTGATGTCGACCAGCGTCTGTCCCGGCTCGTGGATGCGCAGGTTCAGGTCGGGTTCGATGTCGAACAGCCGGTTGACCTCGTCGAGCATCGCCCCGTGCTGTCCCGTCACCACGACGGGCGCCGAGAAGCGGGAATCGGCGCGCAAGGCGCGCACGAGAGGGGCGGTCTTGATCGCCTCGGGTCGGGTGCCGTACACGGCCATCACCGTCCTCGTGCGTGGGGGGCCGGGATCCGTCATGATGTGTCCTCCTCGTGTGGCGGGCGCGGTGGTCAGAGCTCGACGGCGGCGCGGCGGCCGACGAGCGGGGTGCGCGGCTGAGGAGCCGGAGCCGGCGCCGTCTCCTCATCGACCCGGTCGGTCTTCGCCCAGCCGCTCCTGCGCGTCAGGATCCGGGCGGCGGCGCGCCAGCCGGCGAGGTACCAGAGGCTCGAGTAGAGCGGGAAGAGGTGCATGAGCAGCAGGGTGCGCACCAGCGAGAGCCCGTTGCCGCGCTCGATGCGCCAGTAGAGGATGCCGTACACGAACATCGGGGCGAAGGTCATCAGGTAGGCGGTGCCCCACCACGGCGACACGGTCTGCCCGACCGAGGCCGCTGACAGCATGGCCCCGAGCAGGGAGACCCAGAACCCGAGCGACAGCAGGGAGCTCACCAGCAGCAGGAAGGGGCTGGTGAGGAGGTAGAGCAGGTCGAGCCGCTGCCGGCCGAGAGTGCGGGTGAGCACGCCGGGCACGAGCGACCACGACTGCAGATGCCCCTGGAACCAGCGGGTGCGCTGGCGCAGCCAGGGTCGCAGCGCCTCGATCCCCTGCTGGTGCACGGCGGATGCTGCGCAGAACTCGATCCGCCAGCCGTGCTGGAGCAGTCGCACGCCGATGTCGAGGTCCTCGGTGAGGCTGGTGCTCCACGGCGTCTCCCCGAGGGAGTCGAGGGCTGCGAGCCGCACGAACTGGCCGTTGCCGCCGAGGCCGACGCTGCCGAGATGCCGGCGGCCGCGCTGGTACACCTCGGTCTGCAGCACGAACTCGATGTCCTGCATCCGCGCCAGCATGCTCTTGGCTCGATTGCCGATGCGCACGCCGATCTGCACGGCGCCCACCTCGGGGTCGGAGAGCCCGTGCCGAACGTCGTCCATCACGTACGGGTCGAGGCGTCCGTCGGCGTCGAGCACGCACACGATCACGTCGGAGCGATCGCGGTCGGCGTACATCCCCGTCGACCGGATGTACTGCACCGCGGCGTTGAGCGCCTCGCCCTTGCCGCGTCTGGCGTGCGGGAGGCTGCGTCTGAGCACCGTGACCCGCGGGTCGGGCACGGCGGCGGCTGCGTGGGCGGTGCCGTCGTCGGAGCCGTCGTCGATGACGAGCACGCTCATCGACGGGTAGCGCATCGCCGACAGCCGTTCGAGGCTGGCGCGGATCACCTTCTCCTCGTTCAGGCACGGGAGCACGAAGATCACGGCGGGCATCGGCTCTCCCCTCCTGCGCTGCGAGGTGGGGGCGTGGATGCCGTCGTGCCTGCGACCGCGGCGCGGCTCGACGCGGGACAGGGCGAACAGCGTGAACCCGTACGCCGACGACGAGAAGATCAGCAGCAGGTTGAGCACCACCACCAGGTCGAGGCCGCAGGAGATGCCGGAGCAGGTGCTCACTCGGCGGCCTCCTCGATGGCGACCCGACGTCTGCGCAGCGCACGACGGACGGTGCGGGCGATCGAGGTGGCCGACAGCATGCCGACGATGTAGAGGACGTACGCGACGAAGAGCGCGGTGCTCGCCGACACCAGCACCCTCGACACCACGCCGAGCACGGCTCCCAGCTCGCCGATGATCCCCATCACGTCTCCTTCGCCGACCGACGGCGCGCCGCAGTCGGATCTGTCCGCCAGCTGGCGGTCGAGATCGGGGCGGCCGCCGTCCCCAGAACGACGACCACCCCATGGAACGGCCCCTACAGAATTCCGCTCCGAAAGCGGCGCCAGGCAGGCGCCCCCGTCAGTGATGAGATCAACGATTCGCGCACCGATAACTCGACCAGGGGTGGAACCGTCGGTGGAAAACGCGACGCCGCTCGCGCGGCACGGCTGTCAGTATCCGCGGGAAGCGTCGAGGAACCGGTCCGCTCGGCATCCGCCTGTCATATTTGAGACGCGCGGGCCCGCCGTCGACGCGGGCACGCACACGAGAGCTGGGGGGCTCGCATGCGCATGTCCGATGCTGTGGATCTCGTCGAATCCGTGCTGCGCGGGGGGCGCGCACCCTCGCCCAGGGTCGTCGACGCCCTGCGTGCAGCGCCACTCCCCGACGACCCTGCGCGGTGCACCGTCGACGACCGCGTGCGCGCCGCCGCGCGCATCCTCGCCCTGTCACGGCTGGGGCAGACCGCGGCCGCCTCCGCGCTGGCGGAGGCCTGGCGCGACGTGCCCCTGCCGCCGCCGACGTCGGGGGCGCCGGCGGTCGCGCTGCTCGGCCTGGGCAGCGCGGTGGTCGAGGCCGAGATCCGCGCCGGCTCCGCGTCGTCCGCTGCGGTCCTCGCCGAGCGGCTGCTGGCCAACGCCGTCGACGTCGCCGACCCGCTGTGGCTGCGACGATGCCGCGGTCTGGCCATCGCGGCGAGCGCTCTGGCCGGCGACAACGAGGCGGCGCTCGCGCACCAGGCCGCTCTGCGGGACCTCGACGACCGGCAGGGGTGGACGGCCGACGTCACCGAGTACATGGCCGACGTGGGCGATGCGGTGCTCGCGTTCGCGGCCCTCGACCTCGACCGACTGCGCGGGGTGTCGGCGCGGCTGCACCGTCTGCGCGAGCGCGACCCGCAGGCGCACGGCCTCTGCCAGCTCGTCGACGCCGCCGTCGCGATGCTGGCCGGGGAACACGCGAAGATGACGGCGACCGCATCCCGGTTGCTGCAGGGCTCGCCGCCCGACGCCACAGTGATATCGCGCTTCGCGCTCGGCCTGCAGGCGTTCGCGCTCGTTCGTCGAGACGAACCGCACCGCTCCATCGGGATGCTGCGCGACGAGGAACCCGACGACGATCACCTCTGGTGCCCTGCAGCGCTGCGGGCGGCCGCCCATCTACGGCTGGGCGATCCGCGCTCGGCCCTCGCCGCGACGACCGAGTGCATGCGCATCCGCCCTCGCCACAACCTCCGCACTCTCGCCGGCGTGCTGCTGCTCCGCGGCCTCGCCCACCTGCACCTGCGGATGACGGCGCTCGGCCGACGCGAGGTCGGTGAGGCGTTCGCTCTGCTCGGCGACGCGGCGCCGATCTCGACGTGGGCGCTGCTGCGCGCCGTCGATCAGCGGATGCTGCTCACCGCTGCGGGCGTCGTCGGCGTCGCCCCCGACATGCTGGCGGCTCTGACTCCGGCGACGACGGATCCCGCCGAGACCGCCTCCTTCCCGCTGCTGACCCCGCGGGAGCGCGCAGTGGCCGAGCACCTCCGGCTGCCGCGCACTTTCGCCGACATCGCGGCCTCCCTGCATGTGGCACCGAGTACTGTGAAGACGCAGGCGCTGTCCATCTACCGCAAGCTCCGGGTCTCCACCCGCGACGACGCGGTGGGCCTCCTGGAGCAGACCGGCTACTTCGAGCAGTGAGCGGACGCAGAGGAGTCCCGATGACCGACACCACCGTCACCCGCGACGACGAGGCCTCCCGCTACGAGATCCGCGTCGATGGAGCTCTGGCAGGTTTCGCGGAGTTCGACCTCCGCCCGGGCGCGATCCGCTTCACGCACACCGAGATCGACCCCGCCTTCCAGGGGCAGGGGCTCGCCGGCATCCTCGCGAAGAACGCGTTGACGGATGCTGCGGCCACTGGCGACGCGATCGTGCCGCTGTGCCCCTACATCGCGAAGTACCTCGAGACGCATGAGATCCCCGGCGCGGAGATCCGCTGGCCAGGGCGCCGCGAGTCATGATCGGGCAGCGGCGCATCGTCCTCGAACCGCGCGAGGTGCCGCTCGGCGGGGTGCGCAACATGAACGTGCTGCGGGTGCTGCCGCACCGCAACCTGCCGACGATCGGCGCTTGGTGCTTCCTCGACCGCTTCGGCCCCGCCGACACGAGGATGCGCGTCGAACCGCACCCTCACATCGGGCTGCAGACCGTGACCTGGCCGCTCGTGGGAGAGATCCGCCACCGTGACTCGCTGGGCAGCGACGCCGACCTGCGCCGGGGGCAGCTGAACCTGATGACTGCAGGCAACGGCATCTCGCACTCCGAGTACTCGATCGGCGACGGCCCGGTCCCCCTCGATGCACTGCAGTTCTGGGTGGTGCTGCCCGAGTCGGCACGGCACGGCGCCGGCGGGTTCGAGCGGCACACGGACCTGCCACAGGTCGCGCTCGCGGCGACGCGGGGCGCGGATGCCGCGGCCACGGTCGTGCTGGGAGAGTTCGCTGGTACGACGTCGCCCGCCACCGTGCACACCCCCATCGTCGGCGCCGAGATCGCGGTGGCGGCCGGGTCGACCGTGCGGCTCCCGCTGCGCGCCGACTGGGAGCACGCGATCGTGCTCGTCGAGGGCGACGCGGTGGCCGACGGGCACGCCGCCGTGCGCAACGACATGCTGTACCTGGGCGACTCCCGCGACGGCGTCGAGGTGTCGAGCGTCGACGGGGCGCTGCTGTTCCTGCTCGGCGGCGAGCCGTTCGAGGACGAGATCGTGATGTGGTGGAACTTCGCCGGCCGCTCGCACGAAGAGATCGTGCAGGCGCGCGCCGACTGGGAAGCCGAGTCCGACCGTTTCGGTGTGGTCGAGGGCCACGATGTGCGCATCCCGGCCCCGCCCCTGCCCGACGTGCGGCTGATGCCCCGCGGCCGCACCATCTGACCCCATCCGGCATCCGGCACCCGCAATCCGCCCTCCGTCCGGAATTCGGAGGGTCGAGAGGCGGAGGCAGCACGACGCCCCGCGCTCCGGAGAGCACGGGGCGTCGTGGTGCGGACTACTGCGCGTCGACCGTGACGATGGTCGACACCGCAGAGTCCCCGTACCGGACGAGGCCGAGGTAGCGGGTGCCGGCGGTGAGGCCGGACCAGCTGAGCTCGTAGCTCGTCTTCGCACCGCGGGTGGCCGCGATGGGGTTCGGGTTCGCGGTGAACGCGCCGTCACCGCCGGGCTGCACGTTGGCGTAGGTCATGTCCCACGTCATCGGACCCGTCGTCGAGTACACGTTCGCGATCACCAGGTACGTCCCCGCGGTCGGAGCGGCGATGGTGACCCGCTCGTCGGCCGAGCCCGTCGCCGACGACCACTTCTGGTAGTACCGGAGGTCGTCGGGGCTGACCACACGGTAGACCGTGAGGTCGAGGTCGCTGCCGGCGTCGTCCGACGAGTCGAGGTCGAAGCGCGACAGCGTCGTGCCGGCCGGCACGTCCACGAGCCACGCGACGTCCTTGTTCTCGTCGCCCGATGTCTCGTCGCCCGAGTGCCCCTGCACGCGCCCGTCCGGGTCGGCCAGCAGCTCGAACGGCGTCAGCCCCGACAGGTTCAGCGCGAGCTGCCCTGTCAGTCCCGGCGTGATCTCCACGGTCGTCGACCCGTCGACGCCGGCGCCTGCCACCTCGGCCGGAGCATCAGCCGTCACCGGGAACACCGCGATCGGCGACCGCACCGTGTTCTTCGCGCTCGTCCAGGTGAGCGAACCCGTGGCCCACTTCTCGACGGGTGCGCTCTGGTTGTCGAACGTGACCGTGTAGGTCGCCGTCTGACCGGCCTTGGTGAACTTCAGCGTCGATGGCGAGACCGTGACCTTCACGCCCGGCACGTCGACGGATGCCGTGAACGTGCCGGCCTCGGTCGACGTGACCGTGCGGGTGACCGTCTGAGCCGTCGCCAGTGACCCGATCGAGAAGGAGGCGATGTTGAGATCGCTGCCGTCGATCGGCTCGACGCCGTCGAACTGCGCGAGCCCCTTGCCCTCGAGGAACGCCATCCAGTCCGTGACGCCGTTGAGGTACAGCAGGCCGGGGGTGAAGTACCTCTTCGGGTCGACCTGGCCCGCGCCCTGCTCGAAGGGGTTCGTGTTCTTCGAGCCGTCGGCGTTGACCGTGTCGTACGCCGTGGTCATCAGCGACGACTTGATCTCCGCCGTCGTCGCGTTCGGACGCTCGCCGAGGTACAGCGCCGCCAGACCCGCCACGTGAGGGGCCGCCATCGAGGTGCCGGAGAGGATGCCGAAGGTGGGCTGCTCACCGGGGCCGTTGTTGGTCGCGGCGAGGATCGCCACACCGGGGGCGGCCACATCGGGCTTCATGATGTCACTGCCGTCGGCGAGCATCGGGCCGCGACTGGAGAAGCCCGCGATCTGCGGCACCGGGGTGACGACGCCCGTCGTGTTCTTGCCGACGAGCGTGACCGGTCGATCGGCTCCGCCGCGAACGTAGGCGAGCACCGCGTCGCGGTAGGCCGCCGCGAGGTGCACGGTGGGCACGGAGTGGAAGTCGTTGTCGAGCGAGTCGGCCCCGCCCGGCACGTTCACGAGGATCATGCCGATGCCGCCGGCATCCTTCACGACCTGCGACTTCTCCGCGCGCGCGTTGTTCCCTCGGTCGCAGACTACGATGTGTCCGGCGACCTTGGCCGCATCGAGCGTGCCAGGCAGGCACTGCTGCGCGTTGGCGGCGCCGGATGCCGCGGCATCCCCCGCGTAGATCGACGATCCCTGCACCGTGCCGCCGAACGGCACGCTCACCGAGGCGCCGGCCTGGGCGAAGCCCGGGAACTGCACCGTGCCCTCCCACGTCGGGATGGTGGATGCCGCCACGGTCGTGTACCACGGGGAGGCGTGGTCGGCGGTGGAGGCGTCGGGTCCGTCGTTGCCGGCGCTCGCCGAGACGAAGACGCCAGCGGCCGCCGCGTTGAAGAACGCGATGTCCTCCGGGCCGAGCACGGTCTTCGCCGCGCCGCCGCCGATGGAGTAGTTGATCACGTCGACGCCGTCGGCGACGGCCTGGTCGATCGCGGCGATGAGGTCGCTGAGCGCGCAGATGTCGTCGGTGGTGACGCTCGGGTCCGGTCCTTCGTAGCAGGCCTTGTAGGCCGCGATCTTCGCCCCGGGGGCGACGCCGGAGATCTTGCCGAAGTCGACGCCCTCGATCGACGCCTTCACCCCGAAGTTCCCGGCGGCCGTGCTCGCGGTGTGCGAGCCGTGACCCGCACCGTCCCGCGGCGACAGGTAGTCGTACTGGAAGTCGAAGCCGTCGGCCTCAGCGCCCGTGTAGAAGTACTGCGCGCCGATGAGCTTGGTCGAGTAGGCGCTGCGATCCCAGGCCTGGCCGTCGACCATCTTCGCCCGGAACTGACCTCCGTCGGACTTGTCGAAGTAGACGTAGGTGCCGTCGGTGTAGGGCTCTGCGCCCTTGTTGCGGTTCTGCTGCTTCTTCTGCTTCTTGAGCTTCTTGCCCTGGAATGACGGGTGCTCAGGGGCGATGCCGGTGTCGATGACGCCGACGACGATGCCCTCGCCCGCCCTGTCCACTCCGCCGGTCTGCTGCCAGACGCCGCCGCGGCCCTTCTTGTCGTCGCCGAGTCCGAGGAAGTCGGTGGAGGACTGCGCGTCAGGGTGACGGATCTCATCGGGGAAGACCCCGTAGACGTCCTTCGACGAGCGGAGCTTGTCGACCTGCGCGCCGGTGAGCTGCGCGCTGAAGCCGTTGAGCGCGACCTGGTAGGTCGCGTCGGGGGTGACGCCTACCTGGGTCGCGACGTCCTGCTGCTCGGATTCGAGGTGCTGCACGTAGCGCTGCGAGTCCTGCGAGTCCGTCTCGAGCTGCTGGCCCTCGGCGGGCTTCGTGGCCTTCAGCCCCTTGACGTCGCCCGTGTAGCTGGCCAGCGGATCCGACTTCATCACGACGATGTAGTGTCCTGGCGTGCCCTCGACGGGGGTGGGATGCTTCACCTCCCCGACGCCTGCGTATCCGGCGGTGGCCGTAGAAGCGATGAACAGCGTGGCCAGGGTGGTGGCCGCTGCCATCCGGAGGGGTGTTCGACCCATGTGGTGCTCCCAGATGATCAGGACGCAGCCTCGTTGCCGCGCCGTCGCTCACGGTAGACCCGCCTCACGGCGTCCTGCCAGGTTCCGGAGCAATTCCTGGACGATCGGCCAGGATCTCGGGCCGGAGGTCGACAGTAGGCTGGAGCCGTGGCATCCTCTCCCCCCGTCCTGTCCACCCGCGTCCTGCTCGTGTGCGCGGCGATCGGCGTCGCGACGGGCATCCTCGGGGGGATCGCCGGCTGGGTGACCGTGCCGGTGATCACGGGACCGGCGTTCCTCTACGGCCTCGTGCTCGGCTCTCACGTGCTGCCGGGCATCATCGCGCAGGAGGTGCTGCGCCGTCCGCTCGTCGCGATCGTCACGCACGTGATCGCCGCGCTGATCGCGAGCGCCTTCAACCCCGCGTGGGCGATGCGCTTCATCGGCACGGCGCTGCTGTTCGGCGCCATCCAGGAGGGCGTCGCCGCGCTGACGCGGTATCGGGCATGGGGCGCGTGGCGGTTCTTCGTCTCGGCTGCCGTGATCGGCGTGTTCGTGGCCGTCGTGGTGTTCTTCGCCGCGCACCTGTCGTCCAGAATGCTCTGGGAGCAGATCGCCTACCTGATCATCGCCGTCCTCGGCCCCATCGCCTGGACCGCCGTCGGCCTCGGCATCGGCACCTCGCTGAGCCACGCGGGCATCGCGCGCCGGTAGTCCCGGTCGCCGCGCCGCCGTTGTGCGCTTCGCAAGGACGAATGCGCTCCGGAAGGACGGATCGACAGCATCCGTCCTTCCGGAGCGCACAACGCCTTCCGAGGCGCCCGGCGGCAGACGCGATTCCGCGTGTCTCGGGTAGGGTGCGGAGCACACGCAGGGAGAAGGCGGGCGCATGGCGGCATCGGAGGTGACGGTCTCGAGAGAGCGGAACCGCGAGCGGATGCTGTGGCTCATCGCCGGGTCGATCCTCGCGCTCTCGGCGGCGATACAGGCGTTCCAACGGATGCCCGGCGCCCTCGACGGGGGGACGATGGCCGCGCTGGGGTGGACGTCGGTGGCGGCGTTCGGCGTGGCGATGGTCGTGGCGGGACTGGCGCTGTGGTCGACTCCGGGTCCAGCGCCGGTGATGCGTGCGGCATCCGTCTCGTGCGTCGCGCTCGGCGTGTGGGCCGCCGCCGTCGCGCCGCTCGTCCTCCGCGCCCTCGCCTCCGAGGCGGCGTCCGGCGCTGATGCGCTGCCCTACGTCGACGCGATCGTGCGCATCGTGTTGTGCGGGATCGCGACCGGATGCCTCGCGCGCAGCGACGTCGCCGCACCCTGGCGATACCTGCCGCTGATCGCGTTCGGCGTGGTGGTGGCCGCCCGGCTGTCCACGCAGATCCCTGCGCAGTCCGCGGATGCCCAGAGCGCTCTCCTCGCCCTGTACTCGCTCGTCATGCTGGTGGAGATCGTCGCGACGGCGACCCTCGCCGCCGTCGCCTTCCGGCTCGCGCGTCCGCGCTCTCGCTCGACAGTCGTGCTGTAGCCGGCCTGCCCTGGCACAGAGGCCTGCACCTGTCGCCGGGACCTGCACCTGCAACCGGCGCGGTCTCGTCCGCCGCGCTCCGCAAGGACGAATGCCCGCCGGAAGGACGGACCACCCGCATCCGTCCTTCCGAGGCGCACAAATCCTTGCGAAACGCCAAGCTCGCGGCTTACGGAGACCTCAGTCGGTCGTGAGCAGCACCTTCGTCGCACGGCGCTCGTCCATCGCGCGATAGCCCTCGGCGGCGTCGGCGAGCGGGAGCGTGAGGTCGAAGACCGCACCAGGGTCGATCTCGCGGTCCCAGATGAGTCGGATCAGTTCGGGCAGGAACCGCCGGACGGGGGCCGGACCGCCGTGCAGATGCACGCTCGAGAAGAACAGCTCGAGTCCGTCGAGCGACACGTCGTGCGAGACCCCGACGAACCCGACGTGCCCGCCGGGGCGCGTCGCGCGGATCGCCTGGTCCATCGACTCCTGCGTGCCGACGGCCTCGATCGTGGAGTGCACGCCGAGTCCCCCGGTGAGCTCCCTGACCCTCGCGACGCCCTCATCGCCACGCTCCTCGACGATGTCGGTCGCTCCGAACCGGCGCGCGAGCTCCTGCCGGTCGGCGTGGCGCGACATCACGATGATCCGCTCCGCGCCGAGCTGCGCGGCCGCGAGCACGCCCAGCAACCCGACCGCCCCGTCACCGACCACCGCGACCGTCTTGTCCGGTCCTGCCCCGGCGGCGGCGGCCGCGAACCAGCCGGTGCCGAGCACGTCCGACGCCGCGAGCAGCGAAGGCACGAGGTCGGCCGGCGGCTGTCCCGGCATCGGCACGAGCGTGCCGTCCGCGAGCGGGATCCTGGCGTACTGCGCCTGCGTGCCGACCGACCCCATCATCACCTGGTGCACGCAGCGGGACTGGTATCCGGCACGGCAGATCTCGCAGGTGTTGTCGGACGCGACGAACGAGCCGACGACGTGGTCGCCCGGCTTCACAAGGGTCACGGCATCCCCCACCGTCTCGACGACGCCGATGTACTCGTGCCCCATGCGCTGCGGGCCGCGCACGGCCTCGATGCCGCGGTACGGCCAGAGGTCGGAGCCGCAGATGCAGGTGGCGGTGACGCGGATGATCGCGTCGGTGGGCTCGATGACGACGGGCATGGCGAGCTCTTCCGTGCGCACGTCTCCAGGCGCGTGCAGGACTACTCCGAGCATGATGTCTCCTTCAGGTCTTCAGCGGACAGCGGTCAGGGATGCCGCCGGCGTGCGGCGGGTGCGGGCGGTGCGGGCGAGGAGCAGGAAGGAGGCGGCGGCGAGCGCGACGGCCACGACGGTGACGACGCCGAGGGGCAGGATGCTGGTCGCACCCGCGATGCCCACGAGGGGAGCGGCGACGCCGCCGAAGCCGAATCGCACCATCCCGAGCAGCGACGATGCGGTGCCGGCGATCCGGGGGTACTCCACCAGCGCGATCGTTGTCGCGGGCGGTGAGGAGATCGCGACGCCCCCGGCGAGCAGGAACAGCGACACGAGCACGACCCACAACGGCATCCGCGCGATCCCTGCGCCGAGGAGGCCGATCGCTCCGAGCGCGGCGACCCCGACTCCCGCATTTAGCGTGCGACGCAGCAGGCGCTCGGGAGAGCGACCGGCGAGGTGTCCGAGCACCATGTATCCGGCGGAGTTGGCCCCGAACGCGAGGGCGTATCCGAGCGGCGAGAGACCGTAGATCTCCTGCAGCACGAAAGTCGCCCCCGAGAGGTAGGCGAACAGGGCGGCGTAGAGGAACCCCTGGTTGAGGATCGCGCCGAGGAAGACCCGGTCGGCGAACAGCGTGCGGAAGTCGTTCAGGGTGCGGCCGAGTCCCCCCGAGGTACGGGCGCCGTCGGGGAGCGTCTCGGTGAACACCAGGAGGGTGACGATCAGGATGCCGGCGCCGAGCGCGGCGAGGAACACGAACAGCCCGCGCCAGTCGGCCACGGTGTTCAGCAGCCCGCCGAACAGCGGACCGACGATGGCCGCGAACCCGCCGGTCACGGTGAGGCGTCCGTAGAAGCGGATCAGGGCTGTGCCCGAGTAGACGTCGCGGCCGGCCGCCTGGGCGATCACAATCCCGACGCCGCCGGTCACGCCCTGCACGAGGCGGGTGAGCACGAGCAGCTCGATCGACGGGCTGGCCGCGCACAGCAGCGAGGTCACGATGTAGGCCGTGATCCCGATGAGCAGGATGCCTCGGCGCCCGTACCTGTCGGACAGCGGCCCTGCGACGAGCTGCCCCAGTGCGAGTCCGACGAGGCACGCGGTCACCGTGAGCTGGGCGACGGACGTGGCCGCCGACAACTCCGTGGTCAGCGCCGGGAGCGCCGGAAGGTACAGGTCCATCGAGATCGGACCGAACACGGTGAGCAGGAGGAGCAGCGACGGCAGCATCCGACGCGTGGCGGTGGCTGTCCGAGTGGTGGTCATGTCATCCAGCATCCGCTCGTCCCCGCGCGGGTGGGAGGCTCTGCTGAGAGGGGTACCGGCAGGGTATCCCTCGGTGCTCCGTACCGGTCTAGCCTGCTGTGCATGGACAACCGATCCGAGGTACGCGAGTTCCTGATGACGCGCCGCGCGCGCATCGGCCCCGCCGACGCCGGCCTCACCGCCGGACCGAACCGGCGCGTCGAGGGACTTCGCCGCAGCGAGGTGGCTGTGCTCGCCGGAGTCAGCGTGGAGTACTACACCAAGCTCGAACGCGGCGCGATCGCCGGCGCCTCGGCATCCGTGCTCGACGCGGTCTCGCGGGCTCTGCAGCTCGACGACGCCGAGCGCGCGCACCTGCTCGATCTGGCTCGCGCGGCCGACGGCATCCCCACCAGCGGGCGCGCCCGCGGCCGATCGTCGAAACCCGCCCCACCCCGCCCGAGTCTGCACTGGGCGCTCGGCGCCCTCACCGACGCCGTCGCGTTCGTTCGCGATCCCCAGCAGAACATCCTCGCCGTCAACGAGCTCGGGCGCGCCTTCTACTCGCCGCTCATCGGAGACGGCGGGCGCACACCGAACCTCGCGCGGTTCCAGTTCCTCGATCCCGCGTCGCGCGACTTCTACCCCGAGTGGGACCTGATGGCCCGCATGTGCGTCGGCGTCATGCGGGCGGAGGCCGGCCGCGATCCGCACAACAGGGCCATGCAGGAGCTCGTCGGCGAGCTGTCGACGCACAGCGACGTGTTCCGCACGCTCTGGGCTGCGCACGATGTGCGCACGCACGGCGCAGGCACCAAGCATTTCCGGCATCCGGTCGCGGGCGATCTGGTTCTCGCCTACGAGGAGCTGGCGCTGACCGCCGAACCGGGCAACGTGATGCTCGTCTACACCGCCGAGCCCGGATCCCCCTCGGCCGAGAACCTCCGTCTGCTCGGCTCCTGGGCATCCGCCCCGCATGGCGCCGCACAGGTAAGGCTGGGCTAAGTTAGAAGGGTCCGATCCGACGACCCGAGGCTGCGCCGTGCGCCCATCCGCGCCCCTTCTTCGCGTGCGTGACCTCTCCCTCACCCACGCGGATGCCGCGAACCCTGCACCGGTCGACGTCTCCTTCGACATCTCCCCCGGCGAAGTGGTGCTGCTGCTCGGTCCGTCGGGGGCGGGCAAGTCGACGCTCACGCTGGCACTGAACGGGCTGATCCCGCACGCGGTACCGGCCGCCATGACCGGGTCCGTGCGGGCGGGCGACCTCGACACGGCGACGACACCCACGTCGCAGTTGAGCACGCACGTCGCCATGGTGTTCCAGGATCCCGATGCGCAGATCGTCACGGGCACCGTGTACGACGAGGTCGCGTTCGGACCGGAGAATCTGCTGCTCCCGCTGGACGAAGTCGAGGCCCGCACCGAGGACGCCCTGCGTCGCGTCGGGCTCTGGGAGCGTCGCCGCGACAACCCCGACCTGCTCTCCGGGGGCGGCCGGCAGCGTCTGGCCATCGCGTGCGCCCTCGCCATGGGATCGCCGCTCATCGTGCTCGACGAGCCGACCGCCAACCTCGACCCGCAGGGCATCGACGACGTCTATGCGGCTCTCGCCGACGTCGTGGCCGCGGGCGACCGCGCCATCCTCCTCGTCGAGCACAACCTCGACGCCGCCATGGGCTTCGTCACCCGGGTGCTCGTGCTCGACCGCGAGGGTCGCCTCGCGTACGACGGTCCGGCGGCATCCGTTCTCCGCGACCACGTCGACGAGCTGGTCGCGCTGGGCGTGTGGCTCCCCGCGGCGACGCTGGCCGCGCTGCGGATGCGGGATGCCGGAATCGCCGTCGACCCGCTTCCGCTCACCGCCGCCGAGCTGGGGGCGGCGCTCGACCGGCTCCCGGCGGCCCCGGCCGCTTCGGCATCCGCTGCGGGTCCGGCGTCCGCTGTACAGATGCACGACCGCGGGACGGATGCACGGCCGGAGCCGGCGATCTCGTCGCGCATCCGTGATCTGATCGTGCATCCTTCTCCCGGCGTGCCCACCCCGTCTCCCGACCTCGCAGCCGCCGGGGACACCGCCTCCGTCGTCCGGGCCCGCGGCCTCTCCGTGCGTCGCGGCCGCGCCGAGATCCTGCACGACATCGACCTCGACATCGTCGACGGCAGCCTCACGGCGATCGTCGGCGCCAATGGCGCGGGCAAGACCACGCTCATCCAGGCGCTCGCCGGCGTCGTGCCCCCGCCGCGGGGCACGGTCGACGTGGCCGGCGTCGATCCCGGCCGCGCCTCGCCTCGCGAGCTGGCCGCGCGGATCGGATTCGTGTTCCAGAACCCCGAGCACCAGTTCATCGCCGCCACGGTGTTCGACGAGCTCGCGCACGGACTGCGGCTGCGGCACGTGCCCGCGGACGAGGTGCAGGCCAGGGTGGAGCGGATGCTGGGCCGGTTCGGATTGGAGCACAAGGCGCGCGTGCACCCCTTCCTGCTCTCCGGCGGCGAGAAGCGACGCCTCTCCGTTGGCACGGCGCTCATCACCGAACCCCTGGTGCTCGCCCTCGACGAACCCACGTTCGGGCAGGACCGCGCCAGGGCCGCCGAGCTCCTCGACATCCTCGACGGACTGCGTACCGACGGCACCACGGTGCTGATCGTGACGCACGATCTGCAACTGGTCGCCGAGCACGCCACGCACACCGTCGTGCTGAGCGACGGGCGTGTGCACGCGGCGGGGAGCACCGCCGGCCTCTTCGCCGACGAGCGCGCGTTCACCGAGGCGGGACTCCGTCTCCCGCCGGTGCAGCGGATGCTGGCGGGCAGGGCATGAGCGCGGCCTTCGACCCCTATGCCGCGCTCGCGCCGACGGTGAACCAGAGCGGCGGCTTCGACGTGCAGCAATCGAACCCGGTCGGACGCTTGATCACCGCGGGCGTGACCGTGAAGTTCTGATTGTGACCGGCCAGGACATTCGCGAAGTCGCTGTCGGCCGACCTTGCCGAAGGCCCCGGGCGCGATGCACAAGAGCGCGGCGGTCGCTGCTAGTCCCGCCACGAGGCTGCGGCGGCCGACAGCGACTTCGCGAATGTCCTGGCCGGTCAC
>JAGIAK010000074.1 GCA_017744855.1 Microbacterium sp.
GTACGCGCTCATCCACGAGCTCACCCGTCCCGTCTCCGGCGACGCCCCCGACCCGTATGCCTCGAACGGCATGATGATCTTCGAGCCCGAGACCACGCCCGAGCTGGAGGGCGCCTCGCTCACGGTGGTCGGCGACTCCGATCAGTCGATCTACGCCTTCCGTGGCGCCGACATCCGCAACATCAGCGAATTCGAGCGCGACTTCCCCGGCGCCAAGGTCGTGCTGCTCGAGCAGAACTACCGCTCGACGCAGAACATCCTCTCCGCGGCGAATGCGGTGATCGGCAACAACTTCGACCGCAAAGACAAGAAGCTCTGGAGCGACAAGGGAGACGGCGACAAGATCGTCGGGTTCACCGGCTACTCCCAGCACGACGAGGCCCAGTTCGTCGCCGACGAGGTGGAGTCGCTGCGCCGGGCGGGGATGCCCTACTCCGAGATGGCGGTCTTCTACCGCACCAACTCGCAGTCGCGCGCGCTGGAGGAGATCTTCATCCGCTCGGCCGTGCCCTACAAGATCATGGGCGGCACCAAGTTCTACGAGCGCGCCGAGATCAAGGACGCGCTGGCCTACCTCGTCGCCGTCGCGAACCCCGCCGACGAGATGGCGGTCCGTCGCATCCTCAACAAGCCTCGGCGCGGCATCGGCGACGTCACCGAGACGGCCATCGCCCGCTTCGCCGAGGAGCACGGGATCACCTTCCGCCAGGCGCTGTCGGTGCCGGCCGAGCTCGGCGTCGGGCCCAAGATCCAGTCCGCGATCGCACAGCTCGACGCCGTGCTCGCCGAGGCGACGGAGATCATGCTGCCGGCGTCCGGCGAGGTGCCGGCGCCCACCACCGTCGCCGACGGACTCGGCGTGCTGCTCTCGAAGAGCGGTTACCTCGACGCGTTGCGCGCCAGCCGCGACCCGCAGGACGAGGCGCGCGTCGAGAACCTCGACGAGTTCGTGGCGGTGGCGCGCGACTTCGCGCGCAACAACCCCGAGGGCACGATCGTCGACTTCCTCACCGAGGTGGCGCTGGTGTCCGACGCCGACGACCTCGACGACGAGTCGGGCTCGGTGTCGCTCATGACGATGCACACGGCGAAGGGGCTCGAGTACGACGCGGTCTTCGTGACGGGCGTCGAGGAGGACCTCATCCCGCACCGGATCTCGGCGGGGGAGCCCGGCGGTCCGCAGGAGGAGCGCCGGCTGTTCTACGTGGGCATCACCAGGGCCCGCAAGCGGCTGCACCTGTCGCTCGCGATGACCAGGGCGCAGTTCGGCGAGGTGTCGGTCGCGATGCCCAGCCGCTTCCTGCAGGAGATCCCCGCGGGCCTCATCGACTGGCGGCAGTCGCCCGGCGACGTGAACTCGCGCGGCGGCATGCAGTCGCGGGCCCTGAATGCCCGGCGCACCGGCTCCGGCGGATTCGGCGGCTCCGGCGACCGGTTCGGCGTCAAGCCGCTGCCCGGGCGCGAGTCGCTCAAGCCGTTGTCGACCGCGATGGACAAGATCCCCAACCGCGTGACCGCGAAGATGCGCGACAACGGCGACCTCGAGCTCGCCGCCGGCGACCGCATCCGGCACTCCGACTTCGGCGAGGGGCGGGTCGACGCCGTCACCGGCGAGGGCGCCAAGCGCATCGCGCACGTGCGCTTCGACACCGCGGGGCAGAAGAAGCTCCTCATCAAGGTCGCGCCCATCGAGAAGATCTGATCCCGCCGCCGCTGCGCGTGTTGGCGCGGAGTGGCGCGGGTTCTTCGGTTTGCGCGTGTTGCGGGTATTCGAGGGCGGATGCCGCGACGAGCGCCATGTGAGTGCGCCGGCGCGGCGTGTGGGCTCTTGAGGTGGCGGTTGTTGCGGGTATTCGTGGGCGGATGCCGCGACGAGTGCCATGTGGGTGCGGCGGTCCTGTCATGCGAGCGGGCGCGCAGTGCGTCGCGTCGGCAGATGCGTGGCGGGGCGGGCGCAGTGAAGGCGGCGTGACGTGTCACGGCGACGCCGTGCCGTGACACAGCATCCCTCCCGGCGATTAGGCTGGCTCATATGGCCCTCTTCTCTCGCCGCAAGAAGTCCGCTGACGACGTCGTCGCCCCGGCATCCGAGTCCGCCGCCGAGGTGGCGCCCGACGTCGAGGAGCAGACGGCGGCCGACTCCGTGGAGACGCCGGTCGAACCGGCTCCCACCGTGGCCATCTCCGTGCAGGCGTTCCGCGGAGTCGGCGCCGACGCCGGACCCGAGGTCTCGCTCGACGAGCCGCAGCCGACGGCGCCCCCGGCTCCCGCGCAGCCGGAGACCCGCCAGCTCGAAGGGGAGGACCGCCGACTTCCGCTGGCTCCCGCACTGCCCCCTGAGCAGACCGAGACCGTCGAGGGCATGAAGGACAACGTGCTGCTGCGCGAAGCGCTCAAGGAGATCGAGGACGGCGCGACCAACGACCAGCTGCTGGGCGTGATGCGTCAGACCCTGCAGGGGCATCTGTACATCCGCGTGAACGGCGACGCCCGCGCGCAGATCGCCGAGGGGCGACCGCTGTCCGTCGCGGTCGTGCGCGATGGCGACCGTCAGTTCATGCTGGCATTCAGCTCGGCCGCCGCGGTGCGCGACTCCGTGCAGCTCGAGACCGACCCGACGGCGACGTCCGCCGTCGCGCAGCCGGTCACGTCCGTGCTGCAGCAGGTCGTCGCCGGCGATTTCGCCGGTCTCATCATCGACAACGCCTCGGCGCCGCACCGTGTGGTCTTCCCGACCGAGCTGCTGCAGAAGGCTCTCGAGCAGAGCGACATCGAGATGGCCGTCAAGACCCTCCTCGCTGCGCCCCGCGAGCAGGACACCGCGGCCAAGGTCGGCGAGGCACTGTCGACCAAGCGCATGTGGGTGGCGGTCAACGACGGCAGCGGCGGCGTTCCCGTCGGAATCGCCGAGGCGCAGACGCCCGACGGGAAGAGATTCCTGCAGCTGTTCTCGCACCCGCTCGAGGTCATCGCGATGGGACGGGGCGACCGTCCGCTCCCGTTCGAACCCGAGCAGCTGGCGAAGGTGCTGTCAGGGCACACCGAGATGGCCGGCGTCATCGTCGACCCCGCCGGTCCGACGTTGATCGTCGAGCGCGACGCCCTCGCCCCGGTGATGGTCCTCGCCGTCGACCTCGGCGACTGACTCTCGGCGTCGTCCTAGGCAGGGCGCGTGAGCGCATACGCCGGATGCGGTCGACCGCGGGGGTTCCGCGTGTCGGACGCGCCCCCTAGTGTCGGAGCATGGCCTCCGAACGCGTGACCCTGACCGTCGTCGATCCCGATGGAGAGCGCGAGGTCGTGCTCTCCAGCCCGAACAAGGCCGTCTGGCCCGAGCCGGGGATCACCAAGGCCGAGCTCGCCGAGTACTTCCAGATCGTCGGGGAGCCTTTCCTCGCCGCGAACGGCAACAGACCGGTCTCCCTGGAGCGCTTCCGCGACGGCATCGGCAGCGCGGGCTTCTTCTCCAAGAACCCGCCGAAAGGCACGCCCGACTACGTCGACGCGGTCACCGTGACCTACAACAGCGGCCGACGGCATCCGCAGATCGTGCTCAACCGCCCCAGCGCCATCGTCTGGGCGGCGCAGATGAACACCATCGTGTTCCATCCGTGGGCATCGCTGGCCACAGACCCCGACAATCCCGTCGAGTTGCGCATCGACCTCGATCCGCAGCCGGGCACCGACTTCGCCGACGCCGTCACGGCCGCGCACGCGCTGCGCGAGGTGCTGCGCGAGGCCGGTCTCGAGCCCTTCGTGAAGACCAGCGGCAACCGCGGCCTGCACGTGTTCGCCCCGATCGTGCCTACGCACGAGTTCCTCGACGTGCGTCATGCGGTGATCGCCGCCGGTCGTGAGTTGGAGCGGCGGATGCCGGATCAGGTCACGACGAACTGGTGGAAGGAGGAGCGCGGAGAGCGCATCTTCGTCGACTTCAATCAGGCGAACCGCGACCGGACGATGGCCGGCGCGTACAGCCCGCGGGCGCTGCCCGCCGCGACCGTCTCCACGCCCGTGCACTGGGAGGAGCTCGACGGGCTCGATCCGCAGCGCTTCACCGTGCGCAGCATCCCCGCCCGCCTCGCCGAGATCGGCGACCCGTGGGCCGGCATGCAGGAGGCGCCTGGGCGCATCGAGACCCTGCTGGAGTGGTGGGAGCGCGACAAGTCCGAGGGGCTGGGCGAGCTGCCGTTCCCTCCCGAGTTCCCGAAGATGCCCGGCGAGCCGCCGCGCGTGCAGCCGAGCAAGAAGGTCGCCGCGAACTGGGACGAGAACGGCGACCCCGTCGACGAGTGACCGTCGTCGGCGGCGAGCGAGCGCGTATCGGAGACGACCCCCGGAGCAGCCGAACGCCCGTCAGCCGAGCACGTCGGCGAGGTCGTAACCGGCGACGGTGTCGAGCTGGTCGTAGGTGCACGAGCCCGCGTCGCGATCGGGTCGCCACCGCTCGAACTGCACGGTGTGGCGGAACCGCGCGCCTTCCAGCTGGTCGTAGCGAACCTCGAGCACCCGCTCGGGGCGGAGCCGAACGAACGACACGTCCTTGGCGCCGCTGAAGCGCGAGCGCTCGCCCTCGCCGGTCACGGCCTCGCCGGACTCATCGCGCTCGACGAGCGGCGCCAGTTCTTCGACGAGCTCCTGCCGTCGGGCGTCGCTCCACGCGGCCACCCCGCCGACCTGGCGCAGCACCCCGTCGTCGCCGTAGAGGCCGACGAGCAGGGAGCCGACGCCGGAACCGGACTTGTGGATGCGGTAGCCGAGCGCGACGACGTCGGCCGTGCGGGCGTGCTTGATCTTGACGAGGGTGCGCTTGCCCGGGGCGTACGGCTGGTCGAGCGGCTTCGCCACGACCCCGTCGAGTCCTGCGCCCTCGAACTCGGCGAGCCAGCGCACCGCGGCCTCCCTGTCGCGCGTCGTGCGGGTGATGTGCAGAGGATGTGCGACGCCCGACATCAGCGTCTCCAGGCGGGCGCGGCGCTCGGCGAACGGCAGGGGCTGCAGGTCGTCGTCGCCGAGCGCGAGCAGATCGAAGGCGACGAACATGGCCGGCGTCTCGACGGCCAGCTTCGCGACGCGGGAGGCTGCGGGGTGGATCCGCTGGCTCAGCGCTTCCCAGTCCAGCCGCTGTGCGCCGTCGGGGCCGGTCGCGACGACGATCTCCCCGTCGAGCAGGCACGGACCCGGCAGCAGTTCGGGGATCGCCTCGACGAGCTCGGGGAAGTAGCGGGTCAGCGGCTTCGCGCCCCGTGAGCCGATCTCGACCGTGTCGCCGTCCCACGCGACCAGCCCGCGGAAGCCGTCCCACTTCGGCTCGAACAGCAGGCCGCCGGCGGTTTTCGCCGGGTCGGGGACGGATGCCGCGGCCTTCGCCAGCATCGGAGCGGGGATGTCGTAGCGCATGGGTCCATCCTGGCCGGATCCGTCTCGCGCGGCCACCCCCGCATCCTCCTGTCGCCGCCGCGAACCCGGTCGCGACGGACGGACGCGGGCGCGAGGACGACGCGGGACGGGGCGCGGGCTAGAACAGATCGGAGAGCGTCGCGGGGGAGCCGGCGTCGGCGAGGGCGGTGCGCGCGGCGTGCCATCCGGCCATGCCGTTCACGCCGGGGCCAGGCGGCGTCGAAGCGGACGCGAGGTAGACGCCGCGCATCGGCGTGCGCCACGGTCTCGTGCCGAGCACCGGCCGGCGCAGCGCCTGGGCGATGGTGAACGCGCCGCCGAGGATGTCGCCGCCGATCTCCGAGGGGTTGATCGCCTCGCGGGACGACGCGGGCACAGAGTGCGTGGCGAGAATGCGGTCGCGGAACCCCGGCGCGAAGCGCTCGACCTGCTGCGTGATGAGTTCGGTGGCGTCGATGCCCGAGCCGTGCGGCACGTGGATGTACGCCCACAGCACGGCCTTGCCCTCGGGCGCCCTGGTCGGGTCGAGCACCGAGGGCTGCACGGTCAGCGCGTACGGACGCTCGCTCACGCGTCCCCGTGCCACGGCGTTCTCGCTCGCCCAGACCTCGGCCTGCGTGCCGCCGACGTGCACGGTCGGCGACTGCGCGACGTCGGGGTTCGTCCACGGCACGGGGCCGTCGAGCGCGAAGTCGACCTTCGCGGCGCCCGGTCCGTACCGGTACGAGCGGAGCGCGCGCGCATAGCCGGAGGGGATGCCGGGATGCGTCAGGGCCAGGCGAGGGGAGGTGTTCAACAGCAGCAGGTCGCCCGCGGCAGGGTCGCCCCAGTCGAGGGCACCGAGGTCGTCGACCTTCGTGTTCGTCTCGACCCGGCCGCCGTGCGCCTCCAGGTCGGCGACCATGACGTCGGCGATGCGCTGCGCGCCTCCGCGCGGGTACATCCACCCGCCGGCGTGGGCCTGTGCGGCGAGCAGCAGCCCGGCGGCGGCGCCGGCCAGCGAGGGGAGCGGCGTGTTCGCGTGCGCGAGCACCCCTGACACGAGTCCGGCCGCCTCGTCGGTGCGGAACGCCCGGCGCGCCAACGGCGTGCCCTGCTCCAGCATCCGCATCGCGAAGCGGAACGCGGTGATCGGCTCCTTCGGCAGACGCAGCATCTGGTTTCCGGTGAAGTCGACGACGCCGTCGATGTGCGTGCTCAACGGTCGCAGCAGGGAGAGCCAGGCGCGCCGATCCGGGCCGAGGGCGGATGCCGTCCGTTCGATGTCGCGCCAGGCGACACCGGCCCGCCCGCCGTCGAGCGGGTGCGCGTAGGAGATCTCCGGGTGGATCCAGTCGATGCGCTCGGCGAGGCCGAACGCCTGGAAGAACGGCGAGGAGAGCGCGGCAGGATGCACGGCCGAGCACACGTCGTGGAGGAACCCGGGCAGCGTCGACTCGACGGAGCGCACGCCCCCGCCGACGGTCGCCGCGGCCTCGAGCACCCGCACCTCGTACCCGGCCCTGGCCAGCGTCACGGCCGCGGCGAGCCCGTTCGGGCCGGAGCCGATGATCGTCGCGCGTGCCATGCGCCCAGTCTTCCACGCCGCACCCGGCATCCGCGCAGGTCGAGGGGTGAGATCATGGAGGTGATGAACGAAGTACAGGGGCCCACCCCGACCGGCACCTCCCGTCCGTATCGATCCCTCGCGGAGGCGCTTCGGGCGCACCGCATCGCGGAGGAGAACCACGCGTTCATCACCGCGATCATGGATGCCGTCGGCATCTCCTCCTACATCGACCGTGGTCGCTACATCGAGGCGATCCGTCGGGGCGAGGGCGCCGCGCTGCACATCGGCCGCACCTACACGAACGGCTTCACCGAGGACGAGGTGATCGTGACCGGCTCGGTGCCGCTGCGTCTGCAGCCCAGCGAAGGACGCGCGCCGTACTTTTACGTCGTGCACCCGAGCGAGTTCCTGCCAGCGTCCGCCCCTGCGCGTTCCTCGCGCACGACGTCGCCCCGCACGAGCACCCCGCGCACGCCGGCGGCTCCGCGCACGCCGAAGCCCGTCGAGCGCGATTACGGCGTCTGCGACGTGTGCTTCATGGTGAAGACCCCTGCCGGCGGCTGCGGCTGCGACTGACCGGTTCTCCGGTACCGATGCCCGTGCTGGTGATGCGGGCTATTCGCGCACAGATCACCCGATTCCCGCAGGACGGGGCATTCTCGACGGCGCCTGTAGCGGAGCGGCCATAGCCTGACGGATGCCGGAAAGAGATGTCTCCGGCAGCCGATCGGGGGGATCATGGCGGACGAGGTTCAGGTGTTCTACACCGAGCTCATCACTGAGACGTCGGCGGTGAACGACTCGACCACGGCGCTGCTCGGCACAGTCGGCTATCTGCAGGGAGACGACGTCGGGGTCGAGAATCCCGCGCACCGACCGTCGCTCCGCCTCGAGATGCATCGACGGTTCGTCGCACTGCACGGCGCGGTCGAGGGTCTCATCAGCGATGCGACCGACATCGCGGTCCGGTTGCAGGCGATCAGCGATCGCCATTCGGAGCTCGACGTCGAGCTCACCGGGAGGGAACAGCCGTGAGTCTGACCTCGCCGAACCGCGGCTATCCGCTCGAGCGCATCGAAGGCAACGACGGGTCGATGGCTACCTGGGTCGGCACCTTCGACCTCATCGCCGAGGCTCTCGGGGATCTTCGAGACACAGCGCAGCGCGTGATGGATCTGCCAGGCGTCGGCGACGCGATCACCAGGGTGAGAGGTGACGCGCAGGCGATTGCCTCCCCGCTGCGGGAGACGATCAGCGAAGCGGAACTGCTGGCGAGCGTGCTCTCGACCTATGCCGACGCGTTCTCCGCGAGCGCGGTGCCCGCGAATCGCTTGATCGAGGACATCGAAGGCGCGCACGCCAGCTGGGTCTCGGCCCAGCACGAGGCGGAGCAGGCGGGGCTCGCAGCGCTGTGGTCATCGCGCTCTGGGCCGGAGGCGGACGCGGATGCCGCGAACGAGGACGCGCGTGAGGCGATGTCCGCGGCCGACGGCGCTCAGCAGGTGGTCGACGAGCTCTGGCACACCTGGGAAGCGCTCTACTCCTCCTGGGACGAGGCGTACGACAGGGCGATGTCGTCGCTCGTCTCCGGCGTCGCGACCGTGCTCACGAACGACGAGCGGTTCCTGCTCGACCAGCTCCTCGCGGCTGATGGGCCCGCCGCGGTGCTGAAGCTGTGGAACGACAACCCCGCGCTGCGTGGAGCCCTCGCCGAGCAGTATCCCGACATCATCGGGAACCTCGACGGCATCCCGTTCGACGTCCGTGCGGAGGTCAACTTCCGCAGGCTGACGGAGCTGTACTCCAGGCTGGAGACCCTCGCGGAGCCGCTGAAGTCTGATGTGGCCGCTCTATGGGACGAGGTTGACCCCAGTCGAGGAGGGAAGCTGATCTCGTTCGATCTGAACGGATCGGAGCAAACGACCGCAGCTATTTGGTATGGCCCCTTCGATGCATCGAACGTGTCGACGCTGGTTCCGGGGATGCTCTCCAAGGTAGACAAGATCGGAGAATTCGGGAAGTCCGCGCGCGATCTGATCGACAACACGGATGATGCGGCCATCGCATGGTTCGGCTATGACTCACCGGAAGTCCCGGAGGAGCCCTCGATGATTCGGGCGCAGAACGGTGCGCCTGCCCTGCGGTCCTTCCTGCTGAGTCTTGATGCGCAGGCCGGAGACCGGACGATCAACGTGATCGCGCACTCTTACGGCAGCACGACTGCTGCCCTGGCGATCGGCTCATCTCCCGAGGGGCTCGGGGTCGACAGATTCATCACGGTCGGCTCGGCAGGTCTGCCCGACGATGAGGCGATCCTCGACAACCTGCAGTCGCCGGAAGCTCCCCGCATCTACGCCACGCTGTCGGACAACGATTTCTGGGCTCCGATCGGGAAGCTCACGGGATGGGGCCATCACACCGATCCGTCGGGTCTTGACGGCGTCACGACCTTCGAGAGCGACGGAGGTGTGGATGCCGACGGCCGGCCACTCCTGCCGACTCCCGGGCACAGCGCGCACACCGGCGTGAATTTCCCCGGTCAGAGTGCGCCGGGCGGCTACCTGCTCGCCGGAAGCGAGTCGTTCTACAACGTTCGGCAGATCGTACTCGTCGGTGAGCCCGGCACCGAGTCGGGCGGCGAGGGCAGTGCGAAGGGCTATTGGGAGCGGGTCGCCGAAGGGCTGTCCTCCTCAGGTGGATACGGGTTCGGATACTAGGGTGGCGGCTGTGAGGCGCGCGTGGGCGGCGGCGGTCGTCGGGTTGGTGGTGGTCATGACGATGACGGGGTGTGGTGTTGCGGCTCCGGAGGGTGATGCGCTGTATCGGGATGGCGAGAAGCGGTTCCTGGAGATGGCGACGCGGATGCACACGGTGCTGATGGGCATCCACGAGGGGTCGTGGACGGTGGATGAGTATGGGGCGATACCCGGCGGGTGCACGATCGGTTTCGGTGGCCCGGACGGGTTTGCCTTCGGGTATCGGCGGAGCGTGGAGTTGTCTGACATGGATCCAGAGGCGGTGAGTGCGGCCGCAGTGGCGGCGTTCCGTGAGGCAGGGTTTGATGGCAGGCCGGTGACGTATGGTTCGGGGGATGCGGCGGAGTGGAACGTTCTCGCCGAGGACGAGGAACTGGGCAACGTCGTCGCGACCATCCGTCCGAAGGAAGGGCGCGTCATCGTGTCTGTCGACACGTCTTGTGCGCCGGGGAATGCCGGAAACCTCTCGTACATGGTGAAAGACGCGGCGAACCGGGGCGTCGATCCCTCGACGTGGCGCTACTTCCCTGCCACGGAGGGGCCGGACTCGGTGCCGCAGTTCTACTTCCCAGCGGATGGGCCGATCTATTTCAACGAGGACGGGACGCTCGTGGAGCCGCAGCCGGTGGTCACCGATCCACCGAAGGCGCCCTACGGCGGGCTGACGCCTGCGGCGCCGAAGGCTCAAGGTGCGTCCGCGCCCTCCGCGAGGTGCGACGGCTGGCGGTAGCGCCCCGGCGTCATCCCGACCAGCGGGGTGAACTGCTCGATGAACTGACTGCTCGTCGCCCAGCCGCACGCGGCTGCGGTGTCGGTCACGGTGGCGCCGTCGGCGAGCATGACCAGGGCGCGGTGCACGCGCAGCTGGAGGCGCCACTGCCGGTACCCCATCCCGGTCTCCTGCTGGAAGAGGCGGCTCAGGGTGCGCTCGCCCGTGCCGGTGCGGTCGGCGAGCACGCCCAGCGACAGCGGTGCGGAGAGGTCGTCGTCGACCAGCGCGGCCGCGGCCCGCAGCCTCGGGTCGTGGGGTTCAGGCAGGTGCAGCGGCTGCTCGGGCGCCGTCGTCGCTTCGTCGACCACGACGCGACGCAGGTTGTCGAGCGCTGACGCGCTGCGGTCGCGCCCCGACGTGAGCGCCAGCACCGCCTCGCGGGCGAGGGGCGTGGCGATGAGCACGGCGGGTCCCGGCGGGAGCAGCGCGGCGAGCTCGGGGGAGAGATGCACGATGCGCATGTCCGTACGTCCGTGCGCCCGATGCCGGTGCTCATATCCGGCCGGCACCCAGGCGAACCGCGTCGACGGAGCGATCCAGGCGCCGTCGTCGGTGAGCAGGGAGAGCACACCGGATGCCGCGTGCACGAGGTGTCCCAGGGGATGGGCGTGCCGCGGCGAGGTCTCGGCGTGGGAGAAGCGGTACGCCCCCTCCATCGGCAGGCTGCTCGTGTCGACGAAGTCGACGAGATGCAGATCGACGAGATGGGGAGAATGGCGGGAATTCGACATCATGCGGCAGTGTACGTGTTTCGCCGCACCCTCGGCACCTGCTGGACTCGATGCATGACCACGATCCACGAGCCGTCAGACACCGACTCCGTCCCCGTGTCGCCGTCACCGCGGCGCGGCGCTGTGCTCCTCGGGCTCTACGTCGGCGCCGGCCTGCTCGCCATCGCTCTCAACCTCCGCATCGGCGTCGCCTCCGTCGGGCCCGTGCTCGTGCCGATCGAGGAGGACCTCGGCGTGAGCTCGTCGGTCGCAGGGTTGCTCACGACCATCCCGGTGTTCGCCTTCGGCGCTTTCGCCTTCCTCACGCCCGCACTCACAAGGCGCTTCGGTCTGCACCGTCTGCTCGCGGTCACGATGGCTGCGGTGGCCGTCGGCATCGCCGTGCGCATGATCCCGTCGCCCCTCGCCCTGTTCGGCGGCACCGTCCTGGTGGGCGCCGGCATCGCGGTCGCCAACGTCTGCATGCCCGCGGTGATCAAGCAGGACTTCGCCCATCGCGTCGGCCTCATGATGGGGCTCTACTCCACGGCGCTGTTCCTCGGCGCCGCGGCCGGTGCGGCGTTGACCGTGCCCTTCCTCGCCGCGTTCGACGGTTCGTGGCGCGCGGCACTGGGCGTCTGGGCGGTCCCCGCCGTCGTCGCGCTGCTGCTGTGGCTGCCGCGGGCTCTGCGTCCGGTCGATCCTCCCGTCGGCGGCGGTCACGCCTCCCCGCCCGCGGACGCGATGGTCGAGGCCAGGGACGAGCCTCGCATCGCCGCACTGCTGCGCGACCGGGTCGCCTGGGCCGTCACCGGGTTCATGGGCCTGCAGAGCCTGAGCTACTACGCCGCGCTCACGTGGATCCCCACTCTGCTGCAGGATGCCGGGGTCCCGGCATCCGAGGCGGGACTCCTGCTCTCCTACTCGAGCGCCCCGGGGATCGCGGCGGCTCTCGTCACCCCGGTGGTGCTGCGCCGCGCGCGTCCGCGCTGGCTGCCCGTCGTGGCATCTGCGCTGCTGTGCGCGATCGGTCTCCTCGGCCTGCTCCTGGTGCCGGCAGGAGGAGCGGCCTGGGCGTGGATGACCCTTCTCGGATTCGGGCAGGGGGCATCGATCTCGCTGTCGCTCAGTTACATCGTGCTCAGGGCGCCCGACGCGCAGCACACGGCTCACCTGTCGACCATGGCCCAGGGAGTCGGCTACCTGCTCGCCGGTTTCGGTCCGCTCTGCCTCGGCATCCTGCACACCGCCGTGGGCGGCTGGGTCGTGCCGGTGGCGGCGCTGCTGCTCGTGCTGGTCGTGCAGACGGCGTGCGGCGCGTCGGCGAGCCGCGAGCGGCACGTGCTCGCGGTGCGCTGACCCGCGCGGGTTCTGCCGCGTGAACCCCGGGAGCAGGCTCAGGCGAAGGCGCTCATCCCGGTGATGTCGCGGCCGAGCAGCAGGGCCTGCACGCTCTCGGTGCCCTCGTAGGTGTGGATCGCCTCGATGTCGGCCATGTGCTGCATGACGCCGTTCTCGAGCAGGATGCCGTTGCCGCCGAGCATGTCGCGCGCGGTGGACGCGATGCGACGGGCGGCCCGGGTGTTGTGGAACTTGGCCAGCGACGCCTGAGTCGGCCGCAGCTCTCCCGCGGTCTCGAGGTCGGCGAGGCGGCGGCAGTACAGCTGCATGGCGGTGAGGTCCTCGAGCATGTGCGTCAGGCGCTCCTGCACCATCTGGAACTTCGCCAGCGGCTTGCCGAACTGCACGCGCTCCTTCGCGTAGGCGAGCGCCGCCTCGTAGCAGGCGGTGGCGTGTCCGAGCGCCGACCAGGCCACGCCGGAGCGGGTGGCGTAGAGCACGGTCGACGCATCCTTGAAGCTGTGCGTGCCGGGCAGCACGGCGTCGAGCGGCACACGTACGTCGTCGAGCACGATGTGCGCCTGGTGGATCGCGCGCAACGACGCCTTGCCGCGGATCGGGGTGCCGGTGTAACCGGGGGTGTCCTGCTCGACGAGGAAGCACCGCACGGCTCCGTGTTCGTCGGCATCCGCGTCGTCGACTCGCGCCCACACGAAGGTGATGCCTCCGGAGGCGCCGTTGCCGATCCACTTCTTCGCGCCCCGGATCACCCAGTGCTCGCCGTCGCGACGGGCGACGGTCTCCAGCGAGACCGAGTCGGAGCCGTGATCGGGCTCGGTGAGGGCGAACGAGCCGAACACCGAGCCGTCGGCGAGTGCGGTGAGCCAGCGGTCCTGCTGGGCGGGGGAGCCGAAGAGCGCGAGCGTGCGCAGCGCGAGGCCGCCCTGCACGGCGAGCACGGTGCCGAGCGACCCGTCGCCGCGGGAGATCTCCATATTCACCAGTCCGGCGGCGAGCGGGGAGAAGCGGGTGAGCGATGGATGTTCGACGCCGTCGACCACGAGGTCCATCTCGCCCATCCGGCGGGCGACGTCGAGCGGGTACTCGGCACGGTCCCAGGCCTCGGCCATCCGCGGACCGACCTCGTCGATGTACGCGCGTGCGCGGTCCCAGGCCTCGCGATCGGCGGCGGGGATGTCGGCGAAGACGGCGTAATAGTCGCTGTCCTGACGGCGGGTGACGTCGTACGACGAGACGCGCTCGCCGGGGAAGGGGGAGGCTTCGGTGCTCATGGGGACTCCTTCGTGGCACCAAGTATCGTACTCCTCGATACTGGGTTCCACGACCCTGGACGTGCGGGAGCGCCGTACCGCCGCGGCGGGGGCGCCCGTCGGTCAGTCGAGCTGGGTGCGCAGGCGCCGGGTGACCTCGGCGATCGGCATGGACCGCGGGAACACAGCGACCACGACGTCGTCCGGCGCATCGGCCGCGGCCTCGGCCGGCACGCCGTAGCGGCGGCGCACGTCGGCGAGGGCCGCCTGGAGCGTCGACAGCGGCACCTTCTTGCGCCCGCGCAGCAGCTGGCGCAGCACGTGGTTGTGCACGGCGGTCACGAGGGCCGCGAAGCCGACGGCGTCGAGCGGGTCGACGCCGGGCAGGGCGCTGCGCAGGTAGTCGTCGAAGAGGCGCTCGTACCGGAACACGGTGATGATCTCGCGCTCACGGAGCACCGGCACCTGGCGCACGATCTGGTAGCGGCGCCTGGCGAGCTCCGGGTCGTGCGCGAAGTGGGAGAAGACCGACTCTGATGCCGCGCATACGGCGCCCCACGGATCGTCGTGGCCCTCGGCGAGGAACTCCCGCAGCTGCGCGAGGAGGACCTCGTGGTCGGCGAAGACCACGTCCTCCTTGCCGCCGAACTGTCGGAAGAAGGTCGAGCGGGAGACGCCGGCCGCCTTGGCGATCTGCTCCACGGACGTCTGGTCGAAACCCTGCGTACGGAAGAGCTCGAGCGCTGCGGCGACGACGGCGGAGCGCGGTTCGGTGGAGTCTCGCATAGCGAAAGCCTAGACGTGCTCGCCCCCTGGCGACCCCTGCGGGGCCGCGGGGCGGTCAGGTTGGGGTAGTAAGCTGGGGGACTGGTCGATGTCTCGACATCGAGAGAAATACCAGGCCGCATCCCAGTGAAGGAACCACAGTGGATCTGTACGAGTACCAGGCACGAGACGTTTTCGAGAAGTACGGAGTGCCGGTCCTCGCCGGCATCGTCGCCGACACCCCCGAGGAGGTGAAGGCAGCCGCGGAGAAGATCGGCGGAGTCGTCGTCGTCAAGGCCCAGGTCAAGACCGGTGGTCGCGGCAAGGCCGGCGGTGTGAAGGTCGCGAAGACCCCCGACGAGGCGTACGAGGCCGCGAAGGCCATCCTCGGCCTCGACATCAAGGGCCACACCGTCAAGCGGGTCATGGTCGCCCAGGGCGCCCGCATCGCCGAGGAGTTCTACTTCTCCGTGCTGCTCGACCGCGCCAACCGCTCCTACCTCTCCCTCTGCTCCGTCGAGGGCGGCATGGAGATCGAAGAGCTCGCCGTGGAGCGCCCCGAGGCGCTCGCCCGCGTCGAGGTCGACCCGCTGACGGGCATCGACAAGGCGAAGGCCGTCGAGATCGCCCGCGCCGCGAACTTCCCGGAGGACCTCGTCGAGAAGGTCTCCGATGTGTTCGTGAAGCTCTTCGACGTCTACAAGGGCGAGGAC
>JAGIAK010000075.1 GCA_017744855.1 Microbacterium sp.
CGCGGGGGAGAGCGGACTGCACGCGCTCGATGCCCAGGCGGATCTGACGGGCGTAGCCGCCGAACTCCTGGCCGAGGGTCACCGGCGTCGCGTCCATGAGGTGGGTGCGGCCGGACTTGACGGCGTCCTTCCACAGCTCGGCCTTGGCCTCCAGCGCCACGGCGAGGTGGTCGAGGGACGGGATCAGCGTGTCGATGAGCGCCTGGGTGACGGCGATGTGCACCGAGGTCGGGAACACGTCGTTCGACGACTGCGAGGCGTTGACGTGGTCGTTGGGGTGCACGGTCGCGCCGAGGATGCGCGTCGCGAGCGTCGCGAGCACCTCGTTCATGTTCATGTTCGACGACGTGCCGGAGCCGGTCTGGTACGTGTCGACGGGGAACTCGCCGTCGTGCGCGCCGGAGGCGACGGCATCCGCGGCCTGGGCGATCGCGTCGGCGATGGCGCCGTCGAGGGTGCCGAGCTCCTTGTTCGCGAGGGCTGCGGCCTTCTTGATGCGGGCCAGCGCGGCGATCTGCGCCGACTCCAGCCCCTTGCCCGAGATCGGGAAGTTCTCGACGGCACGCTGCGTCTGCGCGCCGTAGAGAGCGTTCACGGGCACCCGCACCTCACCCATGGTGTCGTGCTCGATGCGGTACTCGGTGTCGGTCATTTCCGAACCCTCCTTGGTTTCGGGGGTGTTCCCCGTGGTCGTGTGTGACAGGTGCTGCTATCGGGGGTCAGTCCGCGTCGAGGCCGACGGTGATCACGGGCACCGCGGTGCCCTCGGCCAGGCGGTAGTTGGCGCCGACGATGCCCAGACGGCCCTCGGCGACCGCGTTCGCGATCAGCTCGGACGACTGGAGCAGGTCGCCCACGGTGTTGCGCAGGTGCTCCCGGCCGACGAGCTCGGAGTCGATGTCGTCGACCGTGGAGCCGCCGTTCTCGGCGAGGACCTTGCGCGCAGCGGGGACGATCGGCGCGATGAGCTTCCAGATGTGCGGGGGGAGCGGCGCGGCGTCGATCGCCGTGCCGTCGATCGCGGCGCGCACCGCTCCGCACGAGTCGTGGGCGAGCACGACGATCAGCGGCACGTTCAGCACGGCCACCGCGTACTCCAGGCTCGCCACGATCGACTCGCCGATGACCTGGCCGGCGTTGCGGACGACGAACAGGTCGCCGAGGCCGAGGTCGAAGATGATCTCCGCCGCGAGGCGCGAGTCGGAGCATCCGAAGAGCGTCGCGACCGGGTTCTGCGCGGCCGCGAGGTCCTTCCGTCGCGCCACGTCCTGGTTGGGGTGCCTGGGCTCATCTGCGACGAACCGCTGGTTGCCCTCCTGCATCTGCTTCCAGGCTGCGGCGGGGGTGAGGACCTGGCTCATGAAGCCTCCGAGAGTGCGTCGATCTGCGGGGTGAGGGATTCGGCGAGCTCGGCGGTGGATGTCGCCGAGCGGGAGCCGTAGAGCAGCACGTAGTCGTCTCCGGCCTGCGTGCCGATCGCGTAGGTGACGTTCTGCTTCGCGCCGGCGTCGCCGACCTTGAAGACGTCCCACGTGCGTCCGGCGATCGTGGTCGTGTCGGTGGGGGCGACGCCGTTGAGGCGCTGCGGCGCCCAACTCGAGTCTGCGTGGAAGGCCTGCGCCAGCTTGATGAAGCCGCGCTCCTCGTCGGCCGCCGGCGCCAGCGTCACATCCCACACGTTCGTCGCGCCGCCGGTGAGGCCGGCGTCGTTGATGCGCCAGAACGTGCCGGTGTCGGGCACGATCACGGGGCTGTCCATCGTGGACTCGACGTCGGCCGCGATGCGGGCGACGTCGACGTGCGGGGCGGACGCCGGCTCACCGCGCGGCACCGCGAAGACGATGACAGCGACGATCGCCAACGTGGCGATGAGCGCGGCGACGAGGCTGCGGATGGTCTGGCTGGAGCGATAGGCCCGGCTGGACTCGGCCTTGCGGGCCGCCGTCTCCTCGGCGGTCTCCGGGCGCCCGAGTTCGGCGACGATCGGGGCGGGCTTGTTCACGACTCACCGCCGTCGGAGGAGTCGGATGCCGCGCGGGCGGCGTCGAGACGGCGCTTCGCGCCCAGCAGCCATTCCTCGCAGCGCGCGGCGAGGGCTTCGCCGCGCTCCCAGAGCGCGAGCGAATGCTCGAGGGTCGGGGCGCCCTGTTCGAGTTCTGCCACGACCTTCACGAGCTCGTCGCGGGCGGCCTCGAACGACAGCGTCTCAACGGGGGTGTCGTTCTGCGCGCTCACTCCTCCATCCTACGGCGTGCCGGGGACGCCGCTTCCGCCGGAGGAATCCCGGCCGGTTGCCGAGGCCGTCAGCGGCCCTCGGCGATCTCGCCCTCGGAGCGTGCGGCGAGCGAGCCGCGGTCGACGGTGATCGTGAGCGCGGCGCCGGCGGGGGCGTCGGCCGCGTCGCGCAGGATGACGCCGCCGTCGAGGTGCGCGATCGCATACCCGCGGGCCAGCGTGGCCGCAGGGGAGAGGGCGCGGAGCGACGCGCGGAGCTCGCTCGTCTCGCGCCCCGCCGCATCCACACGGCGTGTGAGGGCGTCGCGGCCACGCGACTGCAGCAGCCACAGCTCCTGCGCGCGCCCGTCGATGATCGGATCGGGGGAGCGCAGCGCAGGGCGCGAGCGCAGCTGCTCCAGCTGCGCGATGTCGTGCTGGAGTCGCTGCGTGAGTCGCATCGTCGATCGGGAGCGGAGCTGGGCGATCAGCGCACGCTGCTCGCTCACGTCGGGGACGACGCGCTTCGCGGCATCCGTCGGGGTCGATGCGCGCAGATCGGCGACGTCGTCGAGCAGCGGATGGTCGTTCTCATGGCCGATCGCGCTGACGATAGGGGTGGATGCCGCAGCAACCGCCCGCACGAGGCGCTCGTCGCTGAACCCCAGGAGGGTCTGCGGGTCCCCGCCGCCGCGGGCGATGATGATCACGTCGACCTCCGGATCGGCGTCGAGCCGAGCCAGCGCCGCGAGCGTGTCCGGCACGCATCGATCGCCCTGCACGGCCGCGTACTCGGTGCGGAAGCGCACCTGTGGCCAGCGCAGCTCGGCATTGCGGTGCACGTCCTTCTCGGCATCCGACCGCTCCCCGGTGATGAGGCCGATCACGTGCGGGAGGAAGGGCAGCCGCTTCTTGCGCGCGGCGTCGAACAGCCCCTCCTGGCGCAGCTGCGCGCGCAGCTTCTCCAGCCGTTCGAGCTGGTCGCCCAGACCGACGTGCTTCATGGCCGACACGGCGAAGCTGAAGTCGCCGCTCTTGACGAAGTAGTCCGACTTGACGGCAGCCACCACGTGGTCTCCGACGCCGAGGTCGTTCGGGATGCGGGCGCGCACGCTCGACCAGATGCGGATCGAGATCTGCGCGTCGGAGCGGGTGTCCTTGAGCCGGGCGAACACGTTGCCGGCTCGCACGTTCCACGACGTGATCTCGCCCTCGACCCACACCGTGTTCCACCGGGCCACGAAGTCGCGGATCGTCGCGTTCAGCCGCGCCACGGAGGTCGGCGCGTCGGCCGAGGAGTCGCGAGGGGCGACCGCGTCGGGCGGGGGAGTCTCGCCTGGCGCCACGGCTGCTTCGAAGACGGTCATGCGTCCATTCTCCGGCCCCGCGGATTCGAATCGCGCGAATGTCCCGAATCGGCGGTGCAGAGAGCCGTTCACGCGACTCGAATCGGAGAGGGCGCGACCAGCCTCCGGCCAGCTGGGGCCGATAAACTGGAGCGGTGACTTCGACTGCCGTTCATCTGCCCGTCCCGCGTGTCCCTCGTGTGCGTGCCGCGGCCGGGCGGCTGCAGGACAACCCGGTCGACGGGACCAAGCGCGTGCTCCTCGCGGCGCCGCGCGGATACTGCGCGGGCGTGGATCGTGCCGTGGTCGCGGTCGAGAAGGCGCTCGAGCGCTACGGCTCGCCGGTCTACGTGCGCAAGCAGATCGTGCACAACATCCACGTCGTCACCGAGCTCGAGGCCAAGGGCGCGATCTTCGTCGAAGAGGTCGACGAGGTGCCAGAGGGCGCGCACGTCGTTTTCAGCGCCCACGGCGTCTCGCCGGCCGTCGTGAACGCGGCATCCGACCGCGGGCTGCACGCGATCGACGCCACCTGCCCGCTGGTCACCAAGGTGCACCGCGAGGCCGTGCGCTTCGCGCGCGACGACTTCGAGATCCTCCTGATCGGCCACGAGGGCCACGAGGAGGTGGAGGGCACGGCCGGGGAGGCTCCCCAGCACGTCACGATCGTCAACTCCCCGGATGAAGCGGACACCGTGCAGGTCAAGGACCCGTCGAAGGTCGTCTGGCTGTCTCAGACCACGCTGTCCGTCGACGAGACGATGGAGACCGTCAACCGTCTGCGCACGCGCTTCCCCGAACTGCACAACCCGCCGTCCGACGACATCTGCTACGCCACGCAGAACCGTCAGGTCGCCATCAAGAAGGTCGCGGCGCAGGCCGATCTCGTGATCGTCGTCGGCTCGTCGAACTCCTCCAACAGCGTGCGTCTCGTCGAGGTCGCGCTGGAGCACGGCGCCAAGGCCGCCTATCGCGTCGACTACGCGGAGGAAGTGCAGCAGGAGTGGCTCGACGGTGTGAACACCATCGGCGTCACCAGCGGTGCGTCCGTCCCCGAAGTCCTCGTGCGCGAGGTGCTCGAAGCGCTCGACGGCGCGGGCTACCACGACGTCGAAGAGGTGCGCACGGCGGAGGAGGACCTCATGTTCTCACTGCCGAAGGAGCTGCGACAGGATGCCGCCGGCCAGCGCGATGCGCGAGCTCTCGGCGGACGCGCCTCCGGTGCCGGAGCCTGACCGGGCGCCACGGGTGAGTGCTCCCGAACGCGAGCAGACGCTGATCGGCTCGGTGCAGCGCGCGCTGTCCCTCATCGACATCGTGGCGAACGCGCCGAGGCCGATTCCCGTGAAGACGCTCGCCACGGCGACGTCGCTCACTCCGGGGACCACGTACAACCTGGTCCGCACGCTCGTGCACGAGGGGTACCTGCGCACCGAGCCGGACGGCGTCATCCTCGGCGCGCGCTTCCCTGGTTTCGCGGAGGCCGCCGACCGCCGAGGGGTGTTCGTGGCGCGGGTCAGAGAGGCGTTGAACGCGGTGACGGAGGCGACGGGGGTCACGGCCTACCTGTCCCGCTTCTCCGACGGCGAGGTGCACCTCATCGACATCGTGGACGGTCGCCGCAGCCCCCGCGTCGAACTGTGGGTCGGGTTGCAGGACAGCGCCCACGCCACGGCGCTGGGCAAGAGGATCCTCGCCGACCTCCCGCGTGAAGACCGGCTCGATTACCTGTCGCGGCATCCGCTCGGGGAACTCACCCCGCACACGATCAGCGACAGGCGGGTGCTGCTGAACCAGCTCGAGCACGGCGCAGAGTGGACCGTCGACCGCGAGGAGTATGCGATCGGGCACACCTGCATCGCCGTCCCGGTGATCGCTCCCGGTCTCACGGCGTCGCTCGCCGTCTCGATACCCACCGGGCATCGGGTCGCGCCCCACGAGGAGATCGCGCGCCAGTTGCGGGCCGCAGCCGACCGGCTGGCCCTGCAGCTGGGGGCCTCGGGCCTCGGACAGCCGCCGCTCTGATAGTCCCGACAGCGTCAGTTCACTATCTGAACAATCTGCATCTAGCGCAATGGCATGCGCTTTCCTATGATCGAACCAGTAGCCGTCAGTGCAACAGACGCTACGGGTTTGCAGAACGTCCCCAGCGTCCTGCGCCCACCTTGGACGACGAGCGTCCCCAGCGCTCCGAGTCCGCGGCCCCGAGGAGTCCCCAATTCTCCGGGGCCGCCATCATGTTCGGGCGACCTCGCGTCCGCCGGCTGTGAACCGCGCAGAGATGCGGCGGATAGCATGGCGGGATGACGGATCAGCGGCCCCAGTACGGTGAACTCGCGACTCCCGAGGAGCAGCGTCAGGCCGCAGGGCTGCCGCCGATCGCGGAGGTCGTTCCCGAGCCGGTCCCGGAGAGCCCCGCGACGCCCGCGGTCGCGGCGCCCGCCCGGCCCCGTCCGGCCGACCGCCTCGTCACCATCGCCCTGCTCGCGTACGGGCTCGTGAACGTCGTCATCACCGGCATGAGCTACCTCGACATCGCTCCCGTGATGGATCAGGCGATGAAGATCCTCGGCATCGACGGAACGTTCACGAACTTCGCGCAGGGCAAGCTGTGGGGCACGGTCGCGGCGATCGTGCTCGCCGTCGGCTGGTGCGTGACCGCTGTGCTCGCACTGCGCCGACTGCGTACCGGCAAGCTCACGTGGTGGGTGCCGGTCGTCGGCGCCGTCGTGACGTCGCTCGTCGTCTCCGGTCTCATCGCGATCCCCATGATGGGCGATCCCGCGTTCGCCGGCTATCTCGGTGGAGCCGGCCGGTGAGCCGCCTCGTCGCGGTGTGCGCCGTGCACCAGCTGCTGCCCGACTCGGGAACGGTCGGAATCACCGCGATCGACAAGAGACCCGTCGAGGGTTCCGTCAAGATCGGCCCCTACGGCGTCTACGCCGACGTGCAGGCCGACCGCAAGCACCACGGCGGTCTCGACAAGGCGCTGTACGCATACTCCGAGGAGGATGCCGCCCACTGGGCTGCAGAGCTCGGACGCGACACCCCGCCCGGCTGGTTCGGCGAGAACCTGCGGGTCGAGGGGATCGACGTGAACGCCGCGCTGATCGGCGAGCAGTGGCGGATCGGGGACACGGTCGTGGTCGAGGTCACGATGCCGCGTACGCCGTGCCAGACCTTCGCCCGCCGGGTGGGCGGCGATGCCGAGCGCGGATGGGTGAAGCGATTCTCGGATTCTCGGCGCCTCGGTCCGTACCTGCGGGTGGTCACCAAGGGGCGTGTCCAGGCCGGAGACGAGATCGTCGTCATCCACCGCCCCGAGGGCGCGCCCAGCATCCTGGACATCTACCGCGGGCCCTGAGCCCCGCACGACGTCAGAGGGCGGCTCCCGGCGGGGAGCCGCCCTCTGACGTCGTGCGCTGCGGCTCAGCGGGCGTTGCCGTTGTTGAAGTGGTAGCCGCCGTTGCCGTTGCCACCGTGGTTGCCGTTGGCGCCCGGTCCCCGGCCGCCGGTGCCGGGCTCGACGTGGTTGGTCTTGGTGTGCACGATGTCGTAGTAGACGCTCGTGTCCGCGGCGTTCGGGTAGATGCGGTACGTGAAGACGTTCTTATCGAGCTGGGTGATCGGAACGACGCGCGTGAAGAGCACCTGGCCCGCGTCGTTCTTCGCGGCGATCCAGCGGCTCGAACCGTCGGCGGCGACGGTCCAGTCGCCGTGCATCTTCGGGCTGTCGTCGAGGTTGTACATCGTGAAGGTGCCGCCTGCCTTGAAGTAGGCCCAGCCGACGAAGTTCGACACGGCGGGGTTGTCGAGGGCGACTCGGTTGCCATCCTGGTCGCGGGCGCTCGTGGTCTTCCACGGCGTCGAGGCGAGTACGTCCGACGGGGTCAGCGCGACCTTCGACGCGGAGACGGATGCCGGCGCGGCAGCGGCGGCTGTGGTCGGGACGACGGCGGCAGCGGCCAGCACGACGGTGGCAGCGACGAGGGCGGTGCGGCGGGAGAGGAAGGAGGTGATGTTCATGTGTTCCACGTTAGGAACGGGGCGGCGGAGGGCACATCATCCGATCGGCTATCGTCCACCGCCCGGCCGGGCGATCCTCGTCGCTCCGTCGCGCGTGTCATCCGCCGACGAGAAAGGGCCCCGGTCGTCTCGACCGGGGCCCTCTTCATCGAACGGTGTCAGCTCTTCGACTGGCCGTAGGAGCCGAGCTGGCGGGTCGACTCGACGACGCGGGCGGCCATCGCGGTCTCCGCGATCTTGCCCCATGCGCGCGGGTCGTACTGCTTCTTGTTGCCGACCTCGCCGTCGACCTTGAGCACGCCGTCGTAGTTCTTGAACATGTAGTCGGCGATCGCACGCGTGTACGCGTACTGCGTGTCAGTGTCGATGTTCATCTTGATGACGCCGTTGGCGACCGCGAGGGCGATCTCCTCGTCGGTCGAGCCGGAGCCGCCGTGGAAGACGAGGTCGAGCGGCTTGGGGCCGGTGCCGTACTTGGCGGCGACCTCGGCCTGGATCTCGCCCAGGAGCTCGGGGCGCAGCTTCACGCCGCCCGGCTTGTACACGCCGTGGACGTTGCCGAAGGTGAGGGCGGCGATATAGCGGCCCTGCTCGCCGAGGCCCAGCGCCTGCACGGCCTGGTCGACGTCCGCGAACGTCGTGTAGAGGGCCTCGTTCGAGCCCTCGTGCTGCACGCCGTCCTCCTCGCCGCCGACGACGCCGATCTCGACCTCGAGGATGGCGTTGATGCTCTTCATGCGGGGGAGGAGATCCTTGGCGATCTCGATGTTCTCCGCGAGCGGCACAGCCGAGCCGTCCCACATGTGCGACTGGAAGATCGGGTTGCGGCCGGCCTTGACCTCTTCCTCAGAGGCGGCGATCAGCGGCTCGACGAAGCCGGCGAGGGCGTCCTTCGGGCAGTGATCGGTGTGCAGGGCCACGGTGACGGGGTAGTTCTTGGCGACCTCGGTCGCGTAGCGGGCGAAGGCGAGGGCACCGGTGGCACGGGCCTTCACAGTGTGGCCGGCGAAGTAGTCGGCGCCGCCGGTGGTGACCTGGATGATGCCGTCGGAGCCGGCCTCGGTCAGGCCCTGCAGGACGGAGTTGATCGTCTGCGAGCTGGAGACGTTGAATGCCGGGTACGCGAAGCCGCCGGCCTTCGCGCGGTCGAGCATGTCGGCGTACTGATCCGGGGTGGCGACGGGCATGAGAACTCCTGCGGTAGGTGAAGCCGGGACAGCAGTCACTCTATCGGGGCCGGGTGCCGGATGCCGCCGGCGTGACGCTCCGGAGCAGAGGTCTCTAACGTGCCGTTAAGAATCGCGATTCCTTCGTTGAAATCTCGACGAAAGCGGGCGTTCTGATGCGGGTTTCTGGATACTCTTGCCGCATGGTGAGTCTGACAGCCGATCTGAGCCCTCTTCGTCCCGACCGCAACCTCGCGATGGAGCTGGTGCGCGCGACCGAGGCCGCGGCGATCCGCGCCGTGCCGTTCATCGGCCGTGGCGCGAAGGAGGCGGCCGACGGCGCCGCCGTGGACGCGATGCGCGCGTTCCTCGGCACGGTCGCGTTCCAGGGGCGCGTGGTGATCGGCGAGGGTGAGAAGGACAACGCCCCGATGCTGTTCAACGGCGAGGTGGTGGGCACCGGCACCGGTCCGCTCTGCGACATCGCCGTCGACCCGATCGACGGCACCTCCCTCACCGCCGCCGGTCGGCAGAACGCCCTCTCGGTGATCGCCGTCTCCGACCGCGGCACCATGCTCGACGCGTCGAGCGTGTTCTACATGGACAAGCTCGTCACGGGCCCCGCGGGTGTCGGCGTCGTGGACATCCGTCTCCCCATCGGCGAGAACATCCGCCGCCTCGCCGGCGCGCTGGGCAAGCCGGTCGACGAGATCGTCGTCTCGGTGCTGAACCGCCCCCGCCACGAGCAGCTCATCCAGGAGATCCGCGACGCGGGTGCCGGCACCCGCCTGATGAGCGACGGCGACGTCGCCGGCGGCATTAACGCCGCGCGCCACGGCGCGCGCACCGATATGTGCGTCGGCGTCGGCGGCAGCCCCGAGGGCATCGTCACGGCCTGCGCGATCAAGGCGCTCGGCGGTCACATCCAGGGTCGGCTCTGGCCGCGCGACGACGACGAGCGCCAGCGCGGCATCGATGCCGGGCTCGACATGGACAAGATCTACGAGGCCGACGACCTGGTCAAGGGCGACAACACGATCTTCGTCGCCACCGGCGTCACCGACGGTCAGCTCGTCGCAGGCGTGCGCCGCGAGGCCGGCTACATCTACACGGAGAGCGTCGTGTTGCGCGGCGCCTCGGGAACGCTGCGCAGGATCGCGTCGGAGCACCTCGTCTCGAAGTGGCTCTGATCGCTCGCGCTTTCGTCTTGTTCTGAGACGTCCTCGGGGTCGTCTTTGCGGCCATCCTGTTCTGAGACGCTTCGGGGATCATCGTGCTCCGAGACGCTGAGCGGGCCCCGTGCTCTGAGGCGCTGCGGGGCCATCGTTACCGAGCCGGTACGTCGGCGCGGAGCGGCGCGTCCCGGTGAGCGTGTGCACTCGTGTCACAATTGTCACTGGGTTTGTCGCCGTCGACGGAGCCGCCAGGCACCGCGGGCACAGGAGGGCGAACAGATGGCAACGCAGCACACGGGTGGCTCCAAGGCCGCGCCGACGAAGATCGTCACCACCAGCACGGGTCGCATCCTGCGCGTGAACGTGGACGAGATGGCCGATGCGGCGCCCGCCGCGCACGCACCAGCCTCGGCATCCGCGGCGCCCGCCATCGTGGATCCGGCCCGACGGGCCGACGTGCTCTTCCGCGTCCGTCGCGATGAGGGCCACGAGCTGAGCGCCTGGTGGATGATCGGCGCCTTCGTGGTGACCAGCGGCCTTGTCATCCTGCTCCTCAGCGGAGTCCCCGGCATCGCGTGAGGGTCCCCGGCTTCGCTTGAGCGGAGTCCCCGGAATCGCCTGTCGGAGTGACCAAGGAGCTTCTGCTCAGGCCCGGCAGCTAGTCGAGGCGTCGTCGCACGTCGCCGAGCTCCGCGCGCACCGGTTCGGATCGGTCAGCATCCGCGTCTTCCGTAGCCGCCGTGTGTTGTGGGTGCGGTGTCTCGTCGTCGGTTTCTCCCGTCAGCTCCGGGGCGGTGAACCTCCGGGACGTTCCTGTGATGACCTGGGGACTCGTCGCCAGCGACGACGCATCGATTCCGGGGAACTGGCGGGCTGTGACGAGCACCCGGCTCTCGAGCGATCCTGCGAAGCGGTTGTAGCTGTCGACCGTGCGTTCGAGGGCGCGGCGCAGATCGTCGGCGTGGCCGGCGAGCACGCCGAGGCGGTCGTACAGCTGCGTGCCCAGGGTGAGCAGTGCCTGAGCCTCGGTCGAGACCTCCTGCTGCGTCCACGTGTAGGCGACGGTCTTCAGCACAGCCCAGAGGTTGACGGGGGAGGCGAGTGCCACCCGCTTGCCGAACGCGTAGTCGAGCAGGGTCGGGTCTTCGTCGATGGCGGCGGCGAGCAGCGACTCGCTGGGCAGGAAGCAGATGACGAACTCGGGGCTCGACTCGAGGCCCGACCAGTAGGCCTTCTTGGCGAGAGTGTCGATGTGCGCGCGCACCGCTCGCACATGCTTCTGCATGTGCGAGCGACGCTGTGCCTCGTGCGTGTCGCCCACGGGAAGGGCGGACGCTTCGAGATAGGCATCGAGTGGCACCTTGGCATCGACGGCGATCGACGCGCCGCCGGCGAGACGGATGACCATGTCGGGGCGACCCTGGCCTCGGTCGGACGAGATGGTCGACTGCAGGTCGAAGTCGACGTGACGTGTGAGCCCCGCCGCCTCGACTACGCGGCGCAGCTGCGTCTCGCCCCAGACGCCCCGCGTCGCCGTCGAGCGCAGCGCCCCCGCCAGCGAGGCGGTGGTCGCACGAAGCGCCTCGTCGGACTCCTGAGCGCGCCGGAGCTGCTCGGCGAGCGACCCGAACTGGGCGTGGCGCTCCTGCTCGAGCGCTGTCACCTTGTGCTGCATCTGATGCAGGCTCTCGCGCACCGGCGCGAGAGCCTGGAGCACGGCGTTCTGCTGTTGCACCCGCAGTGCCTCCGCACGCTGCTCCTCGCGGGAGTGCTCGACGGCATCGCGGTAGAGGTCGTACTGGCGGTCTCTGTCGTCTCGCGCGGCGGCGAGCTCGGCCTCGGCGCGAGCGAGGTCGGCGGCGCCCCGTGATGAGCGCAGGAACCATCCCACGGCGGCGCCCGCCGCGAGGGCGATCAGCACGAGGACCACGGTCAGAGCTTCCATGGATTCATCGTGCTCCTGGCCTCCGACATTCGGTCGTGCGCAACGCGCATGAGCGCGAGGGGGAGGAGGAGGCCGGCTCAGGCGACGGCGCGCTCCGGGACGGAAACCACCGGCTCCGTGACCCGTAGCCCGAGGGCTCCGGCGAGGGCGAAGACGTCGGCGGCGCCTGCACGATCGGCGGCGTCGATCACGATCTGCGCGCACGCGCGGGCATCGGCGAGAGCGTCGTGGTGGGAGAACTCCGCGAACCCGGCGGCCGCCGCGGCGCTGGGCAGCTTGTACGAGTCGAGGTCGTAGGTCTTGCGGGCCACCTGGAGGCTGCACAGCGAGCGGTAGGGCGGGCACACGTCGCCCGTCGCCTCGGAGGCGCGGCGCAGCACGTTCAGATCGAAGCCCGCGTTGTGGGCCACGAGCACGTCGGCGCCCGCGAACGCGCACAGGCGATCGAACTGCTCGGTCCAGGTGGCGGCGGAGCGGACATCCTCGGGGTGGATCCCGTGGATGCGGATGTTCCACTCCTGGAACTCGTCGTGACCGGCGGGAGGCTGGATGAGCCAGCCCGCGGTGGCGACGACCCGGCCTCCGCGCACGCGGACGAGTCCGACGGAGCAGGCGGAGGCGGGGCTGGAGTTCGCCGTCTCGAAGTCGATTGCGGTGAAGTCCAGTGGCACGTGTCCACTCTCTCCCGCAGGCAGGTGAGCATCCGGCAGGCTCGCCGTAGGCTGGCGACATGACTGACGAGATGGCGACGTCGTTCGGCGCGCAGGCCGACGCCTACGAGATCGGCCGGCCGGAGTACCCGTTCGAGGCGGTGGCGTGGATGCTGGAGCCGATGCCGGAGGGAACCCGCCGGATCGCCGACGTCGGCGCGGGCACGGGCAAGCTCACGCGCGTGCTCGTCAAGGCGCCGGATGCCGAGATCGTGGCGATCGACCCCGACCCGGACATGCTCGCCACCCTGCGGGGTGCGGTGCCTGGCGTCCCGACGTTCGTCGGCACGGCCGAGTCACTGCCGCTGCCCGATGCGAGCCTCGACGCGGTCGTGCTGGGGCAGGCCTGGCACTGGGTCGACCCGGTCGCCGGTTCGATCGAGATCGGGAGGGCGCTCCGCCCCGGCGGAGTGCTCGGGCTGATCTGGAACATCCGTGACGACAGGGTGGACTGGGTGCGCCGGCTCACGGAGATCATGCACGGCAGCAATGCCGAGGTCATGCTCGCCGAGGGTGGCCCGACGGTCGCCGAACCGTTCGGTCTGCTGGAGGAGGAATCCTGGGAGTGGTCGCGGCCGATCACCCGCGACCAGCTGCACAGCATGGCGTCATCGCGGAGCTACATCATCACGGCATCCGACGACGAGAAGGCGCGCATCCGCCGCGCGATGGACGAGCTGTTCGACGAGCTCGGCATCCACGGTGACGACACCATCGACCTCCCGTACGTGACCAGGGCGTTCCGCGCGGTGCGTGGGTGAGGCGACACCGACCATGAAGCTGCTGCTCACCTCCGGCGGGGTCACGAACCCGAGCATCCGCCAGGCCCTGGTCGAGATGCTCGGCAAGCCGATCGAGGAGTCGACGGCGTTGTGCATCCCGACGGCCGAGTACGGGCATCCGATGTGTACGCCGGAGATCGGATGGCGCTTCGTCGCCGGTCCGCACTCCATGACGGCGCTCGGCTGGAGATCGGTCGGCCTGCTCGAGCTGACCGCGCTGCCGTCGATGTCGGGGGAGAGGTGGGTGCCCTGGGTGGAGGACACGGACGTGCTGCTCGTCGATGGCGGCGATGCGACGTATCTCGCGCACTGGGTCCGCGCGTCCGGTCTGCTCGACGTGTTCCCGCGTCTCGCCGGGACGGTGTGGGTCGGGGTGAGCGCGGGGAGCATGGTGATGACTCCGCGGATCGGCCCTGACTTCGTCTCCTGGGATGGATCCGAGACGGGCGACCGCACGCTCGGCATCGTGGACTTCTCAATCTTCCCGCACCTCGACCATCCGTCCTTCCCCGAGAACTCGATGGCTCACGCCAGGAAATGGGCGGAGGGGATCGACGGTCCGGCCTACGCCATCGACGATCAGACAGCGATCCGCGTCGTGGGCTCGGATGTCGACGTGATCTCCGAGGGGCACTGGGAACGGCTGGAGTAGCGTCCCCGGTAGACTCGACTCCCGTGGCTCTCACTATCGGAATCGTCGGCCTGCCCAACGTCGGCAAGTCCACCCTCTTCAACGCACTGACCAAGAACGACGTGCTCGCGGCGAACTACCCGTTCGCGACGATCGAGCCGAACGTCGGCGTCGTGAACCTGCCCGATCCGCGGCTGGAGAAGCTCGCCGAGATCTTCGGCAGCGAGCGCATCCTGCCCGCCGCGGTGTCGTTCGTCGATATCGCCGGCATCGTGCGCGGTGCGAGCGAGGGCGAGGGCCTCGGCAACAAGTTCCTCGCGAACATCCGCGAGGCGGATGCCATCGCGCAGGTCGTGCGCGGCTTCGCCGACGACGACGTGGTGCACGTCGACGGCGCTGTGAACCCGGCATCCGACATGGAGACCATCAACGCCGAGCTCATGCTCGCCGACCTCGAGACGCTCGAGCGGGCCATCTCCCGCTACGAGAAGGAGGTGCGCGGCAAGAAGATCGAGCCCGTCGTCCTCGAGACCGCGCAGGCGGCGAAGGATGCCCTGGAGCGCGGCGTGCTGCTGTCGGTCTCCGGTCTCGACCTCGCGCCCATCCGCGAACTCGGTCTGCTCACCTCCAAGCCCGTCATCTTCGTGTTCAACGTCGACGAGGCGGTGCTCACGGATGCTGCGCGCAAGGAGGAGCTCGCCGCCCTCGTCGCGCCGGCGAAGGCCATCTTCCTCGATGCGAAGATCGAGTCGGAGCTCAAGGACCTCGACCCCGAGGACGCCGCCGAGCTTCTCGCCTCGACCGGCCAGGACGAGTCGGGCCTCGACCAGCTCGCCCGCATCGGCTTCGACACCCTCGGCCTGCAGACCTACCTGACGGCGGGTCCCAAGGAGGCTCGCGCGTGGACCATCGGCAAGGGCTGGAAGGCCCCGCAGGCTGCCGGCGTGATCCACACCGACTTCGAGAAGGGCTTCATCAAGGCAGAGATCGTCTCGTTCGCCGACCTCGTCGAGACCGGTTCGGTCGTGGAGGCTCGTGCCAAGGGCAAGGCCCGCCTCGAGGGCAAGGACTACGT
>JAGIAK010000076.1 GCA_017744855.1 Microbacterium sp.
GCATCTCGGTGATGGTCAGCACCACGTCGGTGGCGGTGGCGCCGGCCGGGATGGAGCCGGAGAGCTTGAAGCCCACGACGCGCGGGATGAGCATGGAGACGGGCTGGCCGAGCATCGCCGCTTCGGCCTCGATGCCGCCGACGCCCCAGCCGAGCACACCCAGGCCGTTGACCATGGTGGTGTGGGAGTCGGTTCCCACACAGGTGTCCGGGTAAGCGCGCAGCTTGCCGTCCACCTCACGGGTCATGATGGTGCGGGCCAGGTACTCGATGTTGACCTGGTGCACGATGCCGGTTCCCGGCGGGACGACCTTGAAGTCGTCGAAGGCGGTCTGGCCCCAGCGGAGGAACTGGTAACGCTCCCCATTGCGCTGGTACTCGATCTCCATGTTCCGCTCGAGCGCGCCGGCGTTGCCGAACGCGTCGATCTGCACGGAGTGGTCGATGACCATCTCGGCGGGCGCCAGCGGGTTGACGCGCTTCGGGTCACCGCCGAGGGCCGTCACGGCCTCGCGCATGGTGGCGAGGTCGACGATGCAGGGCACACCGGTGAAGTCCTGCATGACGACGCGGGCCGGCGTGAACTGGATCTCGGTGTTCGGCTCGGCCGCGGCATCCCACGAGCCGAGAGCCTCGATCTGCGCCTTCGTGACGTTCGCGCCGTCCTCGGTGCGCAGCAGGTTCTCGAGGAGGACCTTGAGGCTGAACGGGAGCTTGTCGAAACCGGGCACCGTGTCGATGCGGAAGATCTCGTAGTCGGTGCTGCCGACCGTCAGGGTGCTCTGGGCACCGAAGCTGTTCACCGTGGACACGAATCCGTCTCCTTCTATTCGGATGGGAGCGACAGGCGCCTCCATCTTGCTCGCCTCCGGCATCCTCCGGCTAGCAAGGCGGACCTAACCAGTCTGCGCCCTGCGGGCCTCGGACGAAAGCCTGCAATTTATCTTGATGTCAAGATAAATCTATCACGCCTCCGGCGTCGTGCCACCACTCGACTCGCGGGGATACAGGCGCCGCACGACGATCCAGGTGGTGGCCAGCAGCACCGCGAAGAACGGGATGCCCATGATGATCTTCACGGTGCCCAGTGTCGCGACGTCTCCGGCGAAGTAGAACGGCAGCTGCACGCCCAGTCGCGCGAGGAACAGCAACGCCCACGCCACGGACAACCAGAAGAAGACCCGCCTCTTGCGGCGGTCGGTGCGCCAGGCGAGGCCCTCCCCTGTGAGGAATCCGACGACCACGCCGATCAGCGGCCAGCGCACGATCGCGGACACCAGGAAGGCCGCGCCGTAGGCGATGTTGGTGATGAAGCCGACGACGAACTGGTCCTCGGCGCGTCCCGTGAAGAGCGGGAGCCCCGCGGCGATCACCGCGGCGACCAGACCGGACAGCGCCGCCACCGGCGGGGACTTCGTCAGCAGGCGCACCAGGGTGAACACCGCCGCGGATCCGACCGAGAGGATCAGGGCGAGGACGAGGTCCTTGCTGACCGTGAAGGTGATGATGAAGGCGAGAAGGGGAAGGACCGACTCGACGATGCCGCGCCAGCCCCCGATGACCTGCCAGACGATCCCCCCTGTGGACTGATCGCTGTCCGGATCCAGCCCCGCGCGCCGCGCCGCGCCGCCGAGAGCCGCACCGAAGATCTCCGAGGCGCTCTGCTCGCGCTCGCCGTCGGGCTCGCCCGTGCTCACGCGGAGCCCGGCGTCGCCGGCATCTTCAGCGGGATGAGATCGCGCGGCGGCATCGGCGCACCTCCGCGGACGACGACGATGGAGCGGAAGAGGTCTTCGATCCGGTCCGCCGCCTCCAGGTCGGAGGTCGCGGCACCGCCGATCACCCCGCGGAGGAACCAGCGCGGGCCGTCGATGCCGATGAAGCGCGCCAGACGCAGTTCCGAGCCCTCGCTCGCCGGCGCCGGCACCTCGGCGAGGAGCTCCTTGCCCAGCGAGCCCTCGCGCTCCTCGACACGGCCGCCCTGGGCGCGGATCTGGTCGCGCAGCTGCACGCGGGTCTCGTCCCACAGGCCCCCGGAACGCGGGGCCGCGAACGGCTGCACCTGCAGCGAGGAGTCGGCGTAGTCGAGGCCTACCGCCACGATGCGCTTGGACTGCTCCTCGACCTCGAGGCGCAGGTTCAGGCCCTCGCGGGGCAGGATCTTGATGCCGCCGAGGTCGATGTACGGGCGGACCGGGTTCGCCTCGGAGTCGTCGAGCGGGCCGTCGGTGGCCCGGTTCTCGGGAGCGGACTTCGCGGGGGTCTCGTTGTTGTCAGTCATTGGTTGTTCCCTGCCTGGTAGCCGGTTGAGCCGAATCCGCCGTCGCCGCGCACGCTGTCGGGAAGCTCATCCACGGGGATGAACGTGGCACGGGTCACGGGCATGATGATCAGCTGGGCGATGCGATCGCCGACGGCGACATCGTACGCGCTGCGGGTGTCGGTGTTGATCAGGCTCACCTTGATCTCGCCCCGGTATCCGGCGTCGACGGTACCGGGCGAGTTCACGATGGAGATGCCGTGCTTCGCCGCCAGTCCGCTGCGCGGCACCACGAACGCGGCATACCCCTCGGGGAGTGCGATGCGCACGCCGGTCGCGACGAGCGCGCGTTCGCCCGGCTCCAGCCGTAAGGACTCGGCGGCGACGAGGTCGGCGCCGGCGTCTCCGGGGTGCGCGTAGCCCGGCACGACGGCATCGCCGTTCAGCACAGGGGCGATAATGGGGACATCGACGCAATCACTCACCCCAAGAGGCTAATGCAGAACCCCGCTCCCGAGACACGCCCGCGCTATCGCGAGCGCCTCTCCCCCAGCCTGTGGCTGCTGGTGACCGTCGCGCTCGCCGGCCCCATGGTGTCGCTGATCTTCGTGCCGGTCGGCTCGACGGTCGCCCTCGTGGCCGGTGCCGCCGTGTCGGCGCTGCTCGTGATCGGCTTCATCGCCGCCACCCCCGTGGTGTCCGTCACCGGCGCGGTACTGCGCGCAGGACGCGCGCACATCGACGCCCGATTCCTCGGCGACCCCATCGCTCTGACCGGCGACGACGCCCGTCACGCGCGGGGGCCAGGGCTCCCTGCTCTCGGGTGGCACCTGATCCGTGGCGGCATCGACGGCATCGTGGTCGTGCCGAACACCGACCCCGACGACCCGGTCGACGCGTGGACGATCTCCTCGCGGACACCCGACCGTCTCGCCGCCGCCATCCGCGCCGCGCGCGACGCCGCATAGGCCCTGTCCCGGCCCCTCTGCGGGGCGGAAGGCCGCACAGACGACGACGCGCCCCAGACCGATGGTCGGGGGCGCGCGAAGTGCTGCGATGGTGCGCTCAGGCGGCGCACTCCTTGCAGATGGGGCCGGATGCATCCTCGTGGTCGAGCTGCGAGCGGTGCTTCACGAGGAAGCAGCTCATGCAGGTGAACTCGTCCTGCTGCGCGGGCAGCACGACGACGTCGAGTTCGAGGTCGGAGAGATCGGCACCCGGGAGGTCGAAGCTGGACGGGTTGTCCGAGTCCTCGTCCCCGGTCGAGCCGGACAGCTTGTCCGGCACACGCTCCTTGAGGGCTTCGATCGACTCGGAGTCGTCTTCGCTCTTGCGGGGGGCGTCGTAATCGGTTGCCATGCGGTAGATCTCCACTTTCATGGTGCGAGTGGGTGGTGCGCCGTCGGGTAATCGGCGGGCATAGTTTGCATGACCGCGAGCGATTTCGCAAATGCCTGCGGTTGCATCCGAGCAAACTCACGGCACGCCCAGGGTATTCCCGGATGCGGAGGATGTCGCGTGACACCATGAAGGCACACCCATCAGAGGGGCATTCGCATGGAAAACGTCACCATCGTCGGCACAGAAGCAGGAGTGCTCGTACTCGCGACCGAGTCGGGCGAGCGGTTCGCGCTGCCCATCGACGACGTGCTGCATCGCGAGATCCGCCGAGCGACGCGCCAGAGCGAACCCGTCGTGCAGAAGCTCGCCGCGAGCCCGCGCGACATCCAGGCGCAGATCCGCGCCGGACTGACCGCGCCGGAGGTCGCCGAGCTCCTCGGCATCTCCGTCGACGACGTCATCCGCTTCGAGGGGCCGGTGCTCGCAGAGCGCGAGCACATCATCGGACAGGCCCTCGCCGTCCCCGTGTTGATCGGCAGCGAGGTCGAGCCCGACGCGCAGCCGACGTTCGGCACCGCCGTGCGCGCCAAGCTGGCCGAGGTACAGGCGTCGTCCGAGCGCTGGGCGAGCTGGAAGGACGAGAGCGGCTGGATCGTGAAGCTCGAGTTCACATCGAACGAGGTCGATCACGACGCCCGCTGGAGCTTCGACCCTCGCCGCAGCTCGCTGGCACCCCTCAACGCCGACGCCACCCAGCTCTCCCGCCAGGGTTCCCTGCCGGAGGGGCTCATCCCGCGCCTCCGCGCCGTCGAGGCCGACCGCCCGTCGTCGCCGTACAAGGACGAGAGCCGCTTCGACTCCGGAGCCTTCGGCCCCCGCCTGCTCCCCGCCCCCGAGGCCGACGTCGAAGAGCCGAGCGCCCCTGAGCGGTCGGCCCCGGCCGTGCAGGATGCCGCCATCAAGCGTGCACCGGAGGCGCAGACCACGAGCCCGGAGACCGCAGACCTGTTGGAGGCGCTGCGGCGCCGTCGCGGTCAGCGCGAGAGCGCGCCGCTGATCGACCACGAGGACGAGCAGGACGACTCCTCTCCCATCGCCCTCTTCGACGCGTTCGAGTCGGCTCAGGAGGAGCCGGCCGAGGAGCCGGAGCCGCCGCGCACGCAGGAGCCGTCCGGTGAAAGCGGCAACCGTCGCCGCCGCCGCAACGCGATGCCGTCGTGGGACGAGATCGTGTTCGGGGCGCGCACCGACGAGTGACCCCGCGCGCCGCGCTCAGCGCGCGAAGGCGCCGAACCTCAGCAGCGGCACCTGACGCTCCTCCGGCGTGAGCCCGCCGTGCTGGCCTACCATGCCTCTGCTGCGCTGGTCGGCCGCGGTACCGTCGTAGACCGCGCCTACTCCCCGCGCGACGACGAGCAGATCGCCGATCCGCGAGGCCGCCGCTTCCGAGACCCGCGGACCGAACAGACCGGCGGCGATGCCCTCGGCCCGTGTCCCGATGTCGGCCAGGCCTTCGAAGTCGGCACGCCACCTGGCCAGCACCGCGTCGGCGTCCGCATCCGGTTCGAGGTACGCGTGCAGCATCCGCGGCTCGCCTCCCACGTGTCGCACCGCGTCGAGGTGGGTCTCGTCGAGCAGCACCTGTCGCGATGCGGGCACGTCGACCATGCCGTGATCCGAGGTGACGATCACGCCGACGCCGGGCGGGACGCGCCGCGCCAGCGCGGCGTCGACGTCTTCGAGGGCCGACACCCACTGGTGCGAGGCGATGCCGTGCTTGTGCCCCGCCTTGTCGACCTCGGGGATGTAGCAGTAGACGAAGGAGCCCGGATGCCGCTCAGCGAGCGCGTACGCAGCCTCGACGCGCTCGGCGGGGGTGCCGGCGGAGACGAACTCGGAGCCCCTCAGAGTGGCCCTGCTGAAGCCGCTGCCCGCGTAGGCGGCGACGCCGACCGAGAACGACGGCCGGCCCTCTGCGGACGCACGCTCGAACACAGTCGGCGCCGACTGCCAGACGGCGGGGTCGAGTCCGTCGCTCTCCCAGCCCGACAGCTGGTTGACGAGCACGTCGCGGGAGCGGTCGAGCACCCGGTAGCCGACGAGGCCGTGATCGCCCGGCCAGACACCGGTGAGGATGCTGGTGAGCGCCGCCGCGGTCGTCGAGGGGAACACCGAGTATGCGACGTCCTTCTTCGCCATGCCAGCCGTGAGCGTGCGGGCGTGTCCCGCGTGGCCGCGCAGCGTGATGGCGCCGAGCCCGTCGATGAGCACGAGGACGACGGAATCGGCGCGCGGCAGCACGGCGGACTCGCCGCGCAGCGCCGCGAACATGTCGTCCGCCACCCCGACGACGCTCCGGGCTGCCGACGACTCGGACGGTAGCATGAGGGACATCCGAGCCAGTCTGACACAGGCTCCCGTCTGCCCTCAGGAACTCCATGCCGAAGACCCCGCCGCCCGAGCTCGCCCCTGAACGCATCCAGGACATCGACCTCGAGAGCGAGATGCAGGGATCGTTCCTCGAGTACGCCTACTCGGTGATCTACTCGCGTGCTCTGCCCGACGCGCGCGACGGCCTCAAGCCCGTGCAGCGCCGCATCCTGTTCCAGATGGCCGAGATGGGCCTGCGCCCCGATCGCGGCCACGTCAAGAGCGCGCGCGTCGTCGGCGAGGTGATGGGAAAGCTGCACCCGCACGGCGACTCCGCCATCTACGACGCCCTGGTGCGTCTCGCCCAGGACTTCGCGCTGCGCGTGCCGCTCGTCGACGGCCACGGCAACTTCGGTTCCCTCGACGACGGCCCCGCCGCCTCCCGATACACCGAGGCGCGTCTCGCCTCCCCCGCGCTGGCGCTCACCGAGAACCTCGACGAGGACGTCGTCGACTTCATCCCGAACTACGACGGCCAGTTCCAGCAGCCCGCCGTGCTCCCCGCGGCGTTCCCGAACCTCCTCGTCAACGGCGCGAGCGGCATCGCGGTCGGCATGGCGACGAACATGGCCCCGCACAACCTCATCGAGGTCGTCGCCGCGGCCACCCACCTGCTCGAGAACCCGGACGCGACGACCGAGGAGCTGATGGAGTTCGTGCCCGGTCCGGACTTCCCCTCCGGCGGCATCCTCATGGGCCTCGACGGCGTGAAGGACGCGTACACCTCTGGACGCGGCGCGCTCAAGGTCCGCGGCAAGGTGTCGATCGAGTCCATCGGCCCGCGCCGCACCGGCATCATCGTCTCCGAACTGCCCTACATGGTCGGTCCCGAGCGGCTGATCGAGAAGATCCGCGACGCCGTGCAGGGCAAGAAGCTGCAGGGCATCAGCGACGTCACCGACCTCACCGACCGCAACCACGGCCTGCGGGTGTCGATCGGCATCAAGACGGGCTTCGACCCGAACGCCGTGCTGGAGCAGCTGTACCGCCTGACCCCGCTCGAGGACTCGTTCAGCATCAACAACGTCGCCCTCGTCGGCGGTCAGCCGCGCACCCTCGGGCTCAAGGAGATGCTGAGCGTCTACGTGGCGCACCGCCTGGAGGTCATCACCAGGCGCAGCCGCTACCGTCTCGCGCGCCGCGAGGAGCGCCTGCACCTCGTCGAGGGACTGCTCATCGCGATCCTCGACATCGACGAGGTCATCCAGGTCATCCGATCGTCCGATGACTCCGAGCAGGCGCGCACCCGGCTGCGCTCGGTGTTCGACCTCAGCGAGATCCAGGCCGAGTACATCCTCGAGCTCCGCCTGCGGCGGCTCACCAAGTTCTCCCGCATCGAGCTGGAGTCCGAGCGCGACGCGCTGCGCGCCGAGATCGCCGCCCTGCAGGAGCTGCTCGGCAGCGACGCACTGCTGCGCGCCGTCGTCGCGAAGGAGCTCGATGCGGCGGCCGACGCCTACGGCACGCCCCGTCGCACGCTGCTCATGAACGCGGCACCGCCGAAGCCCCGCGCCGCCAAGGGCGCGGCCGATCTGCAGATCGCCGACGCGCCGACGCTGCTGGTGCTGTCCACGACGGGCCGCGCCGTGCGCGTCGACCGTACCGAGGGCCAAGAGCTCAGTGCACCGGCCCGCCGCAGCAAGCACGACGCGATCCTCACCACGCTCGAGACCACGGTGCGCGCCGAGATCGGCGCCCTCACCAGCACCGGTCGTGTCGTGCGGTTCTCCCCCGTCGACCTGCCGTCCGTGCCGTCCACGTCGGTGCAGCTCGCTGCCGGCACCCCGCTGCGCGACTACCTGGGCATCACGACCCGCGGCGAACGCATCCTCGGCTTCGTGCGCTTCGACAGCGAGACGCCGATCGCGATGGGCACCGCGCAGGGCACGGTGAAGCGCATCGTCCCGTCGACGCTGCCCGTGCGCCCCGAGCTCGAGGTGATCGGCCTCAAGCCCGGCGACACGGTCGTCGGCGCCGCAGAGGCGACGGACGACATGGAGCTGGTCTTCGTGACCACCGATGCGCAGCTGCTGCACTTCGCGGCGTCATCGGTCCGTCCGCAGGGAGCGCCAGCGGGAGGCATGGCCGGCATCAAGCTGGGCGCCGGCGCCTCGGTGCTGTTCTTCGGCGCCGTCGCCGCTGACGACGCGGCCGTCGTCGCGACGATCTCCGGAGCGGACAGCGCGCTGCCCGGCACCGAGCCGGGGCGCGCCAAGGTCTCCTCGTTCGCCGACTACCCGGCCAAGGGCCGCGCGACGGGTGGCGTGCGCGCGCATGCCTTCCTCAAGGGCGAAGACCGGCTCACGGTCGCGTGGGTCGGCCCCGAGCCTGCCCTCGCCGTCGACCCGACCGGCGCGGTGCGCGCGCTGCCCGAGTCCGGCGCGCGGCGCGACGCGTCCGGCCAGCAGATCGACGGCGTGATCGGCTCGATCGGACGCACCATCGTCTGAGCGCCCGCCTCTGTCGGAGCGAGATCAGCGGACGCACCGTCGTCTGAGCGACGACCTCGGCGTCTGATGACGTCAGCCGTCGGAGTCCGCGCCGAGCCCGGCGAGCCCCTCCGCCACGGCACGGGCGACCGTGCGAGCGTGAGTGCCGTCGGGGTCGAGATCGGGATCGAACACCGTGACCGATGCTCCCCAGGCGCGCGGCGCGAGCACCCGCAGCAGGTCGATGAGTTCGTCTGGCGTCAACCCGCCGGGATCGGGGCTGTCCACGGCCGGCATGTGCGCGGGATCGAGCACGTCGACGTCGATCTGGAGCCAGAACCCCCGTTCGAGTCCGGGAGTCGCTACCACCCGCGCCGCCGCCCGCGAGGCGCCGTGCAGGATCACGTCGTCGGCGGGGATCACGAGGGCGATGGCCTCGCGCACCTCGTCGAGCGCCTCGTCGTCACGACGGCAGCCGATGTGGGCGGTCTGGGCGGCGGCGAAGTACGGTCCGAGGCCGTCGATGTCGCTCACCGCGGGGAGATGACGCCCGACGGCGACCGCGAGGTCCTCGCCGGCCAGCGCTCCGTACGCCGTGCTCGTGCCGGGATGCCGGAAGTCGGTGTGCCCGTCGATGTGGACGAGCCCGGCGCCGCCGAGCACACGGGAGGCGAGACCGGCGGCGATCACCAGACTGCAGTCGCCGCCGAGGACGAGCGGCGCCCGCCCGTCGGCGCGCACCTCGACGAGGCGTCTGGCGAGGAGCCGTGCGTGGTCGATGACCGCCTGCTGGTTGCGGACGGTGCCTGCGGGTCGCACTCCCTCGTCGTCGAGGTAGCGCCCGGGGAGCACCGCCCCGGCGTCGACGGCCCCGCCCGCAAGGAGCACCGCGTGCAGCCCCGCCTCGCGCAGCGCCTCCGGCGCCTTCGCCGTGCCCGGTACCGCACCGGGCTCGGGTGGACGCAGCCCCAGGTTCGACGGGGCGGACACGATCGCGATGGCCATCGCCGCGGTCACAGCCTCAGCGCGAGCACGTTGGCCGTGAGCCCAGCGGCTGTACCGCAGAGGATCACGGTGTCACCCGCTCCGACCCGTCCCTCGTCGAGGGCGCGCGCCAGCATGAACGGGACGGATGCCGACACCATGTTGCCGTAGGCGGACACCTCGTCGATGCGCCGGTCCACGGGGATCCCGAGCCGGTCGAGCATCGGACCGAGAGCGGCGGACGCCTGGTGCGGCACCCACAGCGCGACGTCGTCGTGGGCGATGCCCGACGCGGCGTGGAAGTCGGCGAAGAACTCCGGAAGCACGCGCATCATGCCCAGCAGCGCCTTCTTGCCGTTCATGTCGAACAGGTAGTCGGCCGGATCCGCGTCCGCGTAGTCCTGCGCAGGCGACCGCGACAGGCCGCCGCGGATCTCGGTGTCATGCGCGTAGGCGGGCCAGGTGCGCTGCGCGCTCGCGATCACGCCGCGGTCGGCGTCGGCGCTCCGGCGCAGCACCACCGCAGCGGCCGCGTCGCTGAACAGCTCGTAGCTTTCGGCCTGTGCAGGATTGAGGAACCGCGTGCCGACGTCGCCGGAGAACACCAGGACAGTCTCGTGCGCGCCGGCGGCGAGCAGGTGCGACGCCATGTCGAGCGCTGTGATGAAGCTCGTGCAGGTCGAGTTCACATCGAATGCGGCGGCGTGTCCCGTGAGCGTGAGGCGCTCCAGCACCAGCGCCGCCGTGCACGGGATGGGCTGCACGCCGGCGGCCGAGGCGCCGATAACGAGATCGAGCTCGTCGGCCGAGACGCCGGCGCGCGCCAGCGCCCGCTCGCACGCACCGGCCAGCATGTCCAGATGGGTCACGTCGTCGGCGATGCGGTAGCGCACCTCGTCGCCGAATCGCACTGTGCCCTCGGGCAGCACGGTGCCCCAGCCGACGATCTCACAGTTCCTCATCGCTCCCCCTCCACGTGCGCTCCACGCGCCGCAGCTTGACCCCTCCGTCATGGCGGTACTCCGTGAAGACGATCTCCGGTCGTTCGCACCCCAGCCGATCGGCAAGGGCGTGCACTTCGTCCGTCACGGCGTTCCTGGTCCGATCATCGAGCACGTCCAGCGATATCTGTAGACGCCGTGCCGCCGTCTGCACGATGCGGTACTCGTCGAACCCGTCGGCGTAGAGCAGCGCGCGCGTGATCACGTCGGCGAACACCGGGACCCGTCGTCCGTCGGCCGTGGGCAGCGAGAGCGTGTCGCCCTCGCGGCCCTCGATGCGCTCGATCGCGCCGAGGGCGCTCCCGCACGGGCACGGGTCCTCGCGAGCGCGCAGCACGTCGCCGAGCCGGTAGCGCACGATCGGCTGTGCGCGGCGACGCAGGTCCGTCACGATCGGCGTGAACCTCCCGTCGCCGAGGTCCTCGCGCTCGATGATCACGTTGTCCTCGTTGAGATGGATGGTGCCGCGTTCACACGTGTGGGCGAGGAAGCCCTCCGTGCACTGGTAGAGCTGGTGGATCACCCGCTGGTCGAGCGACGCGGCGATGCGTGCGGCGTCGGACAGCTCCAGCACCTCGGCGACCGCGTAGACCTTGTCCGGTCGGTCGGGGAGACGGCCGTCGTCCGCCGCCTTGGCGATCAGCCGCAGAACGGATGGCGGGGCGACGAGGATGGTCGGGCGGTACTCGCGCAGGCGGTCGATGTTCGCCGCCATGTCCGCGTGCACGTCGAAGTACGAGAACGACACGGCGCGGGAACCCACGGACTCGTAGAGGCTGTTGTCGGCGCGGAGGAAGAGCGCGATGCGGTGGCCGAACAGCGCGCCCCGAGGCAGGGTGCGGGCGAGCACCGTGCCCACCCAGCCGTCGCGCTCGGCGGGGCTGACGACGAAGAGCCCTCGGTGCCCGCTGGTGCCGCTCGACATGCCGACCGAGTTGGCCCCGAGGTCCTCGTCGAAGTCGCGCGACTTCTCGTTCGCGATCGCCAGCGCCAACGCCTCGTCCCTGTGGACGCCGACCGTGTTGATCTCGTCGAAGCGATCCATCATCACGCGCTTGTCCATCAGCGGCAGCTCCGCGAACGTACGGATGGCGAGGAGCTCGGCGAAGTACGGGGAACGACGGCGCAGGAAACGCAGGTGGGCGGCCAGCAGTCGCCGCTGGCGGCGTTCGACGGCGGCCCGGCTGCGCAAGGGTCGCAGCCACCGCACTGCGGTGAATTCGCCGAGGATGCGGAGCGTCGATGTCACGGCAGCAGCTCCCTGCTCACGAGGGGGTCGTGGCTGCACACGATACGGATGCCGACGGCGGCGAGCCGCGCGAGCAGCGCGGCCGTGCGCACGTAGTCATCGGCGTCGTGCTGCACCGCGCGCGGCAGCGGCCTCAACCGGGCGGTGGCGTCGAGCAGGTCGGCGCCCCATGCCGCGTCCCCCGCCAGCAGCACGGAGCCGTCGATGAGCGCGCCGACGTGCCCGTCGGCGTGGCCGGGCAGGTCGACGACGAGGTACGACCCGTCGTCGAAGAGGTCGACGGCACGCACCTCGACACCGCGAACGTCTGTCACGCGGAACATCGAGTCGGCGATGACCGTGCGCGACGCCGACGCGAACCACCCCGGAAACAGCCCCGGCAGCACGCCGGACCGCAGGCGCGGGTGCGCCAGGGTGCGGAGCACCCCTTCCGTGAGCACGAACGTCGCTCCGGGGAACCGACGGATGCCGCCCACGTGATCGGGGTGGAGATGCGAGAGCACGACGTGGGTGACGGTGGCCGGGTCGACGCCGTCCGCGCGCAGCTGCGCTGCGATGTCGTCGGCATCGGTCACCCGCGGCGGCAGCAGACGGCGATACGCCGCTCCACGCCATCCGGTGTGCCACTCACCGGTGACGTACCCGGTGTCGAAGAGCACACGGCGGCCGTCGTCGCTGTCGTAGAGGAACACCCCAGACGGGAACTCCCGCACGACGCGCTGCTCGCCGCGGAACATCGCGCCGATGTCGTGAGTCGTGCTGCCGCACGCGTAGTGCCTCAGCCGGCTCATGAGGCCCCACCGAGATGCGCGGCCACGCGGGCGAGGGCGTCGTCGAGCCCGACCGTCGGGTGATATCCGAGCTCGTCCTGAGCGCGCGAGATGTCGAGCGTCTGAGAGTAGGCGATGGTGCTCAGCGTGTAACGGGTCAGCGGCGGTTCCGGCCTCCCCGGCAGCACTCCGCACACGGTCTCCAGCACGGTCGCCGCCGCCCACGCCGTCCGGCGGTTCATCCGCCGCAACCGGGGCGTGCGACCGAGGAGGTCGAGGAGCTGTCCGATCAGGTCGCGGAACCGACGAGGGTCGCCGTTGGTGATGTTGTACACGCCGCCGGTCGCATCTCCGCCTGTCACCGCGAGGCGCAGGGCCGTCGCGACGTTCTCCACCGCCGTCACGTCGATGAGGTTCTCTCCGCCGTCGAAGAGTGGCACACCGATGCGATCGTGCACGTCGAGCAGCCGCGGCAGCAGACTCGGGTCGCCCACGCCGATCAGGCCGCGGGGACGCACGATGACGAGCTCCGGCACGTCCCCCGCAGCGAGGGCGTCCCGCAGCAGCCGCTCTGCGGCGATCTTCGACCGGATGTAGCCGTTCAGCCGGTTCTCCTCGTCGACCTCGTGCTCGCGGATGCCGAGCCGGTCGCGCCGAGCGGCGTACACGCTCGGCGACGAGACGTGCACCAGCCGTCTGACCGCGTTGCGACGGACGAAGTCGGCGACGTGGCCGGTGCCTTCGACGTTCGTCGCGCGGAAGTCGCGCCACGGCCCCCACGGCGTCGATAGGGCGGCGCAGTGGATGACGGCGTCGACGGCGAGATCTGTCGTGGCGAGAGCGCAGAGGTCGCCGACGAGCCGGTGCGGCGCGTCCGCCACCCTCGCGAGCGCCCGTTCGTCACGTCCGGTGGCGAAGACCTCATGGCCGTGCTCCCGCAGATCGCGTACGACGTAGCCGCCGAGGAACCCGCTCGCACCCGTCACCAGCACACGGGTCGCAGACATGGACTTCACGATAGCCGCCATAGGGTGGTGACGTGCGCATCGCCATGGTCACCGACTACTACCTCCCCACGCTGGGCGGCGTGCAGACCGTGATCAAGGCGCACAAGGAGGCGCTCGAGGATGCCGGGCACGAGGTGCTCGTGTTCGCCCCGCTCTCGGCACCCAGCACGGATCCGACGATCGTGCGGCTGCCGACGGCCCGGGGCTTCGCTCCGGACGGCTATCCGTTCACGTGGAGTCCTGCGGCCGCGGCGGCCGCCCTGGAGGCGGCGCTGCGCACGCGGGACGTCGACGTGGTGCACGTGCACACCGAGATGTTCGCCGCCCTGGCCGGGTTCCACGCGGCGCGCGCCCTCGGCATCCCCGTCGTGCAGACCATGCACGGACGCATCGACGTGTACACGAGGTCGGTGCTGCCGCTCCCCTCGGTCACGACCGCCCTGCTCGCGGGGATGCACCGCAGGCGCCTGAGCCACGATCGAGCGCGCATCGACGCGTCCGAGCCCTACGCCCGCACCCGCCAGGCACGGCGGATGTGGCGACTGATGGTGAGCCAGGCCAATCACGCCGCACAGGTCATCGTCCCCTCGGCTCATTTCGCGCGAAAGCTCGTCGCCCAGGGCGTCGACACACCCGTCACCGTCCTGTCCAACGGCCTGGAGGCTTCCGTGCTGGATGCGGTCGGCGCACCGGCCGTGCGGTCACGGGAGACGGGAGCGCCTCTGCGTGTCGTGTGGTGCGGGCGGCTGTCTCCCGAGAAGCGACCCGAGGTTTTCGTCGACGCCGCGGCTCTGGTGGATGGGATCGAGTGCGACATGTACGGCGACGGCGTATCCCGCAGTTCGGTGTCGCGTCGCATCGCCTCGCTTCCCCCCGGGCGGGTGCGCGTGCACGGCGCGGTGCCCCAGGCCGAGGTCCTCGCCGCGATGCGCCGCGCGCACGTGCTTGTGTCGAGCTCGTACGACTTCGACAATCAGCCCATGGTCATCCTCGAGGCCGTGGCCACGGGGCTCCCTGTGATCCTGGCGGATCCCGATCTCGCCGAGACGGTGCCCGTGGGCGGGCACCTCGTCGCCGGCAGCCCGGATGCCGCAGGACTCGCAGCGGCGCTCACCTCGGTGCGCGACGACCCGCCCCTGCTCGGCCGGATGAGCGCTGCCGCCGTCGCCCACCGCACCGCGACGGCGCAGACCACGCACCGCGATGCCCTGCTCGACGTGTACCGCGCGGCGATGTCCCGCGCGGTAGACCGCTGACCTGCTCAGCCGATCACGGCGCGCACGGGTCAGGCGTCGATCGACTCGCGCGAGAGCCGGTCGGACGAGTCGATGATGAACTCGCGTCGCGGGGCGACCTCGTTGCCCATCAGCAGCTCGAACACACGGCCTGCGGCCTCGGCGTCCTCCATGCGCACCCGGCGCAGCAGACGCCCGCCGCGATCCATCGTCGTGGTCGCGAGCTGCTCGGCATCCATCTCGCCGAGACCCTTGTAGCGCTGGATGGGCT
>JAGIAK010000077.1 GCA_017744855.1 Microbacterium sp.
GGGCTGGGAGGTGCAGCCGGAAGGGCTCACCCGTCTGCTGCGCCGCGTGTGGGATGAGTACGCCCAGCCCGCGGGCACCGTGCTGTACATGACCGAGAACGGCGCCGCCTACGACGACGTCGTGTCTGAGGACGGGCAGGTGCACGACGCCGACCGTGCCGAGTTCCTTCGGCTGCACCTCGGCGCGGTGCTCGATGCCGCCGAGGCGGGGGTCGACGTGCGCGGCTACTTCTACTGGTCGCTGTTCGACAACTTCGAGTGGGCCTGGGGCTACGACAAGCGCTTCGGCATCGTGCGCGTCGACTACGGCACCCAGGTGCGCACCGTGAAGGACTCCGGTCGGGAGTACGCTCGCATCATCGCCGCGCGCGCTCTCTGAGGAGGGTCCCGGTCCGTTTCGAATCGCTCGAATGGTCGCATCCGGGGCCGCGGGGCGACCATTCACGCGATTCGAACGATGACGAGGGGACCGATGAAGGCGACGATCGAGGAGGTGGCCGCCGCCGCAGGGGTGTCGAGGTCAACCGTGTCGCGCGTGGTCAACGGATCGACGGCGGTGAGCCCTGAGGCGCTCGCCGCGGTGAGGCGGGCCATCGCAGAGATGAACTACGTGCCCAACCGCGCGGCGCGCTCGCTCGCCAGTCGGCAGACTCACGCGATCGCCCTGATCGTGCCCGAGGACACCACCCGCTTCTTCGGAGACCCGTTCTTCGCGGCGATCACCGCCGGCATCACGCGCGAGCTCGGCGACTCCGACTACCTGCTCAACCTGCTCGTGGCCAGCGACGACCCCGGCGACAAGATGACGAGCTTCGTGCGCAACGGCGGCGTCGACGGCGCGCTCATCGTGTCGCACCACACCAGCGACGCGTTCATCGACCGCATCGTCGACGCGGTGCCCGTCGTCTACGGCGGACGTCCGGTGCGGCGGCGCGAAGACGACTACCTCGTCGACGTCGACAACGTGGAGGCCGCAGCGGTCGCCACGAGGAGGCTCATCGACATCGGCCGCACCCGCATCGCGACCGTGTCGGGACCGCTGACGATGGTCGCGGCCGTCGACCGTCTGCAGGGCTTCCGCGCCGCGCTGACGGATGCCGGGCTCACGGCGTTCGCAGAGGCGGAGGGCGAGTTCACCGAGGTCAGCGGCGCCGAAGCGACCCGTCGCGTGCTCGAGAGCGGGGTGCCGGACGCCATCTTCGTCGCGAGCGACCTCATGGCCAGGGGGGCGCTCTCCGCTCTGCACGCCGCGGGTCTGCGCGTGCCGGAGGACGTAGCGGTGGTGGGCTTCGACGACTCCTCCGTGGCCCTCACGACCGATCCGCCGCTCACGACCGTGCGTCAGCCGATGTACACGCAGGGCGAGACGATGGCCCGCGTGCTGCTGTCCCGTCTCTCCGGCGGCTCGCCCCAGCACACGACGATCCTCCCGACCGAGCTGGTGGTCCGCGCGTCGGCGTGATCGTGCCGGCGCTCGGTCGTGGCGGTCGGGCGCACCGCCTCGGGCGGGTGCCGCCTCGTAGCCGGGGCGCTGCAGGAGTGGCCGATCGGATGATGCCGCCGACGCGTTCTCGTCCCTAGGCTGGCCGGATGGACATGCAGGACGGAGTGCGCGGCATCCTGGCCCCCGTGCGTTTCGGGCGGATGCTGCAGATCGTGCTGCTCGCGCTCATCGCCGTCTGCGCCGTGCGGTACGTGCTGCGCCACGAGGACTCCGGCATCGCCCCTCTCGTGCTCGCCGGGGCCGTGGCGCTCGCGGCGGTGGCCGCTGTGCAGACCCTGGTGCCGCGGCGCGGGGCGTGGCCGGCGGCCTGGACCCTCGTCGTCGTCGCGCTCTGGGTCGCCCTCACGCTCGCGGCGCCGTCGTTCGCGTGGTGCGCCGTGCCTCTCGCGTTCGCCGTGCTGCAGATCCTGCCGTTCTGGCCGGCGACCGCCGCGGTGACGGCGATGACCGGTGTGGTGATCGCCGCCGAGCTGCGTCTGGCGGAGGAGTTCGACCCGACGATCGTCGCCGGGCCGATCGGCATCGCCGTCGCCACGATCGTCGCCTACCGCGCGCTCGACCGCGAGGCGACGGCGCGACAGCAGCTGCTCGACGAGCTCACCTCCACGCAGGCCGAACTCGCGGCCGCCGAGCACAGGGCGGGAGCCCTCGCCGAACGTGCCAGGTTGTCGAGGGAGATCCACGACTCGGTCGGGCAGGAGCTGTCGAGCATCAACCTGCTGCTGCAGGCCGCGCAGCAGCAGTGGGACCGACGGCCCGACGAGGCGCGCTCGCAGGTGCGCACGGCGGCGGATGCCGCGCGCGAGGGTCTCGACGAGGTGCGGCGGGTGGTACGCGACCTCGCCCCGGCGGAGCTCGACGGGGCGGCGGGGTCGCTGCCGGCCGCGATCCGTCGTGTGGTGGCGGATGCCGTGGGCGTCGACGCCTCGTTCCGCAGCCATGGTCCCGTCTTCGACGTGCCGCTGCCGGTCGCGGCCGCCGCCATCCGCACGGTGCGCGGGGCGCTCGCGAACGTGGCCGAGCACGCGCAGGCCACCAGGGTGGTCGTGAGCCTCACGGCGCAGCCCGACGAGCTGCGGCTGGACATCCGCGACGACGGAGTCGGGTTCGACGCGAGCCCTGCCGCGCGTCGGCACCGCGCGGGGGAGCGCCGGGCCGCTGGACGGGGACGTGGTCTCGTCGGCATCGAGGAGCGCATCGTCGCGCTCGGCGGCACCCTGGAGATCGAGGCGGCGCCGGGCGAGGGAACGACTCTCTCGGCGGTGTTCCCGGCATCCGTGCTGACGTCGGGGTCCGACTCGTCTGTCTTCGGCGAGGGCGGTGCGCGATGACACGCTGCGAGCGACGAGGAGAGGTGGTCCGATGACCCTACGACTGGTGCTGGTCGACGACCATCCCGTGGTGCGCGCGGGACTGCGCGCGCTCATCGAGTCGAGTGACGACCTGCAGGTCGTGGGCGAGGCGGGCGATGCCGAGACCGCGCTCGCGGTGATCGAGGCCGAGGCGCCCGACGTCGTGCTCATGGACCTCAGCCTCGGCGACGGCGTCGGCGGCATCGAGGCGACCCGTCGGCTGACCGCTCTTCCGCAGCCGCCCGCCGTGCTCGTGCTCACGACCTACGACACCGAGTCCGACATCCTCAGGGCGCTGGATGCCGGAGCCGGGGGATACCTGTTGAAGGACGTTCCTCCGCAGGACCTCTTCGCCGGCATCCGCTCCGTGGCGAAGGGCGAGCCCGCACTCGCGCCGTCGGTCGCCGGTGTGCTCATGCGCAGGGCCTCGTCACCGGAGCCGCGCATGACCGAGCGTGAGGTCGAGGTGCTCGAACTGCTCGCCGACGGTCTCGGCAACCGCGACCTCGCGAAGACGCTGTTCGTGTCGGAGGCCACGGTCAAGTCGCACCTCTCGCACATCTACGGCAAGCTCGGCGTCGACACGAGGGCTGGCGCCGTCGCCGCCGCGATCGAGCAGCGCATCATCCGGCGCTGAGGACTGGTGGCTCCGGCGTCGGTTGGCGCGTGTTGTGGGAATGGCCTGTTGTTCCCGCAGGAGCTGCCAACTCGGCGCAGACCGCGGGCGCGGATGCAGGCGCAGACACAGGCGCAGGGATGCAGGGGAGAACACGGGTGCGGACTTGGCGCCCCTCCAGGCAAGTCCGCACCCGTGGGTCTGTGGGCTCAGCCGGTGAGGCTGCGCAGGATGTCGCCGCCGAACAGGCCGAAGGCCGTCACCCCGGCCGACAGGAGCAGCACGCCGGCGGTGGCCGCGACGGCGATCACGGAGATGCCGCGACCGCCAAGGCGCTGGCCGCGGAGCCCGACGGAGACGCCGGCGCGGGCCGCGAGTTCGCCGGCCGCGTCATCCCGGTAGAGCTCCGTGCGGGCGGCGAAGCGGCGGTGGAACTCCTCGGCGAGCACGACGGCAGCCGCCATCGTCGTCGGCCGGTCGAAACGCGTCCCGCCGGGCAGGTACACGTACAGACGGTCGGAGACGAGTTCGATCTCGGCTCCCGCACCGAGGTCGAGCACCCTGGCCATGAGGTCGGGTGTGAAGATGTACAGCGCGTCCTGCTGGTAGCCCTCGGGCACGATCAGGCGGAACACCTTCGCGAACTCGCCCTCCAGGTCCATCTTCGCCGCGCCCCTGCCGAGGCCGAGCGTGGGGATGATGCTGCGCCTCTTGTTGGCGAGCACGATATGCGGCACCGACGACGGCAACGGCAGCTCGATGAACGCGAACGGACGCTGGATCGTCGCCGCCTCCTGCCCGCGTGAGATGGAATGGTGCACGCCCAGCTCGAACGGCATCCGTTCGTCGTCGCACGCCACCACCGCCCGCTCCTGGCCACGGCGGACGCGTTCGAACGCCGCGCCAGGCCGGCGGGTGTGCTCCAGCACGTCGGCGTACGCCCAGCCGTTGCTCCACGCGAACGCGGCGATCTTGACGCGGCGACCGAGCCCGACGGCGTACCAGACGAACCCCACGGCGGCGAGCACCGTGTACCCGACCACGAACACGCCGAGGATCGGCGCGACCGAGAGGATGTCGCTGCGCCCGAGGAACCACAGCGCGGCGAGCATCGCGACGGCGAACAGCAGCACAGCCACCAGGATCGTCACGAACCGGCGGTACAGCGGCATCCGGCAGATGCGCTCGTACGCCATGATGTCGCGCAGGCCCGCCCCGTGCCGGAGCGGCTCGAGGTCGACGGCTACAGGCTCCACGACAGCGTCGCCCACGGACCGTTGCGCTTCTCGGTCGCGGCGGCCTTGAAGTCCGACCATCCGTCGCCGAACTTCTCGAAGCTCTTCTCCTCGACGTTGCCGTCGGTCCAGTGCAGGGCGCGTCCGGCGATGTAGCTGAGGCCGAAGTCGGCCCACGAGGAGAACGCAGGGCGGCCCTCGACGTTGATGCGGTGGATGATCTCGCGGGCCTCGGCGACATCGCCGTGTCCGAGCGCGACGCCCCACGTGGCCATCGCGACGGCCTGACCGAGCGCGTAGCCGTCGAGCGTCTTCACGAACACGTCGGGCGTGACGATGTCCTTGCCGACGAGCTTGCGCACCTGACCCTCGACGTACTCGATCGACGTGACGAAGGTGCGCGCGTCGCGCTTGTTGCCGCCCTGGTCGACGATCGCCGACAGCCATTCGCGGGCCTTCGGTGCGCGGCCGAGACGCTCGGCGAGCTCGGTGCGCACGGCGAGGTACAGCACCCACACCTCGCGACGGCGGCGCACTGTGGTGAGGCGCTCGATGTTGTCGAGCCAGTCCTGGCGGGTGTGCACGCCCCACTGCTCGACGAGAACCTCCTTCTCACCGGAGGTGAGGTCGGATGCCGTGGGGTCGTTCCACGGGCCGGAGGGGAGGTTGCGGATCTGCAGGAACCCGAGGGCGATCTCGTTCGCCTCGCGGTCGGTGGTGGAGAACTTCTCCGACGGCTTCACCTTGGCGGCGGGCATGATCCAGATCACGAGGAAGATCAGCACGATCGCCCCCACGATGACCCAGACCCACCACTGGCTGACGAGCCAGTCGACGAGGGAACCGAGGTCGTTGAGGTCGACGCGGGCGAGGGGACGCATGGGAACTCCTGGGAGGCGGCTTAGATTGAATGAGTATTCAGTGAGTAATCTATACGGCAGGAGGACCGTTCCGAAAGGCGGGCCCGCGGCGCAGAGGAGGATGCCCCATGGCGCGCTCCGAAGAGCAGAACCGCGCAGCGCGCGAGCGCGCACGCGAGAACATCATCGACGCCGCCGTCACACTGTTCGCCGAACGGGGCGTCTCCGGGGCGAGCATCGCCGAGATCACCCGCGCCGCCGGTGTCGCCCAAGGCCTGGTGAACTACCACTTCGGTGGCAAGGAGCAACTGGTCTCCGCCGTGATCGACCGCTGGTTCGACACCGTGCTCGGCTTCGCGCAGGTCGAGGGCACGCCGGACGAGTGCCTCATCGCGGTCATCGACGGCGCGCTCCTCGCGACCGGGTTCGCGATCCCGCTGCAGAGGGCCGTGCTCGCCATGCAACAGCAGCCGGACACGCACCGCCTCTTCGCGGAATCGGAGAAGCGCCACGAGGTCGCGGTGGCCGCGGCCGAGGATGCCGTGCGCGGCATCTTCCGCGCACGAGGGGCCGCCGATCCCGGCCTCGAGGAGGTCATGCTGCGGAGCACCCTCGAGGGCGTGTTCGTCAAGTACGCGGTCTTCGGGGGGACGTACCCGCTCGAAGACGCGCGTCGCTGGATCCGCCGGCTCTACGGCCTGCCCGCGCCGACCGCGCCGTTGCCGTTGCCCTTCCCGCCGCACGCGGGGGAGCCGCGGCCCCGCGCCTCAGGGGCCGTTCGCGACTGAGACTCCGGGCGTTTCGACTCGCTGCGCTCGCTCAACGACCGGGGGGACGGTGTTCGGTCGTTGAGCGAGGAGCGCCAGCGACGAGTCGAAACGCGGTGAGGGTGTGCCGGGGATGGGCGTTTCGGCTCGCTGCGCTCGCTCAACGACCGGTGACGGTGCTCGGTCGTTGAGCGAGGAGCGCCAGCGACGAGTCGAAACGCGTGAGGCGGGTCAGGCGGGGTCGCCGCCCAGCGGGCCCACCGCCGGGATGGGGCCGCCGTCGTCGGCGCCGGACCTGCGGGCGCGGGCGACGAGGTTACCCAGGTGGTAGATGAGGATGGCCGCGACCGTGGCGATGACGATGCCGCCGAGCTCGAAGCCGGACGCCTCGTCCTTGATGATGAAGCCGCCGACCGCCATGATCAGGGCGACCGCGGCCGTGTACTGGTTCACCGGGCGCGAGAAGTCCACGCGGTTGTCGACCCAGATCTTGATGCCGATGACGCCGATCAGTCCGTACAGGGCGGTGGTAACGCCGCCGAGCACACCGGCGGGCACCGAGTTGATGATCGCGCCGAACCTCGGCGACATGCTGAGCAGGATCGCGGCGATGCCGGCCACCCAGTACGCCGCGGTGGAGTACACGCGGGTCGCCGCCATGACGCCGATGTTCTCGCCGTATGTCGTCGTTCCGGAGCCGCCGAAGAAGCCCGCGAGGGTGGTCGAGACGCCGTCGGCGATGAGCGCCTTGCCGGTGTTCTCGTTGATCTTCGGGTCGTTCGTCATGGTCGCGACGCCGCGCACATGGCCGACGTTCTCGGCGATGAGCACGAGGATCACCGGGAGGAACATGGCGAGCGCGGTGAGGGTGCCGGGCTGCGTGAAGTCGGGCAGGTGGAAGGTGGGAAGGCCCACCCAGTCGGCCTTCTCCACGGCGTCGAACTTCAGCTCGCCCCGGATGCCGGCGAAGATGTAGCCAGCGATCACGCCGAGGAAGATCGAGATGCGTCCGAGGAATCCGCGGAACACGACGGCGAACAGGATCGTCACGGCGAGCGTGAAGGTCGCGGTGACCGGAGCCGCCGCGTAGTTGTTGTGGGCGGCGCCCGCGAGATTGAACCCGATCAGCGAGACGATCGTGCCGGCGAGTACCGGCGGGAGGAAGCGGTCGACCCACTTCACGCCGACCGTGTGCACGACGACGCCGATGATCGCCAGCAGCACGCCGACGGCGACGATCCCGGCGAGGGCGGTGCCCATGTTGGCGGATGCCGTGGCCGCGGTGACCGGCGCGATGAACGCGAACGACGAGCCGAGGTAGCTGGGCAGCTTGTTGCGCGTGACCAGGAGGAACAGGATCGTCCCGACACCGCTGAACAGCAGCGTGGTCGGCACGGGGAAGCCGGTGATGATCGGGACGAGGAAGGTCGCGCCGAACATGGCGACGACGTGCTGCAGGCCGATCGCGATCGTCGCGGGCCAGTTCAGGCGCTCGTCGGGGCGCACGACGGCGCCGGGCTCGAGTGTGCGGCCGTTTCCGTGGATCTTCCACAGGGGCATTGCGGGCTCCTCAGGTTCGGGGGTGTCGGGAGTGCTGGAGCAACACTACCGATTCCTGAGTGTTCCCTGTGTATGCAGGGCGAGCGTCCCCGGGCTCGCGCGCCGAGCCTGAACCGGCAGGCGGCTCAGGCGCCGAGGCGCTCGATGAGCTCGCGGTACCTGGCTGCGGTGCGGTCGACGACGTCGCGGGGCAGTGCCGGCGGCTCACCCTCCTTGTCCCAGTGGGCGGCGAGCCAGTCGCGCACGATCTGCTTGTCGAAGCTGGCCATGCGCATCGACGGGGTCGTGCCGGTGGCCCATGCCTCGGCATCCCAGTATCGGGAGGAATCGCTCGTGAGCACCTCGTCTGCCAGGTGCAGGACGCCGTCGGCATCCGTGCCGAACTCGAACTTCGTGTCGGCGAGGATGAGGCCCTTCTCCTCGGCGATGGCGGCGGCCCGCGCATAGATGGCCAGGGAGGTGTCGCGCAGCTCGGCGGCACGCTCGGCGCCGACCAGCTCGACGACGCGGTCGAAGGTGATGTTCTCGTCGTGCTCGCCCATCGGCGCTTTGTATGCCGGAGTGAACAGCGGCTCGGGCAGGCGGTCGCCGTTCTGCAGGCCCGCGGGCAGGGGGATGCCGCACACGGTGCCGCTCTCCTGGTACTCGGCCCATCCGGTGCCGGTGATGTAGCCGCGCACGACGCACTCGACCGGCAGCATCTCCAGCGACTGGGCGAGCATCGCGCGGTCGCGGACGGATGCCGGGATCTCGCCGTCGGCGAGGTGATTGGGCACGTCGGCGAGCTGCGCGAACCACCAGCGGCTGAGGCGGGTGAGCAAGGCGCCCTTCTCGGGGATGCCGGGGGAGAGCACGTAGTCGAAGGCGCTGACCCGGTCGGACGCGACGACGAGGATGCGGGTGTCGGCCGCGTCCTCCGAGGCGTAGAGGTCGCGGACCTTTCCGGAGTAGACGTGCCGCCAGCCGGGGATGCTCTGTGCTTCGCTCACGTGACCATTATCCCGATGTCGGAGGCCGTCCGTAGCGTGAGGTCATGCCCTCCGAGATCCTCACCGCCCGTCTGCGCCTGACGCGCCCCGCGCCCGCCGATCTCGACGAGGTGTTCGCCATCCATCACGACCCCAGGGTGTGGCTGCACTACCCGTCGCTGCGGCACCTCGACACCGCCGCGACGCAGGCGATGATGGCGTCCTGGGATCGCAGTTGGACGGATGCCGGCCTCGGGTCGTTCGTGGCGAGACTCCGCGACACCGGCGAGATGGTGGGTGCCGGAGGATGCGGAGTGCGGGGCGTCGGCAGCGACGGCGCCGTGTGGAACGTCGGCTACCGGGTGGCCGCCGATCATCACGGGCGCGGCTATGCCACCGAGATCGCGACCGCCGGGATGGAGCGCGCCCGCGAGCTCGCCCCAGACCGACCGCTCGTCGCCTACCTCGTCGAGCACAACACGGCGTCGGCGCACGTGGCCGAGAAGCTCGGGCTCGATCTGGTGCACCGGGTTCCCGACGTCGGCAACCCCGATCCGTCGGTGATGCGCCTGGTGTACGCCGACCGGGAGCTCACTGCGGCGCAGCAGGAGGTGGCACTCGGGTGAGAGATAGACGATCCGTCGGGTGCGCGGCACCCGTCGTCCTGTATAGTCCAACTCGGATAGTCCACGTGGACTAGTTGAAATGGAGTGATCGTGAAGGATGCTGCGCTCACGCCCCTCGGGGTGATGGTGCTCGCGCTGCTGCGCGAGGGCGACATGCACCCCTACGAGATGGCACGGCTGCTGCGGCACCGTCGCGACGACCGGATCGTCACGATCACGAACGGCACGCTGTACCACACCGTCGCCCGGTTGCACGGGCAGGGCCTGCTCGAAGAGGTCGGCATCGACCGCGACGGCAACCGCCCGGAACGCACGACCTACACGCTCACTCCGCAGGGGTCCGCCGCGGTCACCGACTGGGTGCGCCGCGAGCTCGGCGCCACCGGCCGTACCTCGACGTTCCGCGTCGCACTCGCCGAGGCGCACAACCTCGACCGCGACGAGGTCGTCGACCTGCTCGGCGCCCGCCGCGCACTGCTCAGGGGCCAGCTCGACGAACTCGACGCCGGTCTCGCCGGAGCCGAGTCGCGCGGAGTCCCCGAGCAGTACCTCCTCGAACTCGACCGACATCGTCACCTGCAGCAGGCGGAGATCGCCTGGCTCGATGACCTGATCCCCCGGATCGCCTCCCCCGGTTTCGCCTGGGGACCCGGTCCGGAACACCCGCTTGCCACAGGAAAGGCACCTCAGAATGACTGACACCTCCGCCGCCGACCAGCCGCCTCGCGGCGCGGTCGGCACGTCGACCGGCACCTACTCGGCCGGCCACAAGCCCCGCAGCCCGTGGCCTGCGCTCTGGGCGCTCGTCATCGGCTTCTTCATGATCCTCGTCGACACGACCATCGTGTCGGTGGCGAACCCCGCCATCAAGGCGGCGCTCGATCCCACGACGAACAACCTCGACAACGTGGTGTGGGTGACCAGCGCGTACCTGCTCGCGTACGCGGTGCCGCTGCTCATCACCGGACGCCTCGGCGACCGCTTCGGCCCGAAGAACATCTACCTCGTCGGGCTCGCGATCTTCACGCTCGCCTCGCTGTGGTGCGGGCTCTCGACCACGCTCGAGGGGCTCATCGTCGCGCGCGCCGTGCAGGGTCTCGGCGCCGCGTTCATGACGCCGCAGACGATGGCCGTGATCACGCGTACCTTCCCCGCCGAGCGCCGCGGCGCCGCGATGGGCCTGTGGGGTGCCACTGCCGGCGTGGCGACGCTGGTCGGCCCGCTGCTCGGCGGCGTGCTCGTCGACGGCTTCGGGTGGGAGTGGATCTTCTTCGTCAACCTGCCGGTCGGCGTCATCGGCTTCGTGCTGGCGTGGATCCTCGTCCCGAAGCTGGCCACGCACCCGCACCGTTTCGACGTGCTCGGCGTGATCCTCAGCGCGGTCGCCCTGTTCCTCCTCGTGTTCGGTCTGCAGGAGGGCGAGAAGTACAGCTGGGGCACCATCTGGGGACCGGTGTCGGTCTGGGGCCTCATCATCGCCGGTCTCCTGGTGCTCGCGCTCTTCATCGTGCAGCAGGCCCGCACCCGCAGTGAGCCGCTCGTGCCGCTCGACCTGTTCCGCGACCGCAACTTCTCCGGGGCGAACGTGGCGATCGCCGCGGTCGGCTTCACGGTGACGAGCATGTCGCTGCCCATGATGTTCTTCCTGCAGATCGCCAGGGGTCTCACGCCCACCGAGGCGGCGCTGCTGCTGATCCCGATGGCGGTGCTGTCCGGCGCCCTGGCCCCGCTGGCCGGAAAGCTGCTCGACCGGGTCGACCCGCGCATCATCCTCGTGCCCGGACTCCTCTGCGTCGGCGGCGCCCTGGTCTGGTACTCGGCGCTCATCAACATGGATACCCCGATCTGGATGTTCCTACTGCCGTCCGCCCTGATGGGAATCGGCAACGCCGGCATGTGGGGACCGCTGGCCACTACGGCGACGCGCAAGCTCCCGCCGCGTCAGGCGGGCGCCGGCGCCGGCATCTACAACACCACCCGCACCATCGGCTCGGTGATCGGCTCGGCATCCATCGCCGCGTTCATGCAGGCGCGGCTCGAGGCCAACCTGCCTGGCCTGTCCGACGCTCCTGCGGGTATCGGCGGAGGCGGGACGCTGCCGCCGCAGATCGCCGACGGCTTCGCGGCCGGTATGGCCCAGGCGATCCTGCTGCCGGCGTGCGTCATGGTCGTGGCGCTGGTCGCCTCGCTCTTCCTCGGCCGCTACGAGACGACGGATGCCGTGGCGGCGCCTGCGCCGGCCCGCGCCGACTGAGGTCGCGACCGGGGCGTCGAACGCACGGGACCGCGCCGAACGCACGGACTGCCCACGCGGGAAGGTCGTGCGTTCGGCGCGAGGTCGTGCGTTCGGCGTGAGGTCGTCCGTTCGGCGCGTTCCCGCGCTCGGCCTCGCGGAGCGCGTCTTTGCGACTCCGGCGTCCGTGTGATGTCATCGGGTGATGACGATCGAGCTCATCTCTCCGACCACCGACTTCTTCGACAGCTGGGCCGAGGCCGTCGCCGAATTCGACGGAGATCACATCGACGGATCGGGTACCCAGGCGCCGGTCACCCCCGACCGAGCCACACTCGACGCGCTGATCGAGAAGGCGCGGATGCTCGCCGACACGTCGGCGGAGCTGCCGGAAGGCGCCGTCTACAACGATCTGTACTGGCTCGTCGACGACGGGGAGGTCGTCGCGTTCCTCTCGTTCCGGCATACCCTCAACGAGTGGCTGCGCGAGGCCGGCGGACACATCGGCTATGCGGTGCGGCCCTCCCGCCGTCGCCAGGGATACGCCACCGCCGCCCTCGCACTCGGGCTCGAGCGTGCGCGGGAGATCGGGCTCGACCGGGTCCTTGTCACCTGCGACGACGACAACGTCGGCTCGTACCGCACTATCGAGAATGCCGGAGGAGTGCTGCAGGACGTCAGCGACCAGACCGAGCGGGGCCACGCGCTGCTGCGCCGGTACTGGATCACCCTGTAACCGGCGGACTCCGAGTTTCCGACCGGCGTCGGCATAGGGCGTTCGGCGGCGCACGTCGTTACAGATGCACGGGCAGGACACGGATGCACGGCGGAATCCGCCATCGGGTCGTGCATCCGTGTTGAGATCGTGCGTCTGTGTCGGTGGGCGATGCCGTCCACCTCGCGAGATGCCGTCAGTCGCGCACAACCTCGTCCGGTGCCACGCCATCCGGTGCCACGCCATCCGGTGCCACGGCATCCGTCCTGTGCCGGCGGATCGTCCCACTGACGAGGGCCGCGACCGCGCAGAGCCCGGCGGCGGCGAACCACGCGATCGTGTACTGGCCGGTGTGGTCGCGCACCAGGCCGGCCAGCACCGATGCGATGCCGGCGCCGATCTGGTGCGCGGCGAACACCCACCCGAACACGAGCGGGCCGCGCGCGCCGAAGACCTCGCGGCACAGCGCGATCGTCGGCGGCACGGTCGCCACCCAGTCGAGTCCGTAGATCACGATGAAAACGACGATGCTCGGCTGCACGCTCGCCGACAGCAGGCTGGGAAGGAACAGCAGGCTCACGCCTCGCAGCGCGTAGTACGCCGCGAGCAGGATGCGCGGATTGACGCGATCGGTGAGCCACCCGGAGAGGACCGTGCCGGCGATGTCGAAGATCCCGACGACCGCGAGCAGTCCGGCCGCGGTGGTGGTCGGCATCCCATGATCATGAGCGCTGGGGATGAAGTGCGTGCCGATCAGGCCGTTCGTCGTCGCCCCGCAGATCGCGAACCCGATCGCGAGCGCCCAGAACGTGCGGTGCTTCGCGGCGTCGCGCAGGGTGGTGAGCGCGAGACGCGCGGCGCCGGCGGAGCGGGCGGGAACGGATGCCGGAATGGGCTCCGTCGCTCCGAACGGTGCGACGCCGAGGTCGCTGGGTCTGTTGCGCAGGAAGAACCACACGAGCGGCACGACCGCGACCGCGCCGCCGGCGATGATGAGCGACGCCGCCCGCCAGCCGAGGCCGTCGGCCGCCGCGGCGATGACCGGGAGGAAGATCAACTGCCCGGTGGCGCTCCCCGCGGTGAGCACGCCGGAGACGAGTCCGCGGCGGGTGACGAACCAGGTGTCGGTGATCGTCGCGGCGAACACCAGCGCCATCGAACCCGTCCCGAGGCCGATCAGCACGCCCCAGGTGAGGATGAGCTGCGCTGGCGTCGCGACGAACACGCTGAGAGCCGAGCCGGCGCCGATCACGAGCAGCGCGGTCACGGTGACGACCCGGATGCCGAATCGCTGCATCAGCGCGGCCGCGAACGGGGCGGTGAGCCCGAAGAGCAGGAGGTTGACCGTCACGGCCAGCGACAACTCGGCGGTCGTCCAGCCGAACTCCTCCTGCAACGGGAGCATCAACACGCCGGGGGCCGCGCGGAACCCCGCGGCGCCGATGAGGGCGATGAGCGCGACGAGTGCGACGATCCAGGCGGGGTGGATGCGGCGGCGGATGCCGGTGGGCTCCTCGACCGACTCGGCGGTCATGCCGCGCGCCCGGTGGTGAGCGCGAACGGGACGCCGCCCATGCTGCGGCGGGCCCAGCGTGTGGTGTCGGCGTCGAGGGGTGCGTCGCAGCGGGTGCACCAGTCCACGGATGCCGCGACCTCGCCGCAGCGCGCGCACGAGACCGTGAGCCCCCACGGGCCGTCGGGGTCGGTCGCGCGCGAGAAGCGGGCGTAGGCGTGCAGGATCGGGAGCGTCTCGCGTCCGGAGTCGGTGAGGCGGTAGCCGGCGTCGTCGCGTTCGAGGAGGCCCGCGTCGATCATCGAGGAGAGGCGGCGGGCGAGCACGGAATCCGCGGCCCCCGTGGCATCCCGCAGCTGGTCGAAACGCGTGCGTCCTGAGAACAGCTCGCGCAGCACGAGCAGCACCCACGGGTCGGCGAGCACGTCGGCGGAACGGGCGATGGGACAGGTCGCTGTCGACCAGTCTGAGCGGAGCGGCATCCGTCAACTTTCTTGAAGAAAGCTGGTGGAGTCAAGACTCGCCCCGAACTCTGGCAGGAATCCCCGACAGGTTCGGCAGGAATCCTGCGCGGCCCGCGTTGAGATGGCGGTTCTTGTGGGTATCGGGACGTTATTGCTGCAGGAGGCGCCAAGTGAGGAGGTGTAACCGACAGGACGTGCCAAGTGAGGACGTGCCGTTGACACGAGGCGTGAGG
>JAGIAK010000078.1 GCA_017744855.1 Microbacterium sp.
GACCTCCGGCGAGCACGAGCTGCACACCCAGCCCGACGAACCAGCTGGGCACGGTGGAGTCGATCACCTCACGCGCCGTCTGGCTGCTCTGACCGCTCGCGCACTCGTCGTAACGATGCCCTCCCGGCGGGATCTGCGCGCTGCGCACCCCGTACTTGATGGTGCCGAACACGTCGATCGGGTACCCCTCCGGCGAGAACTCCGTCGGCGTCGCATCCGCGAGCACCACGAACGGGTTGGCCGCGAGCACCCACCAGACGAGATCGAACCGCGGCACCTCGCTGGTCGAGGTCTCCCACCGGTCGCACACGAGCCCGGTCTCGTCGTACGGGCGATAGTACGAGGTGGTCTCCGTGCGGATCGCCGCCCCGCCCATCCCGAACACGATCACCGTGCCGATCGTGAGCGCGGCGATCACCAGGTACGAGGTGACGACCGAGAACAGCGGGCGGGCGAGCAGCCCGCTCAGACCCACCCCGATGGCCGCGACGATCACGATCTCCACCGCCAGTACGAGCAGCGCGACGAGGAGCACGAGCGGGCTCGCCCCGCCTCCGAGCAGCGAGATCGCGAGGAAAGGCACGGATACCAGCAGGAATGCTCCGCCGCTGACGACGGCGGCCACGAGCTTGCCGATCATGATGTCGCCGGTGGACGCCGCGGTGACCTGCACCGCGGCGAGCGTCGCGGCATCCCGGTCTCCGTTGATCGCGTAGCCGCTCAGGGTGGGCGAGACGAGCACGACCAGCAGCAGCACCATGTTCACCACGACGGAGAACACCCCGGCGCCGGCGGAAGTGCCCGTCCACGAGAACACGGCGAAGGAGAGGGCGGTCACGCCGATCATGACCACGGCGAACACGCCGAGCAGCACGTACCAGCCCACGCTGCGCAGCCGCTGCGTCAGTTCGAGTCGGGCGATGATCCCGATGTTCGTGAGGTTCACGAGAGGCCTCCCTGCGGCGCGGACGACGGATGCAGGTTGAGGAAGGCATGCTCCAGAGCGCTCTGCGCCGGGGCGAACTCCGCCACTGCGAGCCCTGCGTTGACGAGCGCGCCGAGCGCCTCGGCCGCCGCACCCTCGTTCGCGAATCCGAGCAGCACGGTGCCGCGGTCGACGTGCAGCGTCTCGGGGGCGATGCCGAGCGTCGAGGCGATCTGCCAGGCGTCGGCACGCTCCCGCCCCTCGTCGGCGCCGACCAGACGCACACGCCAGGCGCGCGCAGTGGCCTGGGCGGGAGCGGCGTCGACCACGGAGCCGGCGACGAGGAAGACCGCGTCGTCGACGACCTCCTCCAGCTCCGACAGGATGTGGCTGGAGATCAGGATGGTGCGACCCTCGGCGGCGAGCCGACGCAGCAGCACGCGCAGCTGCACGCGGGCCTCGGGGTCGAGCCCTGAGGCCGGTTCGTCGAGGAGCAGCACGCCGGGGTCGTGCACGAGCGCCCTGGCGAGTCCGAGCTTCTGCTTCTGTCCCCGCGAGAGCACCTTGGCCGGAGCATCGGCGAGGTCGCGCAGTCCCACCAGATCGAGCAGCTGCTGTGCTCTGGCGGCGGCTGCGGGGCGCGGGATGCCGTAGAGCCTGGCCGTGGTGATGATCGTCTCCCGCGCGGTGAGCGACGGCCACGCACCGAGCGCGTCAGGCATCCATCCCAGCATCCGCCTGGCGGCGAGCGGATCGGCCGACGGGTCGACGCCGCCTATCGTGATGGTTCCCGCGTCGGGTGCGAGCAGGGAGGCGAGCATGAGCAGGAGGGTCGTCTTGCCTGCGCCGTTGGGGCCGACGAGCCCCGTGACGCGTCCGGGCTCGGCGTGCAGTGTGGCCCCCCGCACCGCATGCACCGCCCCGAACGATCTGCTGACGCCCTCCACGACGATTCCGGTCATGCGGGTCAGTCTGACATCACCGGGCGTCGATTCCCGGCATTCGCCGGACGACGGGTGCGACAATCGAGGCGTGCGGACCATCCTGAACATCATCTGGCTGATCTTCGCCGGCTTCGGGCTGTGGCTCGGCTACATGCTCGCCGGCATCCTGCTGTGCATCCCGATCATCACGATCCCGTGGGCGATCGCGTCGTTCCGCGTCGCCCGTTACGCGATCTGGCCCTTCGGCCGCGAGGTCGTGGCCAAGCCGACGTCTGGCGTCGGATCCTTCCTCGGCAACGTGCTCTGGGTGATCCTGGCCGGGTGGTGGCTGGCGATCGGCCACATCGTCTCCGGCGTCGCGCTGTGCATCACGATCATCGGCATCCCGATGGGCATCGCAGACTTCAAGATGGTCCCGGTGTCGCTGATGCCGCTGGGCAAGGAGATCGTGTCGACGCGTCAGGGCGCCTTCGACCGCACGCTCTGACGCGTCCGCCGCTCAGGCCGCTCCGGCGTCCCTGCGGATGCCGAAGCCCGATCGGAACAGCGGATCGGCCGTATCGAACGGCACGTCCTCACGCGACGCCTCCACCGCCGACATCGAGGACGGGATGTCGAAGGGCAGCACGCCCGTGGTCGCCGAGCGTCCGGTGAGGGCCGCGAGCACGACCTCGTCGCTCGCCCCGAAGTCGCCCAGCAGCACGGTCGCGACCTCGACCAGCGGCGTGAGCACCGCAGGACGTTCGAGGTACACCGAGACATGCAGCGGCGCGGCGGACGCATAGCCCTGCAGCCGGGCCACGGTCGCATCGTCGAAGGCGAGACTGCCCCCTCGGAAGAAGTCGCCCAGGGAGCCGCGACCTGGCTCGAACGGCGAGTCGATCCGCACGATGATCGCGTCCGCGTCCTCGGGGTCCGTCACCGGCACGAGCCCGGCGTCGACGACCGCCTGCGGCGCGACGCCCTCGACGAACACCCGGGCCCCCGCCGCGACCGCGGGACCGTCGACGAGGCGGACGAGCGAACGCCGCTGGGCGTCGAGACCGTTCTCGGTGAGCTCCGGCGACCCGCAGACGACGGCGGTCGCCGCGGTGTCCACGCGACCGGCCTCGAAGAGCCCGAGGCGGAACTTCTCGCGGAGCAGTCGACGCACCGACTCGTCGAGCCGGGATTCGGCGATGCGACCGGAGTCGACGAGCTCCTCGATCAGCGCCGCGTTGCGGTCGCCGCCGAACTGGTCGACGCCCACGTCGAGCGCGATCGCCGCACGCTCCAGCGGCGTGAGGTGCTCCAGTCCCCAGCCGTTCGGACCGAACTGCATGCCGGCCATGTCCTCGGCCTCGAGCAGGTTCCAGTCGGTGACCACGATGCCGTCGAAGCCCAGGCGCCGGCGGAGGATGTCGCGCACGACGGGCTCGTTGAACGCGAACCCGACCTCCGGCCACTCCGTGCCGACGGGCTTGCCGTAGTAGGTCATCACCTGAGTGGCGCCGGCGGCGAAGGCCCGCTCGAACGGCCGCAGGTGCAGCTCCTGCATCCCGCCCGGGTACACCTGCTCGGGGTAGCGCGGGTCGTGCGCGTCATCGCCCTTCAGCTGCGGCCCGCCGCCGGGGAAGTGCTTCACGACCGCGGCCACCGACTCCGACCCCAGCTCCAGACCGCCGCGCAGCGCCTCGATGAACGCGACGGTGAGGGCGGCGACCCGCTCGGGGTCCTCCCCGAACGTGCCGGATCCGCGCGACCAGCGCGGTTCGCTGAAGATGTCGGCCATCGGGCCCAGCAGCACCCGCACCCCCATCGCGAGCAGCTCCCTGCGCATGGTCTCGCCGAAGACGCGCGCGGCGTCGACGTCTCCGATCGCGGCGATGCCCGGGTAGTCCGGCCACCGCGAGAGGCTGTCCAGGGCCTGCCCGGTGAACAGGTTGCTGCGGAATCCGTGCCGCGGATCGGTCGAGAGCGTGACGGGGATGCCCAGGCGCGTGCCTGCGGCGATGTCCTGCAGCGTGTTGTGCCACTCGGCCACGGCCACGCTGTCCTCCCCGCCGAGCACGTTGAAGTGGCTGATGCCCACGTCGCCCGCGTAGCGTCGCGCCGCGGCGAGCGCATCGGCCTCGGAGAGCCCGTCGCCGGCCGGGGCGGTGGACGGGTGGAACATCAGGGCGGCCTTCTCGGCCACCGTCATCCGGCCGGTGAGGTCGTCGACGCGGCGGTCGATCGGGAGGGAGGAGTCGCGGTAGTCGTCCATCGTCATGTCCTTGGGAGTCGGTCGGCGCCGGGCAGCGGGTCAGCGGTCAGCGGTTCAGCGGGTCGAGCGCACGAGCAGCATCGGCACGAAGGCGAGCAGCGTGAGCACGGCGCTCACGATGAGCAGCGCGGGGTAGTTCGCTGCACCGCCGCCGATGCCGAGGAGCAGCGGGGCGATGAACGGCATGATCGAGTACGGCAGCGACAGCGCGATGTTCACGACGCCGAGGTCGCGGGCGGCCGTGGTCGGGTCGTTCATCGTGGCGACGGCGAAGCCGATGTAGCTGCCGTAGGCGATGCCGGTGCCGAGGCCTGCGACGAGCACGAGCCCGACCATGAACATCGGCACGGTGGTGGCGAACGCGAGCACGAGGATGCCGGCCGCGACGAAGACGGCCCCCACGCCCAGCACGAGCTTGCGGCGTCCGGTGCGGTCGTTGAGCCAGCCGGCGAGCGGGGCGCTCACGACCGCGATGATGCCGGGGATCACGTAGGCGAGGGTGATCAGGCCGGGCAGCTCGCCCTCGGGCGGCGCCACGCGGTCCTGCAGGAGGTACACCGTGTACGTGGAGATGACGCCCATCCCGCAGGCCACGAGGAACAGGGCGACAAGGAACTTGGCGAAGTCGGGCGAGCGCCGCGGGTCGATGTAGAAGCTGCCGAGGAACTCCTTGACGTCGAAGGGGCCCTGGTCCGCCGGAGCCGGCTCGTCGTCGCGGAACATCGCCACCAGCAGGCCCGCGAACAGGAGGGCGATCACGACGGGCAGGCCGAACTGGGCGAGCATGTTGGTCGGGAACCACTGCACGAAGAAGACGCCGACGAGTACCGCGGCCGACGATGCCGTGCCGGAGAGGGCGCCGACGAGTCCCTGCTGCGAGGCGGGCACCCGATCGGGGACGATCGCCAGGGTCGCGGCGATGGCCGCGTTGACGAACGCCTGCATGATGATCCAGCCGAGCAGCAGCAGCGGGAACGAGGTGCTGAGGCCGATGATGACCGCGCCGACGATCGTGCCGGCGAGGCCGATGACGATCCAGGGCCGACGACGACCGAACCGGCTGCGGGTGCGGTCGCTGAGGCGTCCGAACAGCGGGTTCGCGATGAGGGCGACGAGTGTGCCGACGCCGGCGGCGATCGAGTAGCTGACGTTCTTGCCCTCGGGGTCGATCTGCGAGATGCGGAGGGCCAGCGTGACGGATGCCGGGAGCATGATCGACATCCAGATGCCGAACATGGCCAGCGCGTACAGGCCGATGAAGGGGGCGCCGACGGGCTTCGGCGCGGTGGCCTCTCCGGAGAGCGGCTGGGCGGGAGATGACATGGAGTCCTCGTCGTTGAGCTATCGGGTATCGGTGACGTTACCGGAATCGTTTCCGGAAACGTCACCGCTAAGATAAGTCGACCGTCGATCCGCTGTCAAGAGCCGAGAGGGAACCCATGCCGCGCAGAGTCACCCTGGCCGACGTCTCCCGCGCGGCCGGAGTCGGGATGGCCACCGTCTCCCGCGCGATGGGAGACCACCCCGACGTCAGCGAGGCGACCCGCGAGCGCGTGCGCGCGATCGCCTCCGAGCTGGGCTACCGTCCGTCCGTCGCCGCCAGAGCGCTGCGCACCGGAGGCTTCCACGCCATCAGTGCGATCGTCCCCGACGCAGGCTGGGGATGGTGGGAACCCGTCATCCGCGCCGCGCACGCCACGGCGAACGAGCGCGGCTACCAGCTGCTCGTGCACCCAGCCGACAGCGAGGGCGGCCTCGCCGCCACCGTCGACGGCCTCGCCAGCATCCCGACGGAGGGCGTGATCGTCATCAGCGTGCCCGACCAGGATGCCGTGCGCGAGGCGTGCAACCGCATCCCGCTCCCCGCCGTCGCCATCGACGACACCAGCAGGGCCACCCGCTTCCCCACCGTGTCGGCGGACAACAGGGCCGGCGCCCGTACCGTCGTCGAGCACCTGATCGCGCAGGGACGGCGCTCGATCGCCCTCGTGCGTGGCCGGCTCGACCCCGAGCACTCCGTATGGGGTGACGGTCTGTTCCTCGAGGAGCGCACCCTCGGATACCGGGAGGCGCTGGAGGCCGCAGGGCTCGCCGTCGACGAACGGCTGATCATCGACTTCGCCGACCCCTTCGACGAGTCGAGGACGACCTTTCCCGAGATCGACCGGCTCCTCGCCGACGGCCCGCCGATCGACGCCGTCTTCTGCGCCGCCGACCTCATGGCCGCCCCCGTGCTGCGCTCGCTCCGCGCGGCCGGGATCCCCGTGCCGACCGCCGTCGCCGTCGCCGGTTTCGACGACGAGCGCGCGGCCCTCCTCGTCGACCCGCAGCTGACGACGGTGCGGCAGCCGTACGAGCAGCTGGGCCGGACGGCCGTGGAGATGCTGCTGGCCACGATCGCCGGAGACGCCGTTCCTGAGCGCCGCACCGAGATACCCGGCACGCTGGTGGTGCGCGCCTCCACTTCCTAGACTGGCCCGGATGGATGCCGACCGCCTCACCGCTTGGGACGCCGAGCTCCGTCGCGCGCACACCCGGCTCCGGTCGGCACTGGCCGCGACCAGGGAGGCTCTGACCTCCGGTGCCATCACGCCGGATGCGGCATCCGACCTCGCCCTGTTCTGCATCGGCTTCTGCACGGCGCTCGACGGGCACCACCGCGCGGAGGACCGTTCGCTGTTCCCCGCTCTGCGCGCGGCCAGGCCCGATCTCAGCGGGGCGATCGACAAACTCGAACAGGACCACTCGATGCTCAGCCATCTGCTTGGCGCCCTGCGGAACGCCGTCGAGAGCGGCGAGGACGATGACGCCATCGGACGGCACCTCGACGGCATCGGCGCCATCATGGAGTCGCACTTCCGGTTCGAGGAGCGGGAGATCCTCGAACCGCTGCGCACCCTGACCGTCGACGGGACGGTGCCTGAGGTGCTCGGACCGCTCTGAGCGGGATCAACCGCGGACGTACCCGACGGGATCAGCCGCGGAAGTACCCGACGCCCAGGTCGGGGTGGTCGACGAACACGCCGTCGACACCGCTGCGTGCGATCAGCTCCCACTCCGACTCGTAGTCGCCGAACGCGGCCTTGCCGCCCGGCCCGCGGAAGTCCGCGGAGAGGAAGGCGTTCTCGGGGCGACAGGTCCAGGTGTACACCGAGAGGCCGCGGCGGTGCGCGTCTGCGACGACCGTGCTCCCCTTCGCCAGCAGCGTCTTCTTGCTCACGCTGATGCCGTCGACCGTGCCGACGAGGGCATCCAGCCCCTGCGGCGACACGGTCGCCTTGTACGTGGGCGCCTGCTTCCCCATCGCCGCGACGAGGTCGAACGGACGCCCCGACGCCTCGATGAGATACACGTACGAGGCCGCGACGCCGCGCTCGCGCAGCTGACCCAGCACGGTCGACTCGAAGCTCTCGATCACCAGCGGCAGTTCGCCGTCTGCCCACCCCGACGCCCGCAGGTCGCGCTCGATGAGCGGCGCGAGCTCGATGCCGACCGACGAGAAGTAGGTCGCGTGCTTGACCTCCAGCACCACGCCGATCTCCCGCCCGTGCTCGACGGAGCCTCGACGCACGAGGTCGAGCAGGTCGGTCAGGCGCAGGATCGGCTGCGCGTCGTCGAAGGTCGCGCTGGACGGACGCAGCGCGGGGAGCCGCTCGCGTGTGCGGAGCGTGGCGAGCTCGGCCCAGGTGAAGTCCTCGGTGAACCAGCCGGTCAGGGACTCGCCGTCGACGCGCTTGGTGGTGCGGCGGTCGGCGAACTCCGGGCGGTCCGAGACATCCGTCGTGCCGGAGATCTCGTTCTCGTGACGCACCACGAGCACGCGGTCCTTCGTGGCCACCACATCGGGCTCGACGGCATCCACCCCCATCGCGAGGGCGAGCTCGTAGGAGGAGCGGCTGTGCTCCGGACGGTAGCCGGGCGCACCGCGGTGCCCGATGACGAGCGGGGATTTCCTGGGCACGCTCTCAGCGTAAGGCACCCCTTACCGGCACCCGCGCGGGTATCGTGGAGGGAAGCGACCTACAACCACTTCGGAGTGAGGCCCACCATGAGCAATTTCGCATTCAACAATCCGGCGTTCCAGCAGCAGGACCCGCGTAACGTCGCGACCTACCCGGGCGCGCCGCAGGCGGCTCAGGGTGCGCAGGCCGCCTCGTTCCAGCAGGCCGGCATCGACGCCACCGTCAACGCACAGCTGGAGGGCATGTACGCCGCTCCCCCGGCCGGCGCCATCGAGACCGACCGCATGACCGTCGAGGACACGGTGTGGAAGACCGCCGGCCTGTTCGGCATCCTCCTCGTCGCCGCCGCGATCGGCTGGGTCGTCACCCTCGGCGGCGTCGCGGTGCCGCGGTTCGACCCGTACAGCACCTACCAGCCGAACATGCTGCCGTGGATCGTCGGCGCGCTCGGCGGCTTCGTGCTCGCCATGGTCGTCTCCTTCACCTCGCGCAAGAAGGTGCGCCCCGCGCTGATCTTCGCCTACGCGGCCTTCGAAGGCCTCTTCGTCGGCGGCATCTCGGCGTTCTTCGAGGCGATGTGGCCCGGTATCGTGCTGCAGGCCACGCTCGCCACCGTCTCGGTGGTCGCCGTGACCCTCGCCCTCTTCGCGAGCGGCAAGATCCGCGCCTCGGCCAAGATGACCAAGATCGTCATGATCGCGATGCTCGGCTACCTGCTCTTCTCGCTGGTCAACGTCGTGCTCATGTGGACCGGCGTCTTCGGTCAGGGCCAGGCGTTCGGCATGCTCAGCCAGGTCAAGATCGCCGGCATCCCGCTCGGCCTCATCATCGGCGTCCTGGTCGTCTTCATGGCCGCCTACTCGCTGGTACTCGACTTCGACCAGATCCAGCAGGGCGTTCGCAATGGCGCCCCGCGCAAGTACGGCTGGCTCGGCGGCTTCGGCATCATGGTGACCGTGGTCTGGCTCTACGTAGAGATCCTGCGCATCATCGCGATCGCACGCAGCAACTAGCCTGCGCAGAGCGACATCGAAGGGCCGTCCTCTCGGGGGCGGCCCTTCTGCGTGCGCACGGGCCGCTAGCGCATTGCGGCCCGCCTCCGCAAGGGGGTGGGTGCGTTTCGCTCGTGTGCGGCAAGCTGAGATCAACGGCGAACCCGTCGCACCACACTACGGAACGGAGACTCCCATGAGCTTCCTCGGCTTTCTTCTTCTCGGCCTGATCGCTGGCGCCATCGCCAAGCTGATCCTGCCCGGCAGGCAGGGCGGCGGCTGGTTCGTCACTCTCCTCCTCGGCGTCGTCGGGGCGCTTCTCGGCGGTTGGCTCGGCAGCGTCATCTTCGGTGTCGGGATCGAAGGCTTCTTCAACCTGTCCAGCTGGCTGCTCGCCATCGGCGGCGCGATCATCGTGCTGCTGATCTACGGCCTCATCGTCGGCCGCGGCGACCGCGTGCGGGGCTGAGGCCCCGCCGCCTCCGACCTCACGGTCGGTGCCTCGACGCCCGTCCCCTTCGGCGACTCCGGTCTCCGAAGGGGGCGGGCTTCTTCATCGCCCTGAGGCCTTCTCCTGCAACAGCGCCCGCTCGCGGTCGTTGCCTGCGAGGGCCGCGGCGGTCGCGAACTCGCTGCGCGCTTCCTCTTCGCGCCCCAGCCGCCGCAGCAGCTCGCCTCTCGTGGCGGGCAGCAGATGGTATCCGCGCAGCGTGCCCGAACGGTCCAGCTCGTCGATGATGATCAGGGCGGATGCCGGTCCCGTCGCCATGGCCACGGCCGCCGCACGGTTGAGCTCGACGACGGGAGAGGGCGCGATGCGCCCCAGCGCCTCGTAGAGCAGCACGATGCGGTCCCAGTCGGTGTCCTCGACGGATGTCGCGACGGCATGGCACTCCGCCATCGCCGCCTGCAGCCCGTAGGAGCCCCGTCCGCGCCCCTGCGCATCCGCCGCGGCGAGGGCGGCCCTCCCCCGCGAGATGCGCCCACGGTCCCAGCGGGTGCGGTCCTGATCGGCGAGCAGCACCGGGTCGCCGTTCGCGTCGACGCGGGCGGGGAACCGGGCTGCGGTGAGCTCCATGAGCGCCAGCAGGCTATGCGCGTCGCGCTCCCGCGGCATCAACGCGACGAGCACGCGTGCGAGCCGGATCGCCTCGATGCTGAGCTCGGGTCGCATCCAGTCCGAACCGCTCGACGCCGCGTGCCCCTCGTTGAAGATGAGGTACAGCACCCCGAGCACCGCACCGAGTCGCGCCGCATGCTCCTCGCGCGCCGGCATCTCGAAGGGCACGTGCGCGGCGGCGAGCGTCTTCTTCGCCCGCACGATCCGCTGCTGCACGGTGGCGGTCGGCACGAGGAACGCCCGCGCGATCTCCTCGCTCGACAGACCGCCGACCACGCGCAGCGTGAGCGCGACCTGCGCCTCCCTGGACAGCACAGGGTGGCAGGAGATGAAGATCAGCCGCAGCACATCGTCGTCGACCGCATCCGGGTCCCAGGGCAGCGCGTCGGCCGCCTCATCCTGCTCCCGCTCGAGATCGTGGGCGAGCACGGCGATGCGGTCGTCGAGCCGTTCCCTGCGCCGCCAGCCGTCGACGGCCTTGCGCTTGGCGACAGCCGTCAGCCAGGCGGCGCCGTTGCGGGGTACGCCCTCGACCGGCCACTGACGCAGCGCGTCGAGCAGCGCCTCCTGCGCGAGGTCCTCGGCGAGCCCAAAGTCTCCGACCATGCGCGTGAGGGTGGCGACGATCTTCGCCGACTCGATGCGCCACACGGCCGCGACGGCGCGCTGCGCCGCCGCGGCATCCACAGGTGGGGTGGTCATGTCACTGCTGGGCGCGACGCGCCTCCTCCTCGCGCCAGCCGACCTCCTTCTGGATCCACTCGTTGTCGGCGGGGAAGTCCTCCACGCCGGTCACGCGGCGGACCTCGAGGAACGAGCCGGGACCGAGCGGGGCACGGCTCGCCCACTCGGCGGCCTCCTCACGCGAGGACACCTCGATGATCCAGAAGCCGTTGAACAGCTCCTTGGTCTCGCCGTAGGGGCCGTCGGTGATGAGCGGCGTCTCGGCGCTGAAGTCGACGACGAAGCCCTCCGCGGCATCCGTCAGACCCTCACCCGCGGCCAGCACGCCCGCCTTGATCATCGACTCGTTGTACTTCCCCATGGCCTCGATGACCTGCTCGAACGGGGTGGCCTGGTATGCGGCGACGCCCTCGTCGGTCGCGCGCATGATGAGCATGAACTTCATGGTGGTACTCCTTGATCGGTGGGGCCGTTCTTCGACCCTCTCATTGAAGACGTCGAACGGGAACGCTCCGGATCGACAACGCGGCAGAACTTTTTTCTAGACTCCTCGCATGACCGTTCTCGCCGACAGCATCCGCGCCGCGCTGCGCGAGGTCGCAGACCCCGCCATCGCTCCGGGGCAGCAGGCGTACATGAAGTCGGAGATGCCGTTCCTTGGCGTCAAGGTGCCCGTGGCGCGCCGGGCCGCGCGGCAGCTCGCCCGCGGGACCACGGACGCCGCCGAGCTGCGCGCGAGCGCCCTCGACCTGTGGCGCGGAGCGACCCACCGCGAGGAACGGTACGCCGCGACGGAGCTGATGGGACTGCGTCCGGTGCGCGGGCGGATCGAGGAGATGCCCGTGCACGAGGAGATGATCCGCACCGGCGCCTGGTGGGATCACGTCGACGAGGTGGCGCACCGGCTCGCGGAGACGCTCGACGCACACCCCGCAGAGCTCACGCCCGTGCTGCGCGGCTGGGCGACCGACGAGGACTTCTGGATCCGCCGGGCGAGCATCATCGCGCAACTGGGTCGGCGCGAACGGACCGACGTCGCGCTGCTCGTCGCCGCGATCGCCCCCAACCTCGGCGACGCGGAGTTCTTCATCCGCAAGGCGATCGGCTGGGCACTGCGGGAGTACGGCAAGACCGATCCCGACTGGGTGCTCGCGTTCGTCGCCGCGCACGAGGGCGAGCTCAGCGGCCTCTCCCGCCGCGAGGCGCTGAAGCACCTCGCGTAACCCCCTCCTCCCGCGCCGAGACCCCCGCGCAACGCCGAGACCCCTCCTGATCCGCGTGAATCAGGAGGGGTCTCGTAGCCAGGCGGGGGTGTCGCGCTATCAGCGGATACTGAGCCGCGTCACTCCCACTCGACCGCTGGCGCGGCCGAGTGCCACCCAGTGCCCGTCGCGAGCGGGAGCTCCTTCGTCACTCCCACTCGATGGTCCCCGGCGGCTTCGACGTCACGTCGAGCACGACACGGTTGACGTCGCGGACGCCGTTGGTGATGCGGTTGGAGATCTTCGACAGCACGTCGTAGGGCAGGCGGGTCCAGTCGGCGGTCATCGCGTCCTCGCTGGAGACCGGACGCAGCACGATCGGGTGGCCGTAGGTACGGCCATCTCCCTGCACGCCCACGGAGCGCACGTCGGCGAGCAGCACGACCGGGCACTGCCAGATCTCCTGGTCGAGACCGGCCTTGGTGAGTTCCTCGCGGGCGATCGCGTCGGCTTCGCGCAGGATCTCCAGACGGTCCCTGGTCACCTCGCCGATGATGCGGATGCCGAGACCGGGGCCGGGGAACGGCTGGCGGCCGACGATCGCCTCGGGGATGCCGAGCTCGCGGCCGATGGCGCGGACCTCGTCCTTGAACAGAGCGCGCAGCGGCTCGATCAGCTCGAAGTCGAGGTCGTCGGGCAGCCCGCCCACGTTGTGGTGCGACTTGATGTTGGCGGTGCCCGCTCCGCCGCCGGACTCGACGACGTCGGGGTACAGCGTGCCCTGCACGAGGAACTTGACCGGGGCGCCGCCGTCGGCCTTGGCCTCGGCGACGAGGTCGAGCTGCACCTTCTCGAACGCGCGGATGAACTCGCGTCCGATGATCTTGCGCTTCTCCTCGGGGTCGGTGACGCCCTCGAGGTGGCCGAGGAACGTGTCGGCGGCGTCGACCGTGATGAGTCGCACGCCGGTCGACTCGACGTAGTCCTTCTCGACCTGCTCGCGCTCGCCCTTGCGGAGGAGGCCGTGGTCGACGAAGACGGCCGTGAGCTGGTCGCCGATGGCCTTGTGCACGAGCGCGGTCGAGACGGCCGAGTCGACGCCGCCGGAAAGAGCGGAGATGACGCGGGCGTCGCCGACCTGCTCGCGGATGCGCTCGACCTGCTCGGCGATCACGTTGCCGCTGTTCCAGTCGGACGCGAGTCCGGCGCCCTTGTGCAGGAAGTTCTCCAGCACGCGCTGGCCGTGATCGGAGTGCTTCACCTCGGGGTGCCACTGCACGCCGTAGAGCGCGCGCTCCTCGTTCGCGAACGCGGCGACCTTGGTGGCCTCCGTGGTGGCGAGCACCTCGAAGCCCTCCGGGGCCTTGGCGACCTGGTCGCCGTGGCTCATCCACACGTTCTGCTCCGCCGGCTGCCCGCCGAGCAGCACGCCGCCGTCACCCGAGATGACGGCATCCGTGGCCCCGTACTCGCGCAGGCCGGTATTGGCGACCTCGCCGCCGAGCGTCTGCGCCATGTACTGGAAGCCGTAGCAGATGCCGAGCGTCGGCACGCCGAGGTCGAAGACCGCGGGGTCGAGGCGCGGGGCGCCCTCCTCGTACACCGACGAGGGACCGCCGGAGAGGATGATCGCGACAGGATTCTTCGCGGCGATCTCCGCGGCCGTGGCCGTGTGCGGCACGATCTCGCTGTAGACGCCGGCCTCACGCACTCGACGCGCGATCAGCTGCGCGTACTGCGCGCCGAAGTCGACGACGAGCGCTGGGCGCTGCTGGGTCTCGGACTGTTCGGTCAACGGACACCTTCCGTGGCAGGGGCGGGAGACGCGTCGGCCTCCCTGGTGGCGAGGTACGTCTTCACTTCGCGAGCGACGACGGCCTCCATGAAGAACGAGAGCAGCGGCACGACACCGCCGAGCGCGAGGAGGATGAAGCGCAGGAACGGCCAGCGCATCAGGCTCCACATGCGGAAGCAGGAGAAGAGGTACACGACGTAGAACCAGCCGTGCGCGACGAGGATGAACATCGACAGGTTGAACCCGTCGCCCACCGATGTCAGCTGACACCCCATCCCGCCGGGGACGAAGAGCGAGTACCACTGGCAGGCGTCTCCGGCGATCACCGGAGCGAACCAGAGGGCGCCGCCCGAACCGCCGACGAAGAGCTCGACGTGCGTGGGCGAGTACTTGAGGATCATCTCGGTCAGCAGCAGGAGCAGCATGACACCGGTGATGATCGAGGCGATCTGGTAGAACTTCAGCGCACCGCGGATCGCCGGAAAGCTGGCGACTTTCGGTTCGGGCATGGTTCCAGTCTAGTCGCCGCCGCTCGCGCCTCGTTCCGGCCTGCTCCCCCTCGCTTCACCCCTCCCGCTGCCGCCGCGCGCCAGGCCAGTCCGACCGCGTCCCCCGTGGCCGTCGGAGGGTTCGTGGTGTGGCGGTAGACCTGCCCGACCCCACCGGCCGCCAGCACGGTCGCATCCGCGGCCAGGAAACGCTCTCGGTCCTCGGC
>JAGIAK010000079.1 GCA_017744855.1 Microbacterium sp.
CCGCAGCGCTCGTCGCTGCGGTCGGCGCCGCGCTGGAGTTCGTCGACCCGGACGACCCCCAGGCCGTCGAGCTGCAGGAGCGCCTGCGCACCGAGGATGCGGTCGCACTCACGGCGTCCGTCACCGGCCTCGACCCCGAGCATCCCCTGTTCCGCGACGTGCTCGGCGCCGTGATCGCCCGCCAGGAGCGCCTCGCCTCCGCCTAGCGCGCCACGGTGGAGGCGTCTCGGCGCGCCGGTATCATCGAGCGGTGATCGTCGCGCTCGCCTGTCTCGCCGCCGTCGTCGCAGCGGTCATCCAGCGCGTGACAGGACTCGCCTTCGTGCTGGTGCTCATCGGCCCCGTCGTGCTCGTGTACGGCCCCGTCGAGGGCGTGACGCTGGCCGTGCTGCTGTCCGTGGTCGCCTCGGTGTTCGCTGTCCCCTCTGCCTGGCGGAACGTCGACTGGCCGCGCACCCTGTGGCTGCTCGGAGCGGGGCTCCTGGCGGCGCCGTTCGGCGTGCTGGTCACCCGCATCCTTCCCGACGCGGCCCTGCTGTTCCTCATCGCGGGGATGGCGATCGTCGCGCTGCTCGCCTCCCGCATCGGGAGCGTGGTCTCGGCCACTCTCCGCGGTCGCCAGGGGGCAGTGCTCGCCGGGGCGACGGCGGGGTTCATGCACGCCTCCAGCGGACTCTCCGGGCCCGCTCTCGCGGCGTTCGCCGTCGGCGACCGCTGGGAGCAGCGGCGCTTCGCGGCGAGCGCGCAGGTGATCTTCCTCGGCTACGGGCTCGTCTCGGTCGGCCTCCGCGGTCTCCCGCACACCGCGCTGCCCGAGGTGCTGCTGCTGGCCGCGTGCACGGCAGCCGGCATCGTCGGCGGATCGTTCCTCGCGCGCGTCGTTCCGGCATCCGTCGCCCGCACCGCGATGCTCTGGTGCGCCTGGGCAGGCGCGCTCGTGGTGCTCGCCAGGGCGATCGTCGCCGTGCTCGGCTGACCGCGGCAGAACCGGTTACGATCGATTCACCCGGACCCGACCGGAGCACAGCGCTGTGCGCAGGGAGACTCATGAACACGTACGCCGTCATCGGCGCCGGCCCGTCCGGTCTCGCCGCCGCGCGGGCGCTCAGCCGCCGCGGCATCCCCGTCGACGGCTACGAGGCCTCCCACGGCGTCGGCGGCCTCTGGGACATCACGAATCCCCGCAGCACCATGTACGAGTCCGCGCATCTCATCTCGTCGCGCACGACGACGGAGTTCGCCGAGTTCCCGATGCGCTCCGAGGTCGACTACCCGGGGCACCGCGTGCTGCGGGAGTACTTCCGCGAGTACGCTGACGCCTTCGGGCTCACCGAGCTGTTCCGCTTCGGCACGACCGTGACCCGACTGGAGCCGCGTGACGACGGATGGGACCTCACCAGCGAGGGGCCGGAGGGTACGGAGACCCGCTGGTACCGCGGCGTCGTGCTCGCCAACGGAACGCTCGCCGAGCCGAACGTCCCCGTGTTCCCCGGGCGGTTCTCCGGGGAGATCATGCACACCAGCGCCTACTCCTCGGCGTCGCAGCTGGCCGGCAGGCGGGTGCTGCTGATCGGCGCGGGCAACTCGGGATGCGACATCGCGGTCGACGCCGTGCACCACGCCGAGTCCGTCGACATGAGCGTGCGCCGCGGGTACTACTTCGTGCCGCGCTACCTGTTCGGCAAGCCCAGCGACACGCTCAACCAGGGCCGTCCGCTGCCCGCACGGCTCAAGCAGGCGGTCGACAGCCGCGTGCTGAAGGCGTTCACCGGGGACCCGGTGCGGTTCGGGTTCCCGAAGCCCGACTACCGCATCTACGAATCGCATCCGATCGTGAACACCCTTATCCTCAACCACCTGGGACAGGGCGACCTGCGGATCCGCGCCGACGTCGAGCGGTTCGACGGCTCGACGGTGCACTTCCGCGACGGGAGCGCCGATGACTACGACCTCGTCCTGCTCGCGACCGGGTACGTGCTGGATTACCCGTTCGTCGACCGTGCACACCTGCACTGGCGGGGAGCCTCCCCTCGCCTGTTCCTGAACATGTTCCCCGCCTCGTTCAACGGCCTGTACGTGATGGGCATGATCGAGGCGTCGGGGATCGGCTGGCAGGGACGCTACGAGCAGGCCGACCTGCTCGCCGCGTATCTGGATGCCGAGGAGCACGCCCCCGACCGCGCGGCGAGGTTCCGCGACCGGGTCACTGGCGAGGCATGGCCCGACCTGACCGGCGGCTACCGCTACCTGGGGCTCGACCGCATGTCGTACTACGTGAACAAGGACGCGTATCGCAGCGCCGTCGGCCGCGAGAAGCGCGAGCTGGAGGGCGCATCGTGAACGTCGACGACGTCGTGGTGACGTTCACCCCCGGATCCCTCACCGTCCTCAACGTCGTGCTCGGACTGATCATGTTCGGCATCGCGCTGGACACCGCCCCCGCCGACTTCCGCGTGGTGGCGAAGCATCCGAAGCCGTTCGTCATCGCGATCCTCGCCCAGCTCCTCCTGCTGCCGATCGCGACGTTCCTGCTCACGCTCGTGCTCCCCGTCGCACCGTCGATGGCGCTAGGCATGCTCCTCGTCGCCTGCTGCCCTCCCGGGAACATCTCGCAGGTGCTCACACACCGCTCCGGGGGCAACGTCGCCCTCTCCGTCTCGCTCACGGCCGTCGGCAACCTCGTCTACATCGTCGCGATGCCGCTGAGCATCACGTTCTGGGGATCGCTGCACCCGACCGCGCGCACGCTGCTGCGCACGGTCGAGCTCGACCCGTGGCGCATGCTGCTCGAGATCCTCCTCATCGTCGGGCTCCCCTTCGCGCTGGGTCTGCTGATCCGCGCGAAGCTCCCCGCCCTCACCCGGCGGGTGCAGCCGGTGGTGAAGTGGTTCAGCCTGATCGCTCTGATCGGCTTCATCGTGGCCGCCCTCGTCGGCAACTGGTCGGTGTTCGTGCAGGTGCTCGGGATCATCGTGCTGGTCGTCACGGTGCACGACGCGATCGCGCTGGCCCTCGGCTACGGCACGGCCGTGCTGGGCGGATTGGGCACCAGGGAGCGCAAGGCGATGACGTTCGAGGTCGGCATCCGCAACGCCGGTCTCGGGCTCGGTCTGGTGTTCCTGTTCTTCGACGGTCTCGGCGGCATGGCGATCGTCGCCGGATGGTGGGGCATCTGGGACATCGTCGCCGGACTCGTCGTCGCCGGACTCTGGGCGCGGCACACGAAGAGGCGTACGGGTGCGACCACGGGCGACGCGTCGGTGAGGGCGTCCGCATGACGAGGGTGCTGATCACCGGGGGCGGAGGGTTCCTCGGCTCCAGGGTCGCCGCCGCTCTCGCCGCTCGCGACGACGTGGAGCTGGTGGTCTCGGCGGACGTCCGCAGCGGGGCTCAGCGCGACGGCGTCGTCGACGCCGTGCTGGACGTCACGGATGCCGCGGCCGTCGCCGCGCTCCTGCGTGCGCACGGAATCGACACGGTCGTGCACCTCGCCGCGATCGTGAACCCCGGGCGCGACGTCGACCTCGAGTACCGCGTCGACGTGACCGGCGCGGCGAACGTGCTCGCCGCGTGCGTCGAGACGGGTGTCCGGCGGATCATCGTGTCGAGCTCTGGCGCCGCGTACGGCTACCACGCAGACAACCCCGAGTGGATCGACGAGCAGCAGCCGCTGCGAGGCAACGACGCGTTCCCCTACTCACGGCACAAGAGGCTGGTCGAGGAGATGCTCGCCGCCCACCGCGTCGAGCACCCGGCCCTGGAGCAGGTGGTGTTCCGCATCGGCACGATCCTGGGACCGACGGTACGCAACCAGATCACCGCGCTGTGGGACGGACGCCGGATCCTCCGCATCGCCGGCTCGGACTCCCCCTTCGTGTTCGTCTGGGTCGACGACGTCGCCGCCGCCATGGTGCGCGCGGCCACCGACGGGCCCACCGGTGTGTTCAACGTCGCCGGCGACGGACGCATGACGGTCCCGGACATCGCCAGCCGGCTGGGCAAGCCTCAACTGGTGGTGCCGGCCTGGGCGCTGTCGGCGGCGCTCGGGATCGGGCGGGCTCTCCGCCTCACCGAGCACGGCCCCGAGAAGGTGCCGTTCCTCCGCTATCGACCGGTGCTGTCGAACCGACGGCTGAAGGAGGAGTTCGGGTACACGCCGGCGCTCACCTCCGCCGAGGCCTTCGAAGCGTACCTCGCATCCCACCCCGGCGTCGCGCGTCGCTGACGACCGGTCAGCCGAGAACGCCGTCCAGGAGCGGATGCAGGTGCCTGGTGCCGAGCACCGACGACGCGGATCGTGCTCCTGCGGCCAACGCCTCGGGCACCGAGAGCCCTGACAGCCGCGCATCGAGGACGCCGGAGAGGAACGCATCCCCCGCGCCGTTCGTGTCGACGACGTCGACCGGCACCGCCTCGACGCGGTGTTCGACGCCGTCTGCGTCCACAGCGACCGCTCCGTCGGCGCCCAGCGTGCACACTGCGAGGGACGCACCGCCGTCGACGAGCGCGTGCAGGAACGCGACGGGGTCGCCGAGCCGGTCGGCGTTGCAGAAGACGGCGTCCGCGGCCTCCAGGAACGGCCGGTGGTACTCGGCCTCGCCGTCGTAGTCGTGCACGTCCACCCAGATCGAGCGTCCGGTCTCGCGGGCGAGCGGGAGCAGCCGCAAGGGCTCCGCGGCGAGGTCGAGCACCACGACCTCGGCATCCGTCATCAGGGCACGCAGCTCTTCGTCGTCGGCGCCGTCCGCCGCCGCTGGCGTCGCCAGGTACAGCGACACCCGTCCGCCCTCCCGCGTCATCAGGTTCACGTGACGCTCGGTGCGATCGCCAGCACCCCACCGGGACCGCACGCCGGCCGCGGAGAGCGCCGCACGCACCCTGGCGCCATGCTCGTCGTCCCCGGCCATGGCGTACAGCAGCGTCGACCGGCCGAGGGCCGTCAGGCTCAGCGCTTTGCCCGCGCTGGTGCCGCCGACGGTCTCCCAGCTGTCCTCCGCGAACTGCATGTGCGGCTCCGGTTCGGGGAGCCGGTCGAGCACGACGATCGAGTTCCACGACGCCGGGCCGGCGATGAACACGGAGGGCGAGGTCATCCCCCCATACTGCACGGGAGTCGGGCGTCAGCCGATGCGCTTGATCAGCGAGTCGACCGTCATCCCGTAGTCGATGCGCACGAGGGGCAGCGCGAGCTTGTCTGTGCCGATCTTCACGAGCCCAGGCTCGATCGTGCGTGCCATCTCGAACCCGGCCTGGGCGACGCCCTGCTTGGCGGTGTCGTTGTAGTGGCCGTAGGGATAGGCCACGACCTCGCGCACGCCGAGGATCCCAGCCGAGGTGTTCAGGTCGGCCGCGATCTGATCGGCCGTCCAGTTCACCATGCGCCCCTTGCCGTTGTCGCCGGCCTGGTGCATGTCGTGGGTGTGCGAGCGGCGCTGCACGTAGATCGACGGCGCGGGGTCCTGCCGGTACGCGGTGATCATGAACGAGGTCGACAGCAGCTTGTACTTGTCGATCACCGGCACGGCGAGGTCGAACCAGGTCTGGTCGGCGTCGTCGTCGGTGATGATCACCGAGTGCGCGGGCAGGAAAAGCCGCCCGTCGATGAACGCGCTGAGCTCGTCCCACGTCGGCAAGTAGAACCCGCTCGCCGCGATGTGGCCCATCTGGGCGTCGAAGTCCCCGATGTACGCGTAGTTGCCGCGCAGCCAGCCCTTCTCGCCCTCGGGCTTCGTCGTGAACTGGTGGTACATGAGGATCGGGATCTGCGCGTTCTCCGCGATGTTCTCCTCCGGCGTCTTCCACGCCGCGAACAGCTCCACCTGCTGGTCGACGCAGACCACGGGGTCCGAGCCGTTCACCCTGGTCGCCGCGTCGTACGCCTGGGCATCAGCCGCGGACGGGTACCAGCCGGCGAACACCTTGCCGTCGAGCGATGGGATCGGCAGCGCCTGGTACAGACCGTCCTGCGACTGCAGCACGGGATCGGTCGGTGCACCATCCCCCGTGAACGTGACGGCGCACGCATGGGGATCGTCGGCGTCGGCCAGCAGTTGCTCGGCCGGGCTGAGCGGATGCGGGATCTCGGTGCCCGATGCCCGCGGCTCGGTCTTCACAGGCTCACGGGTGAGCCAGGCGTAGGCGCCCGCCGCCCCTCCGCCGACGATCACGACGGCGCTGATGATGACGGCGACGATCCTCCGTCGTCGCTTCCCCCCGGATGCCACGGTCAGACGTCGAAGCCCTCGGCGATCATCTCGACGAGCTCTTCCCGCTCCTCGACCGGGAGGAAGGCCGCGGCGGCGGCGTTGAACTGGAAGGTCTCGAGGTCGTCGAGGTCGTACTCGAACGCCTCGACGAGCAGTGCGAGCTCGCGCGTGAGCGATGTGGCGCTCATGGTGCGGTTGTCGACGTTCACCGTCACCGCGAAGCCCAGCTGGTACAGGAGGTCGAACGGGTGGTCGGCGAGGGTGGTGCCCCACGCCGCGATCGCTCCGGTCTGCAGGTTCGACGACGGCGAGAGCTCCAGCGGGATCTCCCGGTCGCGCACCCAGCGCGCCAGGTCGCCGAACTGCACCTGCACCTCGTCGCCCTCCTGGGTGATGACCTGGAGGTCCTCCGCGATCCGCACGCCGTGGCCGAGGCGCAGCGCCCGTCCGTCGAGCAGCGCCGAGCGGATCGAGGCGAGACCGGCGGCCTCACCGGCGTGCACGGTCACCGGGAAGAAGTTCTCGGCGAGGAAGTCGAAGGCCGCGCGGTGGTTCGACGGCGGGAAGCCGTCCTCCGGCCCTGCGATGTCGAAGCCCACGGCTCCGCGGCCGCGGTAGTCGACGGCCAGCTCCGCGATCTCGCGGGCCCGGTCGGTGTGCCGCATGGCGGTGATCAGCTGACCGACGCGGATGCTGTGACCCGCGCGGTCGGCGGCGTCCTCGCCCTCCTCGATGCCCTGCTGCACGGCCTCGACGGTCTGCTCCAGGGTGAGACCGCGACCAAGGTGCTGCTCGGGCGCCCAGCGCACCTCGCCGTAGATCACGCCGTCGGCCGCGAGGTCCTCCACGAACTCGCGGGCGACGCGGGTCAGCCCTTCCTGCGTCTGCATGACGGCGGTGGTGAGGTCGAAGGTCTTAAGGTACTCCACCAGCGATCCGGAGTCGCTCTTGTCGGCGAACCACTTCCCCAGAGCGGCGGGCTTCGTCTCAGGGACGGCGAGGCCGATCGCATCCGCCAGCTCGATGATCGTTGCCGGACGCAGCGCGCCGTCGAGGTGGTCGTGCAGCGACACCTTGGGCAGGCTGCGCAGGGATGCGCCCTGGATGGTGACGTCGCCGTTCGCGTCGATCGACATGGGGTTCCTCTCGGTCGCGGGTTCGCTGTGTCCAGGCTAGCGGTCGGCCGTCACGCCGTGATGCGCTCGCGGACGATCGACGTGCGCTCCGGAGCCGACTCGCCGATCTCCCAGGAGCCCTCCAGCGCCTCGAGCGCACGCGGGAAGCGCGCCTCGTCGGCGGCGGACAGCGTGAACAGCGGCTGGCCGGCCACGACGCGGTCGCCGGGCTTGGCGTGCAGGTCGATGCCGGCCTCGAAGATCACCGGGTCCTCGGCGCGGGCGCGGCCCGCGCCCAGACGCCAGGCGGCGACGCCGAACGGCAGGGCGTCCATTCGGCTGACGACGCCGTCGGCGGCGGCGGTGACCACGTGGGTCTCGCGCGCGGTCGGCAGCGGTGCGTCCGGGTCGCCGTCCTGTGCGCGGATCATGGCCTTCCAGCTGTCCATGTCGCGGCCGTCGTCGAGGGCGCGCTCCACGTCGGCATCCGGCTGTCCGGCCAGGGCGAGCATCTCGCGGGCCAGGGCGATCGTCAGCTCGCGCACGTCGGCCGGACCGCCGCCGGCGAGCACCTCGACCGATTCGCGCACCTCGTTGGCGTTGCCGATCGCGCGCCCGAGTGGCGTGTTCATGTCGGTGAGCAGTGCCGTGGCGACGCCGGAGTCGGTACCGAGCGCGACCATCGTCCTGGCGAGCTCGCGGGCGCGGTCGATGTCCTGCATGAAGGCGCCGGAGCCGAACTTCACGTCGAGCACGAGCGCGTCGGTTCCCTCGGCGATCTTCTTCGACATGATGCTCGAGGCGATCAGCGGGATCGCCTCCACTGTGCCGGTGACGTCGCGCAGCGCGTAAAGCTTCTTGTCGGCGGGCGCGAGGCCGGAGCCCGCGGCGCAGATGACGGCGCCGACGTCGCCCTGCATCTGGGCGAACATCTCCTCGTTGCTGAGCGCCGCACGCCAGCCGGGGATCGACTCGAGCTTGTCGAGCGTGCCGCCGGTGTGGCCGAGTCCTCGTCCGCTGAGCTGCGGGACCGCCACGCCGAAGCAGGCGACCAGCGGGGCCAGCGGCAGGGTGATCTTGTCGCCGACGCCGCCGGTGGAGTGCTTGTCGACGGTCTTCTTGCCGAGGCTGGCGAAGCTCATCCGCTCCCCCGAGGCGATCATCGCGTCGGTGAGCACGCGGATCTCGTCGCGCTCCATGCCGCGCTGGAACACTGCCATCGCGAACGAGGCCATCTGCGCGTCTGACACGTAGCCGCGCGTGTACGCGTCGACCATCCAGCGCAGCGCCGGCTCGGGGACGACCCCGCCGTCGCGCTTCGCACGGATCACGTCCACGGCGTCGAAGGGTTCGATGCTCATCGTGCATCCTCCAGGTCTCGGGGGCCGAACGCGTCCGGCAGTACTTCGTCGATGGTGCGGATGCCGGACACGGTCTCCAACAGCATCCCCGGCATGGCGTGCTCGAAGAGCAGCTGACGGCAGCGGCCGCACGGCATGATCGTCTCTCCGTCGTTGTTCACGCACACGAACGCGACGAGCTGGCCGCCGCCCGACATGTGCAGGTCGCCGACGAGGGCGCACTCCGCGCACAGCGTGACGCCGTAGGAGGCGTTCTCCACGTTGCATCCGGCGACGATCCGGCCGTCGCTGACGAGCGCTGCCGCACCGACCCGGTAACGGGAGTACGGGGCGTACGCCTTGGTCATGGCGTCGGTCGCGACCTGACGAAGCTCGTCCCAGTCGATGTCGGTCATGTCTCTCCTACGACTTGATGTACGGGTCGCCGTCCGCTGCCGGCGGGCGCGAGCGCCCGACGAGACCGGCGACGGCGAAGATCGTCACGACGTACGGCAGCATCAGCATGAACTGGCTGGGAACCGGGGATCCGATCACGCTGAGCACGCCCTGCAGGTTGGTGGCGAAGCCGAACAGCAGAGCGGCGAGCGTCGCCTTGATCGGATCCCACTTGCCGAAGATCACCGCGGCGAGGGCGATGAATCCCGCACCGGCCGTCATCTCGGGGTTGAACCGCGGCACGGACACCAGCGTGTAGAACGCGCCGCCCATGCCCGCGATGGCGCCGGCGATGAGCACGTTCATGTAGCGGGTGCGGGCGACGTTGATGCCGACCGTGTCGGCCGCCTGCGGGTGCTCGCCGACGGCGCGCATGCGCAGCCCCCAACGGGTGCGGTACATGCCGTACCAGACCACGAAGACGACGATGTACATGAGGTACACGACGATGGTCTGGCGGAACAGGATCGGCCCGAGGATCGGGATCTCGCTGAGCAGCGGGATCGGCAGCTTCGGGAACGGGGTGACCGTGTTGAGGGTCGCCTGGTTCGGCGCGAGCACCTGGCGGAACAGGAACGTCGTGACGCCGATCACGAGCACGTTCAGCACGACGCCGACGATGACCTGGTCGACGTAGTAGGTGATCGCGAAGACGCCGAGCACGAGGGCGACGAGTACGCCGGCGGCCATCGCGGCGATGAGCCCGGCCCACGGGCTGCCAGTGGCCGAGCCGACGATCGCGGCGGTGAAGGCTCCAGCGAGAAGCTGGGCCTCGATGGCGATGTTCACGACGCCGGCTCGTTCGCCGATCACGCCGCCGAGGGCGCCGAAGATCAGCGGGGTGGCGAGCGCGAGCGCACCCTCGAGCAGGCCGATCATCGGCAGCGTGCCCTTGCTTCCGGCGGCCGCCCAGGCGAGGAAGCCGAAGATGAGCGCGGCGGCGAAGACCGCGGTGACCCACAGCGGCACACTGCGGCGGGCCGCGGAGCGCACCCAGGCGAACACGGTGATGGCGGCGGCGATCACCACGGCGATCCACGCGGTCGCCGTGCCTGGCACGACGAGGTTCGGCACTGCCAGCAGTTCTCCGCCCGAGGTGAGCCGGAACGTCGCATCGCCCGCACGCGGCACGAGCAGCGGCAGCAACGCGAAGAGCGCGGTGACGACGGTGAAGATGATCGGCGTCTTCCGCGAGACGACGGCGATGGTGCGGGGTTCCGCGTCGATGGTCTGGACGCTCATGCCGCCATCCCCTTTCTCGCGGCGCGACGCTGTCGGCGCGTGGTCCTGCCGGGCTGCGGGAGCCCGAACATCGCACGCACGAGTGGCGGAGCTGCGATGAAGAGCACGATCAGGGACTGCACGACCAGCACGATCTCGATCGGCACGCCCTGCGAGGCCTGCATGGTGAAGCCTCCGGTCTTGAACGCGCCGAACAGCAGGCCGGCGCCGAGGATGCCGAGCGGACGGGACCGTCCGAGCAGGGCGACGGTGATCGCGTCGAAGCCGATGCCGGCGTCGATGCCGCCGCTGAAGCCCTTGGGCTCGGTGCCGAGCACCTGGCTCACGCCGGCGAGGCCGACCAGGGCGCCCGCGATCAGCATGACGGTGAAGTACATGCGCCCCACGGAGATGCCTGCGGTCTTCGCGGCGGCCGGGTTCTCCCCCACCGCGCGGAAGCGGAAGCCGAGGCTCGACCGCTCCAACAGCCACCAGGTGATCGCCACGGCGACGAGTGCGAGCAGGAAGCCGAGGTGGAGCTTGTACATCGGCCCGAGGATCAGCGGCAGCACAGAGGACTCCGCCATCGGCGCCGTCTTGGGGTTGCTCGACCCCGGAGCCTGCAGAAGGCCCTGCGTCGCCAGCATCCACGCGAGCAGGTAGAACGCGATGTGGTTGAGCATGATCGTGACGATCACCTCGTGCGCGCCGGTGCGCGCCTTGAGCAGACCCGCGATACCGGCCCACAGGGCGCCGGCGACGATGCCGGCGATCATGGCCACGATCATGTGCAGCGGGAAGGGCATGTCCCAGGCCGTCGCGACGTAGCCGGCGGCCGCCGCGGCCATGAGCATCTGCCCCTGGCCGCCGATGTTGAACAGACCGGCGCGGAACGCGAGGCCGACGCCGAGACCGGCGGCGATCAGCGGCGTCGCGAACTTCAGCGTCTCGGTCAGCGGACGGATGCCGATGGCGAAGGAGTCAGCGTTGAAGTTGTAGATCGAGCCGCGGAACAGCGCGGCGTACGCGCCGCCCACGGCGCTGCCGATGGCGTTCAGCGTGTCCATGGGCGCGGCGAAGAAGTAGCTCGACGCCGCCTGCACGTCGGGATCGGTGAGAGCGATCATCAGGGAGCCGACGACGATCGCGACGATCACCGCGAGCACGGAGACGATCGCGTTGCCTGTGGCGACGCGCATCCACGCCTCGCGCCACTTGGAGGGCTGCGGAGTCGCGGGCGCGAGGTCGGGCGCCGTCTCCTGAGTCTGAGGGGCGGTCATGCCTGCGCTCCTTCGTTCACGGCGCCTGCCATCATCAGGCCGAGGGTGTCGCGGGGGGTGTCGCCGGGCACGATGCCCACGATCTTCCCGCGGTACATCACGAGGATCCGGTCGGCGAGGGCGGCGACCTCGTCGAGCTCGGTGGAGATCACGATCACGGGAACCCCGGAGTCGCGGGTCTCGACGACGCGCTTGTGGATGAACTCGATCGAGCCGACGTCGACGCCGCGCGTGGGCTGGGCGGCGATGAACAGCGAGAGGTCGCGGCTCAGCTCACGCGCGAGCACGACCTTCTGCTGGTTGCCGCCGGAGAGACGGCCGGCCGCCTGGGTCGGGCCCTGGGTGCGGATGTCGAACTCGGCGATCTTCTCGCGGGCGAAGTCGTCGCGCACGCGCAGCTGCAGGGCGCCGTTCTTCACGAACGGAGCGCCGTTGGAGCGGTCGAGCATGAGGTTCTCGGCGATGGAGAACTCCTTGACGAGCCCGTCGACGCCGCGGTCCTCCGGCACGAAGCCGACGCCGGCGTCGAGGATCTGCCGGACGCTGCGGCCGACCAGCTGCTCGCCGTTCAGGAGGATGCTGCCGCGCACCCTGTCCTGCAAGCCGACGAGGGCCTCGGTGAGCTCGGTCTGTCCGTTGCCCTGCACGCCGGCGATGGCGAGCACCTCGCCGCCGCGCACCTCGAACGAGGCGTCGTCGACGAGCACGGCGCCTGAGGCGTCGGTGACGGTGAGGTTCTCGACGACGAGGGCGTTGTCGCGGAGGTGCGGGGCGTCCTTGTGCACGGTGAGCTCGACCGCACGGCCGACCATGAGGGAGGCGAGCTCGGCGTTGGAGGCGGTCGGCGATGCCTCGCCGACGATCTTGCCCAGCCGCACGACGGTGATGCGGTCGGCGACCTCGCGCACCTCGCGGAGCTTGTGGGTGATGAAGACGATGGCGGTGCCCTGCTCCTTGAGCTGGCGCATGGTGGCCATCAGCTCGTCGGTCTCCTGCGGGGTGAGCACCGCGGTGGGCTCGTCGAACACCAGGATGCTGGCGTCGCGCGCGAGCGCCTTGATGATCTCGACGCGCTGCTGCACGCCGACGGGGAGGTCTTCGACGACCGCATCCGGGTCCACGTCGAAGCCGAAGCGGTCGGAGATCTCCTTCACGCGGCGACGGGCCGCGGCGATGTCGAGGCGGCCGCCGAATGTGGTCTCCTCGTGCCCGAGCATCACGTTCTCGGCGACGGTGAAGACGGGGATGAGCATGAAGTGCTGGTGCACCATGCCGATGCCGGCCTTCATGGCGTCGCCGGGACCCTTGAAGTGCTGGACGGCGCCGTCCAGCAGGATCTCGCCGGCGTCCGCCTGGAGGAGGCCGTAGAGGACGTTCATGAGCGTCGACTTGCCGGCGCCGTTCTCCCCGAGGAGGCAGTGGATCTCACCCGGCTCGACGACGAGGTCGATGTGATCGTTGGCAGTCAGCGCCCCGAACGTCTTCGTGATGCCCCGGAGCTCGAGCTTCATGTCCTCGATCCTAATGAGACGGGACCGGGGAGGACGGTTGACCCGCCCTCCCCGGCCCGTGCGTTCACCAGGCGGATCAGCCCGCGAGGTAGGACTCGACCGGGATCGAGCCGTCGATGATGCCCGCCGCGATCTCGTCGAGGCGCGCACCGAGGTCCGCGGGGACCTTCGACTCGAAGTCGTGGAACGGGGCGATGCCGACGCCGCCGTTCTCCAGCGTGCCGATGAACGGGGTCGGGTCGAACGCGCCCGCCGCCGCCTCCGTCACGGCCTCCTCGACCGCGACGTCGATGAGCTTGCGCACCGAGGTGAGCAGGAGCGAGCCGACCGACGGGTCCGTCTCGAAGACGTCCGCGTCCACGCCGAGGAGCGCGATCGGGAGGCCGCCGTCCTGGATGAGCGTCGCCGCGGCGAGGTAGATCGGACCGCCGACCGGGAGGATGACGTCGGCACCCTGGTCGATGATGCCCTGCGCCGTCGTGGTGGCCGCCGCGTCGTTGGCGAAGCCGCCCGTGAAGGCGCCGCCGTCCGGGTTCGCGCGGTCCCAGCCGACGACCTTGACCGAGGCGCCGTTCTCCGAGTTGAAGAAGTCGACGCCCTGGGCGAAGCCGTCCATGAAGATCGAGACGGTCGGGAAGTTCATGCCGCCGTAGGTGCCGACGATCCCGGTGGTCGAGAACGCCGCGGCCGCGTAGCCGCCGAGGAACGCCGCCTGGGCGGTGTCGAAGAGGAGCGGCTTGATGTTCGGCGCGTCGGTCTCGCCGTCGAAGTCGTTGTCCGCGGCGTCGTCGACGATCGCGAAGTCGATGTCCGGGTTGGCGATCGCGGCCTCGACCGTGGCGGCCGAGAGCGCGAAGCCGACGGTCACGATGATCGTGCAGCCCTGGTCGACGAGGCTCTGGATGTTCGGCGCGTAGTCCGACTCGTCGTCCGACTCGACCAGGATCGGCTCGACCCCGGCGGCCGCGGCGGCGGCGTCGATCCCGTCCTTGCCGAGCTGGTTGAACGACTTGTCGTCGAACCCGCCCGCGTCCGAGACCATGCAGGGGAGGAAGTCGGCGGCCATCGGCTCGGTCGGCTCCCCCGACGGGGTCGCTGCCGGCGGCGCGGCGCACGCGGCGAGCAGCGCGCCCGTCGCGGCAAGGGCGAGACCGCCGACGGCGGCCTTGCGGAATGTGATCACGGGGTACCTCCTGGTCAGGCTC
>JAGIAK010000007.1 GCA_017744855.1 Microbacterium sp.
CCAGTACAAGGACGAGTACCCGAAGGGCACGTACTACTTCTACGGCCTCGGTTGGTTCCCCGACTTCCCGGACGCCGACAACTACCTGACGCCGTTCTTCCTCAAGGAGAACTTCCTGGGCAACCACTACGACAACTCCGAGGTCAACGACCTGATCCTCAAGCAGGCCGTCGAGCCGGATGCCGCGGCCCGCACCGCCGACATCGAGAAGATCCAGGATCTCGTCGCGCACGACCTGTCCACCGTCCCGCTGCTGCAGGGCGCACAGGTGGCCGTGGCCGGCAAGGACGTCAAGGGCGTGACCCTCGACGCATCCTTCAAGCTGCGCTTCGCGTCGATCACCAAGTAGCATCACGATCACGACCCCGTCCGCTTCGTCGCCTGGGCGAAGGGGACGGGGTCGTTGATCTGCGCGAAGGACCCTTCACATGACGAGCAACGTCGCTTCGTCGTCCGCCGGGACAACCCCGGCCGGCGACCGCCCACCCGCCCGCACCACCCGCACCCGGACCGGGGGCGGCTCACTCGGGCGCTACATCCTCATCCGCTTCCTGTTGATGATCCCGACCGTCCTCATCCTGGTCACGGTCGTCTTCTTCCTCATCCGCCTCACCGGCGACCCGATCACCGCGGCCCTCGGCGGGCGGCTCACGCCCGACCAGCTCGCGCAGCGCATCCACGAGGCCGGCTACGACCGCCCCGTGCTCGTGCAGTATTTCGAGTACCTCGGCCAGGTGTTCACCTTCGACTTCGGCACGACGCTCACCGACAGGCGCCCGGTCACCGAGGTGCTCGTCACCTACGGCACGGCCACGCTCGAGCTCGTGATCTACGCGCTCATCGTCGCGTTCATCGTCGGCGTCCCGCTCGGCATGGTCGCCGCAGCGCGGCGCGACCGCTGGCCGGACGCCGCACTCCGGGTGTCGGCGATCCTGTTCTACGCCACCCCGGTGTTCTTCGCCGGCCTCGTCGCCAAGCTGATCTTCTCGGTCTGGCTGGGCTGGCTCCCGGTCTCCGGTCGTGCGAACGTGCGCACGGAGATCGTGCTGAGTAAGGACGGCACCGGCATCTACCTGATCGACGCGATCGCCTCGGGCAACCCCGCGTACGTCCAGGACGTCCTGCTGCACGCCATCCTCCCCGCGCTGACGCTGGGACTGCTGACGGCCGGCATCTTCCTGCGCCTGGTGCGCACCAACCTCATCGGCACGTACAACATGCCGTACATCGACGCCGCACGCTCGCGCGGCGTGAACGAGGGGCGCCTGGTGCGCACGCACGCGTACCGCCCGGCGCTGATCCCGATCATCACGGTGATGGGACTGCAGATCGCGCTGCTGCTCGGCGGCGCGGTGCTCACCGAGACCACGTTCGAGTGGAAGGGCCTCGGCTTCCAACTGGCCGCCTACCTCGGCTCGCGCGACTTCGTGGCGGTGCAGGGCATCGTCGCGATGATCGCCGTGATCGTCGCGGTGACCAACTTCGTGGTCGACATTATCGCCGCGTTCATCGACCCGAGGGTGAGGTACTGAGATGGCGAAGTCCTCTCTCTTCGGCCGACTGCCCGTGATCCATCAGCTCAAGCAGAGCGTGGGTCTGCAGCGGGGGATGCTGGTCGCCGGTCTCGCGCTGACCGGCGTGTTCCTCGTCGTCGCGCTGTTCGCACCACTGCTGGCGCCCTACGGCTACGACCAGCTCAAGGGCCCCGACGGCAACTTCGGCGCCCAGCAGGCTCCGAGCGGCGCACACCTGCTCGGCACGACGGTCGGCGGGTACGACGTGCTCTCCCGGGTGATCTGGGGGTCGCGCACCGCGCTGCTCGTGATCGTCGTCGCCGTCGCGCTGTCGGTCGTGATCGGCGTGCTGCTCGGCCTCGTCTCGGGCTACCTCGGCGGCTGGGTCGACCGCGTGCTCGTGGTCGTCGCCGACGCGATCTACGCGTTCCCGACGCTGCTGCTCGCGATCGTCGCGGCCATCGCGATCAGCGGAGGGCAGTCTGGTCTGTGGCCCGGCGTCTTCGCCGCGGCGATCTCGATCACCGTGGTGTTCGTGCCGCAGTACTTCCGGGTCGTCCGCTCCGAGGTGCTGCGCGTCAAGGCCGAGGCCTTCGTCGAGTCGGCCCGCGTGATCGGCGCCCCGACCAGCCGGATCATGTTCCGCCACGTGCTGCGCAACTCCACCCGCACCCTGCCGCTCATCGTCACGCTCAACGCGGCGGAGGCGATCTCCACCCTCGCCGCGCTCGGCTTCCTCGGCTTCGGCATCGAGCCGACGGCGGCGGCCGAGTGGGGCTTCGATCTCAACAAGTCGATCAGCGACGTCGCCGCCGGCATCTGGTGGACGGCGATCCCGCCGGGCATCGCGATCGTGAGCGTGGTGCTCGGCATCACCCTCATCGGCGAGAGCCTGAACGATCTGGCCGACCCGCGCCTGCGCGCGCGTCGCCGCGCCGGACGCGGGGCGACCCCGGCGGATGCCGTCGCAGCCACGCAGCCGGTCGCCCGCGAGGACATGGGAGAGGTGCAGTGATGACGACTGCAGTGGACATCCGCGACCTGAACATCACGTTCGCGACCGACGGCGGCGACGTGCACGCGGTGCGCGGCGTCACGCTCGACGTGCAGCCGGGAGAGGTGCTCGCCATCGTCGGCGAGTCGGGCAGCGGCAAGACCGTGACCGCCCGATCGATCCTCGGGCTGCTGCCGGAGACGGCGATCACCTCAGGTGTCGTCGTGCTCGACGGCACCGAGATCACGAAGCTCGATCACGCCGGCCTCCGCGCCGTGCGGGGCCCGAAGGCGGCGATGGTCTTCCAGGAGCCGTCGAGCGCGCTGAACCCGGTGTTCCGGGTGGGCTGGCAGCTCGCCGAGGGGCTGCGCGCCCACGGCGGCGTCAGCCGCAAGGACGCCAGGACAGTGGCCATCGACATGCTGCGCCGCGTCGGCATCCCCGAGCCCGAGCGTCGCGTCGACGACTACCCGCATCAGTTCTCCGGCGGGCAGAAGCAGCGCATCGTGATCGCGATGGCGCTCGCACTGAAGCCGAAGGTCATCATCGCGGACGAGCCGACGACCGCGCTCGACGTCACCGTGCAGGCCGAGATCCTCGACCTGCTGCGCAGCCTGCGTGACGAGGAGGGCACGGCGATCGTGCTCATCACGCACAACATGGGCGTGGTGGCCGATCTGTCCGACCGTGTGGCCGTGATGCTGAACGGCGAGCTCGTCGAGACCGCTCCCGTGCAGGAGCTCTTCGATGCGCCGCAGCACGAGTACACGCGCCGCCTGCTCGGCGCTGTGCCGCGTGTGCAGCTCACCGAACGCGTCGCGCCGGTGACCGAGTCCGCGCCGCTCGTCGTGGCGAAGGATCTCGTGATCGAGTATCCGGGCAGGTTCGGCCGCGGCGGGTTCCGCGCGGTGCAGGGCGTGAGTTTCACGCTCTCTCCGGGCGAGGTCGTCGGCCTCGTCGGGGAGAGCGGGTCGGGCAAGACGACCATCGGACGGGCCATCGCCGGTCTCGCGCCGGTGTCTGACGGCTCGCTCGAGGTGCTCGGAATGCAGATGCGCGGGGTGAAGGAGCGGCGGTTCCGTCCGCTGCGCAAGGATCTGGGCTTCGTCTTCCAGGACCCGGCGACGAGCTTCAACCCGCTGCTCACGATCGCGCAGAACGTGGCGGAGCCGCTCGTCGTGCACGGTGCCGCGAAGAACCCCGTCGAGGCGCGCCCGCGCGTCGACGAGCTGCTCGAGGCGGTGCAGCTGCCGGCGGCGTTCGGCGACCGGTACCCGCACGAGCTGTCGGGTGGACAGCGTCAGCGCGCATCGCTGGCGCGGGCGCTCGCCCTCGACCCGAAGCTGCTGATCGCCGACGAGCCGACGAGCGCGCTCGACGTGTCGGTGCAGGCCAGGGTGCTGGAGCTCTTCGGCGAGGTGCAGGAGCGGTTCGGGTTCGCGACGCTGTTCATCACGCACGACCTCGCGGTCGTCGACATGCTCGCCCACTCGGTTGTCGTGCTGCACAAGGGCGCGATCGCGGAGTCCGGACCGACGGCCGAGGTGCTGGGGTCTCCGAAGGACGAGTACACGAAGCGGCTCATCGCGTCGCTTCCCGTGCCCGACCCGGTGGAGCAGGCCGAGCGACGAGCGCAGTGGGCGGCGCGGCGGGCGTGACGCCCCCTCGCAACCTGTTGCAACGTCGACCGGTATACCATCCTTCTGTACACGGTGCATATACATCAGTCCCCAGCTGATCGCACTGTGGGCGGCACGGCCGCCATGCGGAGAGAGTCCCCAATCTCTCTCTGATCCCGAGGGGGGATGGGGTGGGCAGCTGGTCCCCAAGCAGCACCCACCCCCACACTCGGGCCGTCAGTGGCCGGCGTTCCCCATCACCCTCGCGATCGTCCACGCCACGCCGATGCCGACGGCGAGCAGGATGGGCAGCCACTGCACCCGCTTCGTCAGACGGCGTCCCTGCGGGGCCACGCCGGGCGGGGGAGTGAGCATGCCTGCGGGTGGTGCGAACGGCAGCGCCGGTGACGGGGCTTCGTAAAGCGGGCGCGGCGACATCGCGGATGCCGTGGCGGCCGCGGTCGGCTGTTCCGCGGCGAAGCGCTCGTCGCGCCACCGCGCCCACTGGTCGAACTTGACGATGAGCGCTCCGACCGCGCCGAACAGCCACGCCCAGGTCGCCGGATCCAGGGTGGACACCCTGCGTTGCGTGTAGAGGAACAGCCAGTCGTCGACGATCTCGACGTCGAGCTCCGCCGCGTTGTCGATGAACCGCGCCATGATGTCGGGCGTGAACAGGTAGAGCGCGTCGCGTTCGTACCCGGCAGGGCAGTACAGCGTGAAGTACCGGTCGAAGTCGCCCTCCAGCGACAGGCGTTGGTGCCGGTCGAACGACGCAGGCAGGTTGGTGCCGAAGGCGTTGTTGCCCTTCGCGTCGAGCACGATGTTGGGCAGCGGCACGTCGAGCTTCACGGCGACGTAGCCCCATCGGTGCGTCGTCGAGTTCTTCCCCGACCCGACCGTGTACTGGTAGTTGCCGAACTCGACGAAGCGCGGCGTGGTGCCGCGCAGCAGGTCGCTGGACCGCCGCGCGCGACCGAGGCCGAAGATCATCCCGGGCAAGGGAGGATCGGCCACCTGTTCCAGGTAGCTCATGCCGTTCGCCCCGGCGAAGAGGTTCAGGCGGTACCGGGTCTCACGGGCTCGCCGCCAGCCCGCCACCGAGAACACGACGATCGCGACCAGCGCACCGCCGATGAGCAGCAGGGGCAGCACGGCGAGGGGCGATGTGTCCCGTCCGCCGACAGCCAGGCCGATCACGGTCGTGGCGAGCAGCGGCACCAGGACGAGGCCGGCCAGCACGGCGACGACGATGCCGATCATCGTCGACGCTGATGTCGAGGTGGTGCGGCGGGCGCGCAGCTCGGCGGCGAAGGCGCGGACGGCTGCCGGGTCGACGGGGTCGTGCAGCGGCCGCGCGTCGAAGGAACCCCGCACGGGGGCCGTCATCGGTTCACCTCGTCGGCGTCCCAGGTGAGGCTGGCCTCGGCGTCGAGGGGCAGGGCCTCGATCCGTTCGTCGGCGCAGAGCGCGGCGACGAGCTCTGGACTGCCGCCGATCACGGTGGAGTCGAAGTCGATCTCCGACACGAGCGTCCACGCGCGGTCCTCCGGCCACAGGATCGCGGGGCTGTGTGCGCTCGGCGGGAAACCGTGCTCCTCTGCCGGGAGATCCCGCCACGGGACGCGCAGCACCCAGTCGGCGTCGGCGAGATCGCGGGCGGATGCCGAGAACAGCACGTAGCCGCGCCCCGGCAGCTCGAGCCGCGGCGCCTCGGAGATCTCCCTGGACAGGATGCCCTCCTGCCAGGTCGCCTTGCGGAAGACGTCGTTGAACGGATCATGGATGCTGCGATCGATCAGCTGCCGGTGGGTCGGATCCTCGTCGATCTCGAAGAACACGCGGGACGGGCCCCGACCGAGGTGACCGAGCAGACCGCCCCACCCCTCCCAGAGCGCCGCGACTCCGGAGTCCGGCGTCGTGGTGTGCGCGGCCAGATGACCGGCGAGCGCGGAGAGCAGCTCCGGCTCCAGTCGGCCCTCCTCCGGGCCGGTGAACTCACGCCCGTCGGGCGAGATGCGGACGTTCCAGTCCTCGCCGGGCGGGGTGCGCACGAGATGCTGCCACTGTGCGAGCGGATGCAGCACGGTGCCGAAGGAGGACGCGACCTCGCGCCACGTCGCCGGCCGCTGGAGGGAGGCGTCCAGCAGCCGGTGCTGCTCGGCCGGCGGCATCCGCTCCCACTCCTGCGGGGTCGGCACGGGACGGTCGGGGAGCCAGCGGACGGATGCCGGGTGGAACACCCTGGCGTAGGCGGCGTACCCCCTCGGCACCACGCAGTGCATGCCATCGCCCAGGGACTCGTCGAGCCGCTCGCGCAGCCAGGCTCCTGCCGAGACGTCGGCGATCCACTCCATGCCCCCACGGTACCCGGCGGCGTCGCGCCCGCGCGGCAGATCGCCGGTGCGGCAGACTGTGCTCATGAGTCAGGTCACCGCTCCGCCGGTCGCGCGCGTCTTCCGGCGGCATCCGCTCCGCACCGCCCTCGGCGCACTCGTGCTCTCGGTCGCGTTCTCCGCCGCCGTGCTGTTCTTCCTCCCGAAGTTCCTGCCGCGCACGATGAACATCTCCACGCGCGGCATCGTCGTGCTCGTCGTCGCCATCGCGATCACCCTCGCCGTGTGGATCGGCTCGTTCTGGCTGCGCAACATCCGGGTCGTCGTCACCCCGGACACGGTGCAGATCGGGCGCGCGGGCAAGGTCGAGACCTTCGCCAGGGACATCACCGGCTTCCGATCCAAGATCACCGAGCACCGCACGAACGGCATGCGCAGCGGCACCACCCGTGCGCTGATCGTGCTGTCGGGCGGACGGGAGATCACCGTCGAGCTGCCAGGGTTCACCCGCTCGACGTTCAACGAGCTGATGGCGGTGCTGAACCCCGTCTCGCAGCCGGTCGCGGCCGACCCGGTCGAGGCCGCCCGCCTGCGCGCCTCCCTCCCGAGCTCGTTCACGGTCGACGCCTCCGACGAGCGGCGCATCGCCAACGGCTTCCTCATCACGGCGATCGTCCTGTTCGCGGTGGCGCTGGCATTCGGGCTGATGGCCTTCATGCCGGGGTTCGGCGACAGCGAGTTCTCCGCGCTGATCCTGCTGCTGCCCTTCGGCGCGCTCGGCGGCATCGGATTCGCGATCGGCGCCGCCCAGCGACGCAAGGTCGCACGCTCCGCCCCGGCCCAGATCTGGGTCAGTCACCACGGGCTCCGACTCGGCGAGACCGACCACCCGTTCGACCAGCTGTCGCGCATCTGGGTGACGCCGCCCGCGTACGACACCCGGCGGATCCGCATCGAACGGCCAGGCGGCCGCAGCAGCACTCACGTGCTCGCATCGCCGCGCATCCGGATGACCCCGGAGTACATGGACTTCGTGCTCGCCCTGCGCGCGGAGACGGCCCGGATGCCCGGCCTGGTGTCCCTCGACCTGGAGTGACTGCGACCATGTACGTCCCCGAGTACCCGATCCTCACCGAGCGGTTGCTGCTGCGTCCGATCACGGCGGCCGACGCCCCGGCGATGCTGCGGTACAAGTCGGATGCCGACAACGTGCGGTACGTGCCCTACGGCCCGCTCACGCTCGCCGAGGTCGAGGAGCGCATCGCCACGCGGTGGTCGGGCACGAGCTTCGAGGCGCAGGACGACGCCGTGTGCCTCGCCGTCGAGGAGCGCGCGACAGGGCGGCTCGTCGGCGACGTCGTGCTGTTCTGGCGCAGCGAGAACGACAGGGAGGGCGAGGTCGGATACATCCTCGACCCCGTGGCATCCGGGAACGGCTATGCGGCGGAGGCGGTGCGCGCCCTCCTCGCGGTCGGCTTCGACGGACTCGGCCTGCACCGCATCGCCGCGCGCATCGACGAGCGCAACTCGGCGTCGGCGCGGGTGGTGGAGCGCCTCGGCTTCCGTCGCGAGGCGCGGCTGGTCGAGAGCTCGTGGTTCAAGGGGGAGTGGACGACCCTGCTCGTCTACGCGCTGCTCGAACAGGAGTGGCGATCCCCCATAATCGAGGAGTGACCGCGACAGCCACCCTCCCCTCCCTCGACGGCCGCCGATTCCGGATGGTCTCCTCCACCACGTCGACCGTCGACCCCGACGCGCCGAGCCTGTTCACGTACTGGGAACGCGACGGCGCCATCTGGGGTGACTACGAGGGCGACACCGTCACCTTCGGACGCTTCGTCGGCACCCGCACCGGCGACACCATCTGGGTGTCGTTCGTGCACGTGCTCGTCGCCGACGGCTCGGTCGTGACGGGCGACGGCGAGAGCGAGCTGGAGCTCACCGACGACGGCCTCATCCGCCTCGTCGAGCACTACGAGATGCACGGAGCCCCGCAGCTCAGCGTGTGCGAGGAGATCCCGGCCGCTTGAGCCTGCCGTCCGGCCGCCTGAGCGCGGCCGCCGCTCAGCGCGGCGGGAGCGTGTCGCGTCCGGGCGAGGCCGGAGTCCAGCGCGTCATCCCCAGGGGGATCTCGGCGCTGCGCTCGGGGATGTCCGACGGCAGCAGGTACGAGCGGCGCACCACCTCGTCGAGCACGACCACGCTGACGACGGTGCGGACCTCGGGCAGCTGGGCGATCACCCCGGTGGAGAACTCGTGCACGCCGCTCACGTCGACCGCGCGGATGAGCATCATGGCGTCGTGCTCGCCGGTCGTGATGGCGCACCACTCCACGTCGGGCATCTCGAGCACGCGCTCGCGGAACGAGGCCCACGCCTGCGGCAGCACGGTGACGAACACGAGGGCGCCGATCGACAGCCCGGCTTTGGCAGGGTCGATGCGCGCGCTGAAGCCCGTGATGACCCCGTCGTGCACGAGGGACTCGACGCGCGTGTAGGCGTTGGCCCGCGAGATGCCGACCTTCTCGGCGAGCGCGGCGATCGAGACGCGTCCGTTATCCCTCAGCACGTCGAGAATTCTGTACGCGATCTCGTCGAGCGGCATGGCACTTCGTCCAGACTTCTTCAGGACTTCGCTGTCACTGCTGGACATATTGCACCTCTCCTGTCGGTCTCACATCAGAGATCACTCCCGTTACGCAATCTTGATGGACAGATCGTCGCACATCATGGGAATCTGAACACGGTCGTCCACATCGGATGATCTACCCGAAATGTACTCCTCGCCCTTGGAGGTCGTCATGGTGTCGCGTCGCAGCACCTCGTTCATCGCCCTGGGAGCCGTCGCGCTCCTGGCACTCGCCGGATGCTCCGGCGGCAACTCCGCCAACGGTGGCGGCAACTCGAAGGGCGGGGACTCCCTCGTCATCGACACCGCGTTCTCGATCGAGACCGCCGACCCCGGTCACACCTACGACCCGACCGGCAACATGATCGCCAAGGCCCTCTACGAGACCCTCGTCGACTTCAAGGGCTCCGACGTCTCGACGCCGGTGCCGGGTCTCGCGTCCTGGGAGCAGAACGACCAGGCCACCGAGTTCACGTTCACGCTCGAGGGCGACCGCGTGTTCTCCGACGGCTCGCCGATCGAGGCGAAGGACGTCGTCTTCACCCTGCAGCGCGTGCAGGGCATGGCGGACGCCAAGCCCAACTTCCTGCTCGGCGGCCTCACGGTGAAGGAGGTCGACGACAAGACCGTCTCGATCACCTCCGAGACCCCGCTGCTGCAGCTGCCGGCGATCCTCGCCAACCCCGCACTCGGCATCGTCAACTCCGACGTGGTGACCAAGAACGGCGGCACCACCGACGGCTCCGACTCCGCACAGAAGTTCCTCGACGGCGCGTCTGCCGGATCCGGACCCTACGTGCTCGACACGCTCGACCTCAGCTCGCAGGTCGTGCTGAAGAAGAACGACGAGTACAACGGCGACGAGAAGGCCGGCTACTCGCGCGTCGTCGTGCGCAACGTGTCCGAGAGCGCCACGCAGCTCGCCAACCTCAAGGGCGGCGACTCGATGGTCGCGATGGACCTCAACGGCGACCAGGTCGCCGGCCTCGGCGACGGCGTGAAGGTCGACTCCGTGCCGTCCGGTCAGACCATCTTCCTGCTGCTGAACCAGTCGCCGGCCGTCGCGGGTGACCTGGCCAACGTGAAGATCGCCGAGGCGATCCGCTACTCGCTCGACTACGACGCGCTGCTGGAGCTCGCGGGCGCCGGCGCCGTGCAGGCCACCGGAGTCATCCCTCCCGGCTTCGAGGGCGCCCTCAAGACCGGTGTGAAGCCGGATGCCGAGAAGGCCAAGGCGGCGCTCGCCGCAGCCGGCTACACGGGTCAGACCCTGAAGCTGCAGTTCCCGAACGACTACCCGGTCGGCGGCGTCGAGTTCACCCCCCTCGCCGAGCGCATCCAGGCGCAGCTGAAGGATGCCGGCATCAACGTCGAGCTCGCGCCGCAGCCGTTCGCCACGGAGCTGGACGCCTACGTCAACGGCACCGAGGGCTTCGGCCTGTGGTTCTGGGGTCCGGACTACGCGGACTCGGCGAACTTCCTGCCCTTCGCGCCCGGCCTCAAGGTCGGTCTGCGCGCGGGCTGGGCCGCCGACGCGAACCCGGAGATCGCGGGCATCGCGGCAGGAGCCGCCAGCGCCACCGACACCGACACGCGGTCCGCGGCGTTCACCACGTTCGCCGAGGCCATGCAGGCCGACGGCCCGTTCGTGCCGCTGATCGTCCCCGGTCGCAACATCGCCACGGCGAAGAACGTCTCCGGCGCCGTCTACAACTCCGTGTGGGAGATGGACATCGCCGAGATCAACCCCGCCGGCTGAGGAAGGCCCTCATGACGACGGTGGCTGTGCAGAGGCAGGCCCAGCGGCGCAGATCGCCCCTCGCGGGCTACCTGCTCCGCAGGGTCGGCACCTCCCTGCTTCTCCTCGTGGGCGTCACGATCGTGACGTTCGCCCTCACCAACCTCGTGCCGGGAGACCCCGTCTCCGCGGCCCTGGGCGAGGGCGCGTCGCAGAACCCGGCGACCCGCGAAGCGTTCATCAGGGAGCACGGACTCGATCAGCCGCTGATCGTGCAGTACTTCATCTACATGGGGAATCTGCTGCGCGGAGACCTCGGCACGTCGCTGGTGACCGGACGCCCGGTCACCAGCGACCTCGCCACCGCGGTGCCCGCGACGATCGAGGTGGCCATCGGCGCCATCATCCTCAGCCTCGTCGTCAGCATCGTGCTCGGCACGCTCGCCGCGTACCGCCGCGGCCTCGTGACCGACCAGGTCATCCGCGTGGTGACCCTGGTCGGTCTCAGCGTCCCCACCTTCTGGCTCGCCCTGGTGAGCTTCTACGTGTTCTTCCTGCAGCTGCACATCGCTCCGGGCTCGGGCCGCATCTCCCCGTCGATCACGCCGCCGCCCCGCATCACGGGGATGTACACGATCGACTACCTGCTGAACGGCGACGGCGTCGGCTACTTCGACGCCCTCGCCCACCTGGCGCTCCCCGTGCTCGTGCTCTCCCTGGTGACGGTCGGACTGCTCACGCGGTTCATCCGCACCTCGGTGCTCGAGGTGCTCGGCAGCGACTACGTGCGCGCGGCCAGGGCCAAGGGCCTGCCGGCGATGCGCGTCGTCCTGGGCTACGTGCTGCGCGGCGCGTCGCTGCCCATCCTCACCGTCGTCGGCGTCGCCTTCGGGTCGCTGCTGTCGGGCACCGTGCTCGTGGAGTCGGTGTTCGCATGGCCGGGGCTCGGCACCTACGCCTACAACTCGGCTGCGAACCTCGACCTCCCCGGCATCATGGGCGTCGGCCTCGTGGTCGGACTCATCTACCTGCTCATCAACTTCGTCGTCGACCTGCTCTACGGCGTGCTGGACCCGAGAGTGAGGATCGCATGAGCCGCATCGACTCGGCATCCGGGCCCTGGCGGTTCCGCCTGCGCTGGCCGCGCGCCTGGCGTACCCCGCTCGGCGTCATCGGCACCGTCATCGCACTCGCCTGGATCGTCGTCGCATTCACCGCCCAGTGGTGGGTGCCGTTCGACCCGAACGCGCAGAAGCTGCCGCGCCTGCAGGCGCCGGGCATCGACACGCTCCTCGGTACAGACGGCAACGGCCGCGACATCTTCTCCCGGCTGATGACCGGCGCCACGGTGAGCCTGCCCCTGGCGCTCATGCTCGTGATCGCCGCCATGATCATCGGCACGGTCATCGGCGCCGTCGCCGGCTACTTCGGCGGCTGGGTCGACGAGACGCTGATGCGCATCACCGACCTGTTCATGGCGTTCCCCACCGTGATCCTCGCCATGGTGGTCGCCGCATCGCTCGGCCCGTCGCTGTTCAACGCCGTGATCGCCGCGATCGTGGTGTCGTGGCCGCAGTACTCCCGCGTCACGCGCAGCATCGTGCTGGGGCTCCGCGGCCAGAACTACGTGATCGCCGGACGCCTGCTCGGGCACTCGCCGCTGCGCACGCTGTTCGTCGACATCCTGCCGAACATCGCCGGTCCCATGCTCGTGCTCGCGACCCTCGACATCGGCGCCGCGATCCTGCTGCTCTCCGGACTCTCCTTCCTCGGCCTGGGCGCCCAGCCGCCGACCGCCGAGTGGGGATCGATGATCTCCGCGGCGATGCAGAACTTCGACGCGTGGTGGCTGGGCGTGTTCCCCGGACTCGCGATCCTCACCGTCGTCCTCGCCTTCAACTTCCTCGGCGACGGCCTGCGCGACGTGCTCGACCCGACCGCGGAGATGACGCACGAGAAGCAGGCCGAGCACACGGCCGACGCGAAGGGGGTGGCGGCATGACCGCAGCGCAGGACGCGCGCAGCGCGCTGAGCATCCGCGACCTCACGATCGACATCGGACGCCCGCTCGTGCGCGGCATCTCGCTCGACCTCCGCAAGGGCCGCATCCACGGCCTCGCCGGAGAGTCGGGCTCGGGCAAGACGCTGACCTCCCTCGCCGTGCTCGGGCTGCTGCCGCGACAGGCGAAGACCGGCGGCTCCATCTCGCTCGCGGGTGAGGAGCTCGTCGGCATGCGCCGTCGCCAGCTCAACCGCATCCGCGGCAAGAGGATCGCGATGGTGTTCCAGGACCCGTCGGCGTCGCTGCACCCGCAGCTCCCCGTCGGCCGGCAGCTCACCGACCACATGCGCGTGCACCTCGGCCTGCGCGGCGACGCGGCGCGCGCACGCGCGGTCGAGCTGCTCGAGACGGTGCAGGTGCCGAAGCCGGCGGAGGCGCTGAAGCGCTACCCGCACCAGTTCTCCGGCGGACAGCGCCAGCGCATCGCCATCGCGTGTGCACTCGCGTGCGATCCCGAGGTGCTGCTCGCCGACGAGCCGACGACCGCGCTCGACGTCACGGTGCAGGCCGGCATCCTGCATCTGCTGCGCGATCTCGCGACGCAGCGCGACCTCGCCGTGCTGCTGGTCACGCACGACCTGGGCGTGATGAGCGCGATCGCCGACGAGGTGGCCGTGATGAAGAACGGCGAGATCGTCGAGCACGCCGATCGCGAGACGCTCTTCCTCTCCCCGCAGCACGAATACACCCGCACCCTGCTCGCGGCCCTGCCCGGGTCGCGCATCGACGAGGCGGATGCCGCGCCGTCGGCACCCGCGCCGAAGGATGTCACGGCACACGAGGAGGCCGCAGAATGAGCGAGGTCGCAGTCCTCGACGCGAAGGACGTCGTCGTGCGCTACCCCGGCAACCCTCCGGTGATCGCCGTCGACGGCGTCTCGCTGCAGGTCGCGCCGGGGGAGACCGTGGCGCTGGTCGGCGAGTCTGGCAGCGGCAAGTCGAGCCTCGCCCGTGCGGCCGTCGGCATCGAGAAGCTCGCCGCAGGCAGCGTGCTGTTCCGCGGCGAGCCCGTGGCGCGTCTCGGCATCCGGCGTCGTGCGACCGCCCTGACGGGCATCCAGATGGTGTTCCAGGATCCGTCGACCTCGCTGAACCCGCGGCGCCGGATCGGCGACCAGATCGCCGACGGCATCGCCACGGCCAGAGCACGCGGCGCCGAGGGGTCGCGCGTCGAGGAGTGGCTGGAGAAGGTCGGCCTCCCCACCACGGTCACCGGCCGCTTCCCTCACCAGTTCTCCGGTGGGCAGAAGCAGCGCATCGCGATCGCCAGGGCGCTTGCCGCGCGGCCGTCTCTGCTCGTCGCCGACGAACCGATCTCGGCGCTCGACGCATCGACCCAGACCAGCGTCGCCGGACTCATGCGCGATCTCGTCGCCGAGGCGGGCGCGGGGATGCTGTTCATCTCGCACGACCTCGCGGTCGTGCGGCGCATCGCCGACCGCACGTTCGTGCTCTACTCCGGCCGCGTGATGGAGTCGGGCCCGACCGATCGCGTGTGGGCCGATCCGCAGCATCCGTACACCAGGGCTCTGCTCGCCGCGATCCCCGAGCCGGACGGCGCCGGTCGCATCCCCGACGCCCCGTCGACCGACGACCGCATCCTGTGGGCGGAGGTCCCCCCGGTCCTCGGCTGACCTGTACGGGAGGGTCGAGGCGCTCCGGGGCTGTGACTATCATGTCTCGGTGCCGGACCAGGATGATCTGAGAACTGTTCCAACGCCGCCCCTGCACGGGGTGCGCGTGCTCGATGTGTCCACGCTGTTCGCCGGTCCTCTCGCGGCGACCTTCCTCGGCGACTTCGGCGCCGATGTGATCAAGGTCGAGCATCCGCGTAGGCCGGACGCCTCGCGAGGCCATGGACCGCAGAAGGACGGCGTCAACCTCTGGTGGAAGACGCTCGGGCGCAACAAGCGCACCGTGACGATCGACCTGAGCACGGATGCCGGAGCCGAGGTGCTCCTTCGGCTCGTCGCCGACGCCGACGTGATGATCGAGAACTTCCGCCCTGGCACGCTGGAGCGCTGGGGTCTCTCGCCCGAGCGGCTGCACGAGGCGAACCCCCGGCTGGTCCTGGCGAGGGTCACGGCGTTCGGGCAGTTCGGCCCGTACTCCGCGCGGCCGGGGTTCGGGAGCCTCGCCGAGGCCATGAGCGGCTTCGCCGCCCTCACCGGCGATCCGGACGGGCCGCCAACGCTGCCGCCGTTCGGCCTAGCCGACGGGATCGCCGCGCTCGCGACGTCGTATGCGGTGATGGCGGCTCTGCGCGGGGCGGAGCGCGACGGGCGAGGGCAGGTCGTCGACATGGCGATCATCGAGCCGATCCTGATGCTGCTCGGCGGGCAGATCACGGCGTGGGATCAGCTCGGTCTCGTGCAGCCCCGCACCGGGAACCGCTCGGTGAACAACGCGCCCCGCAACGTGTACCGCTCGCGCGACGACGTCTGGCTCGCGGTGTCGACGAGCTCGCAGTCCATCGCGGAGCGCGTCATGACGCTGGTCGGTCGGGCGGAGCTGATCGACGAACCGTGGTTCCGCTCGGGGCACGAGCGCGCACGGCACGCCGATGAACTCGACGACGCCGTGCAGACGTGGATCGGGGCGCACGACGCGGCCGAGGTGATCGCCGCGTTCGAGGCGGCATCGGCCGCCGTCGCTCCCGTCCACGACATCCGCGGAGTGGTCGATGACCCGCAGTACCGGGCGCTCGGGACGATCGTACGGGTGCCGGACGAAGAGCTCGGCGACGTGGCGATGCAGAACGTGCTGTTCCGACTCTCGCGCACGCCGGGTTCGATCCGCTGGGCGGGGCGCCCGCACGGCGCCGACACCGACGAGGTGCTCGGCGACGCCGGGTTCTCGGATGCCGACATCGCGGCGCTGCGCGAGGCGGGTGCGGTGTGAGCGGCGGTCCGTTCCGCACGGGGCTGTACGTGCCGGGAGACCGCCCCGACCGCTTCGGGTCGGCGGAGTCCAGCGGCGCCGACCTCGTCGTCTTCGACCTCGAGGACGCGGTCGCGCCCGAGCGCAAGGCGATGGCGAGGGACGCCGTCATGGAGTGGCTCCGCGGGGGTCGCCGTGCGGCAGGATCCGCGGCGACCGGCGCCGCGGATGCGGGCTCCGACGCGGGGCTGCGTGGCGACTCGACGTCCGTGCAGGTGCGCGTGAACGCGGCGGACGACGCCGATCTGCGGGCCGTCGCCGCTCTGCCGCCTGCGGTCGGCATCCGCCTGCCCAAGGTCGAGCACCCCTCCCAGATCGACAGGGTCGTCGACATCACCCCCGGGCATCCCGTGATCGCGCTCCTCGAGTCGGCCAGGGGCGTCCTGCGCGCGTCGGCGATCGCCGAGCATCCGGCCGTCGTCTCGCTGGCACTCGGCGAGAGCGACCTGCGCAGCGATGTCGGGGGAGGGGAGCGGATGCTCGAACACGCCCGCCTCACGGTGCTGTTCGCGGCGCGCGCCGCCGGCCTTCCGGCTCCCATGGCATCCGTCTTCCCGGCGATCCGCGATCTGGACGGTCTCGACGCCGACACCCGCCGCGCGGCGGATCTCGGTCTCTTCGGGCGGATGGCGGTGCACCCGTCGCAGCTCCCGGTGATCGCGGCCGTGTTCTCCCCGACGCCAGCGGAGGTCGCCTGGGCCGAGGAGGTTCTCGCCGCGCTCGCTGCGGGGGGCGTCGCCACCTTGGCTTCGGGGGAGATGGTCGACCCCGCCATGCGAGCACGCGCCGAACGCATCCGCAGCCTCGTGAGCTGATCCCGGGTATCCTCCTCGATCCCGACCCGACGGGCACAGCTTCGGAGGGGCTTCTGGGTGCGTGGGCACAGCTTCGGAGCGCGGTTTCGGAGTGCGTGGGCACAGCTTCGGAGCGCGGAAGGGACACGCGGGCTCACGGCACTCATGGTCGGGGTGTCGGAGCCTCGGATCCGAAGCTGTGCACGGGGAGGGAGGACCCGGCTCCGAAGGTGTGCACTGGGAGGGAGGACCCGGCTCCGAAGCTGTGCCGGGGAACACGCTCTTGACACCGGTATGCAACACCCCTAAGTTTCCTGGAGCCCGACCAGCGTCGATTTGGAAACGTTTCCACGTCCGGATGCTGGAAACGTTTCCACTCGAAGAGGAGCATCATGGGGACGAAGCCGACACTGCACGAGGTCGCCGCCGCCGCCGGCGTCTCGCTCGCCTCGGCGTCTCGCGCTCTCACCGGCCGCTCGGCGAGTCCGGAGATGGTCCGCAAGGTCCGCACGGCTGCCAAGCGCATCGGCTACCTGCCTGACGCCACCGCGCGGTCGCTGCGCCTCGGCGGTCACCGCCAGATCGTGTTCGCCGTCGACGACATCGGCAACCCGAACTACGTGCAGATGCTGCGCGCGATCGAGGCGGAGCTGGGGGAGACCACCCGCATCAGCGTCTCGTCCACCGGCCGCCGACCCGACCAGACGGTCGAGCTCGTGCGGATGCTGAGCATGGGGGCTGGCGACGGACTCATCATCTCCCCGCTGCGCGTGACCCCTGCGCTGCGTCAGGCCATCGCCGACACGGTCGTGCCGGTCGTCGTGATCGGCACGCTGCACTCCGACCTCGGCATCGACAACGTCTTCGTCGACTCCTCGGTCGCCGTGGGCATGGTCGTCGACCACCTCGTCGAGATCGGCCGTACGCACATCGCCGTCATCAACGGACCAGGCAACACCAACCCCGGCGCGGCACGTCGAGCGGGCTTCGCCGCCGCGGTCGAGCGGCATGCGCTCCCTCGTGCCGACGCCCTGCAGATCACCGCAGCCGACTTCACGGTGGGCGCCGGGGTCGAGGCCGCGGAGCGGCTGCTCGCGGCGACCCTCGACGCCGGCATCCCCGTCGACGCGATCGTGTGCGCGAACGACCTCATCGCGATCGGCGCCATCAACGCGGCACGGCGCCGCGATCTCCGCGTGCCGGAGGACCTCGCCGTCACCGGCATCGACGACACCGAGCTCGCCGCCCTCTACAGCCCGCCGCTCACGTCGGTGTCGCTGCAGTCCGAGCGACGGGGCACGATCGCGGCGCGGATGCTCAGCGAGAGGTTCGCCGATCCGTCCCGTCCACCGCGGCGGGAGACCGTCGAGGCGACGCTGGTCATCAGGGCCTCGACGATCGGGGAGGCGGCATGAGCGTCGACTCCGGCATCCGGCGGCCCGCTGCCCCGCCTGCTCCGCGCACCGGCGGACTGGCGCGCTCGCGGCGCAACGAGGCGATCGGCCTCGTCATCCCGACGCTGATCCCGATCCTCGCCCTCAGCGTCGTCCCGCTCGTCATCGGCGTCGCGACGGCGTTCACCGACTCGCGTCTCGCCCGCAACCACGACACGCAGTTCATCGGGTTCGAGAACTTCATCAAGCTCGGCTCCGACGTGCAGTTCTGGCAGTCGTTCGGCATCGGCATGATCTGGGCGGTGACGGTGACCGCTCTGCAGCTGATCGGCGGCCTCTGCCTCGCACTGCTGTTGAACACCGACCTCCGGTTCCGCGGCATCACGCGCGTGCTCGCGCTGATCCCCTGGGCGATGCCGCCCGTCGTGGTCGCCGTGATGTGGCAGATGATCTACTCGCCGACGAACGGCCCGCTCAACTGGCTGATCGAGGCGCTCGGCGGACCCGCGAACATCAACTGGCTCGGAGACTTCGGGCTCGCCCTCCCCGCCGTGATCCTGGTGGGGGTCTGGGTCGGGATGCCGCAGAACACGGTCGTGCTGCTCGCGGGGCTCCAGCAGGTGCCGACCGAGCTGCTCGAGGCTGCAGCGGTCGACGGCGCCGGCACCTGGCGTCGGTTCGTCAACGTCACACTGCCGGCCCTGCGCCCGGTGATCTTCTCGATCGCGAGCCTGAGCTTCATCTGGAACTTCAACTCCTTCGGCATCGTCTACGTGATGACCGAGGGCGGTCCCGGCGGCCGCACCATGCTGCCGATGCTGTTCACCTACCTCGAGGCGTTCAAGACGCGCAACACCGGCGGGGCCGCGGCGATGGGCGACGTGATCGTGCTCTTCCTCATCGCCATCCTGGTGGTCGCCCTGTGGCGCCAGTTCCGACCGGAGAGGAGCGCACGATGAGCGACACGACGGCGACCAGGAGCATGGTCACCCAGAATGCGACGAAGACGCAGCGGCGGCGTGCCGAGCGGCGCGCGAAGAAGCCGCTCGTCCGGATCCTGCAGTACCTCGCGCTCGCCGCGTTCCTCGTCTTCCTCGGCTTCCCACTGCTGTGGCTGATCTCGACCGCGTTCAAGTCCTCGGCCGAGATCAACTCCCTCGCCGTGAACCTGTTCCCGCTGCAACCCACGATCGACAACTTCATCGTGGCGCTGGAGCGTCAGGGTCTCGTCCGCGCGGCGGGCAACAGCCTCCTGGTGGCGGTCGCGACCACGGTCATCGTCACGCTGCTCTCGATACCCGGCGCCTACGTGATGGCCAGGTACCAGGGCAAGCTCCGCTCGATCGGCGTCGGGTACATCCTGGTGAGCCAGATCTTCCCGGTCATCCTCATCGTCATCCCGTTGTTCTTCATCCTGCGATCGCTCGGCCTGGTCGACTCGCTGCTCGGCCTCGTGGCGGTCTACTCGGTGTACACGCTGCCGTTCTCCCTGTGGATGCTGCAGGGGTACGTCGCGGCGATCCCCTACGACGTCGAGGAGGCCGCGGCGATCGACGGGGCCAACAAGCTCCGCACCCTCCAGAGGGTCGTCTTCCCGCTGCTCATGCCAGGGCTCGTCGCGACGGCGATGTTCAGTTTCGTCTCGGCCTACAACGAGTTCTTCTTCGCGCTGGTGCTCCTGCAGTCGCCCGAGAACTACACGCTGCCGATCGCGCTGTCCACGTTCGTCGGCGGAGAGGGCAAGGTCGCGGTCGGGCCTCTCGCCGCCGGCGCCCTGCTCTCCAGCATCCCCAGCATCGTGTTCTTCACCCTGCTCCAGAAGCGCCTGGCCACCGGCCTGCTGTCCGGTGCGGTCAAGGGCTAGAACCCGCAGTTTCCCGCAGTTCCCGAACACAAGAGAAAGAGGTATGAAGTGAAGAAGCTTCATCGCGCGTCCATCGCGCTCGCCGCGGCCGCCGTCACTGCCCTGACCCTGGCATCCTGCTCCCAGGGCGGAGGGGACAAGACCGACGACTCCGGAGACGGCAAGCCGGTGTCGATCACGTTCCAGTCGTTCTCCGACCAGCCGGCCGCGATCCAGGCGACGAAAGAGATCGTCGACTCGTGGAACGAGGACAACCCCGACATCCAGGTCGAGATCGTGCAGGCCCCGACCGACAGCCTCGACGACAAGCTCACCACGCAGTTCGCCGGCGGCGTCGCCCCCGACATCATCCACTACGAGGTCCTCGGCATCGTGCCCTTCGCCAGGGACGGCTACGTCGCCGACCTGAGCGATCTGCTGGACAAGAAGACCATCGACGACATCGACCCCGGCGTGCTGGACTCGGTCACGATCGACGGTCAGATCATCGGCGCCCCCACGGAGCTGCAGACCTACGTCGTCTTCGCCAACAAGAAGCTGCTGGATGCGGCGGGCGTGAAGATCCCCACCGGCGATTCGATGTCGTGGGACGAGCTGGCCGACATCGCCGCTGCCACCACCTCGGGCGACGTGCACGGCATCACCTGGGGCCTGAAGAGCCCGACGGCCGCGTTCATGAGCCTGGGGATGGGCTTCGGTTCGAAGTACTTCACGGGCAAGGGCGAGGACATGAAGGTCGCCGTCAAGGACGCCGACCTCGAGGTCCCGAACCGCGTGCGCGCCATGATCGAGGCAGGGTCCGTCGACCCGATCGGCGTCACCCAGTCGGGCTCCGACGTGCTCGCGACCTTCTACGCGGGCAAGGCGGCCATGACCGTGCAGGGCTCGTACCAGGTGGCGAACATCGCCGCGGATGCTCCGGCCGACATGGACTGGATCGTCCTGCCCCCGCTCGCGGGCACCGAGGGCGCCGCCCAGGCGGCCAACCCGCAGACGCTGTCGATCAACATCGACTCGCCGCACCAGAAGCAGGCGGCCAAGTTCCTCGACTTCTTCATGCAGACCGACAACCTCGTGAAGATGAACGTCGCCGACGGACTCATCCCCACCACGGTGTCGGCGCGTGAGGCGCTCGCGACCCAGACCGCCGACCAGAACGGCTGGCCCGAGATCGTGAAGTCGGCTGAGGGTCTTCAGGGCCCTGCCTTCCTGCAGGCGAACGGCTTCGTCCGCTGGAAGGACACGGTCGCGACCCCCGCGTTCCAGAAGTTCCTCGGCGGCGAGATCGACGACAAGGGACTGGCGTCCGAGCTCGACGCCGGCTGGGCACAGGTCAACGGTTGACGACGAGCGGGGCGGATGCCGGACATCCGCCCCGCTCCAATGAGAGGAATGGCATGAGCTGGATTCAGGAACGCACGGCGGCGGTTCTCGCAGGGTCGGCGATCGGAGATGCGCTGGGAGGGGCGGCCGAGGGCTTCAGCCCCGAGAAGATCAAGGAGCGCTACGGAGGGCGGATCGACGGGATCGTGCCCCCGTACCACCTGGACTGGCAGACGGCGCGGCCGGTGAGCCCGTACCACAAGGGCGATGGCCACATCACGGACGACACCCTGATGACGCAGGCGCTGATCCGCGTGTACGCCGACCGTCGCGACCACCTCGACGCGTTCGCCGTCGCCGAGCTGCTGGTGCCGCTGCTGCAGACCGAGATCCGGTGGATCCCCGAGCTGGAGCGGGAGTCGATCCTGCTGCAGCGCATCTTCCTCGCCGAGAAGTGGCTGGTGGCCCGCCTGCAGTACGGCCACGTGGATCCGCGCGAGGCCGGAGTCGGCAACGTCGTCAACTGCGGCGCCGCGATGTACATGGCCCCGGTCGGCATCGTCAACGCCGGCAACCCGCGTGCCGCGTACGCCGAGGCCATCGACATCGCCGGCGCCCACCAGTCCAGCTACGGCCGCGAGGCTGCGGGGGTCTTCGCGGCGGCGGTCGCGGCATCCGTCGCGGTGGGCGCCACGGTCGACTCGGTGATCGACGCGGCCCTCGACGTGGCGCACGACGGCACGGCCGCGGCGATCCGCGCGGTCGTGGATGCCGCGCGCGCCCTCCCCGCCGACGCCACCGACGATGAGATCGGCACGGCGCTGCGCGACGCGATCCGCCCCTTCGACACGGTCGGCGACGCGTACCGCGAGCCGCTGATGGACGCCAGAGTGCCCTCCCGTACCAAGTCGATCGAGGAGCTTCCCGTCGCCCTGGGGTTCCTCGTCGCCTACGACGGCGCGTTCCTCCCCACCGTTCTCGGCGCGGTCAACTACGGTCGCGACTCCGACTCGATCGCCTCGATGGCGGGGAGCGTGGCGGCCGGCATCGGCGGGCGCGACGTCATCCCTGCCGACATGCTCGACACGATCGCGACGGCGAGCCGGGTCGACTTCGACGAGTACGCGACGCTGCTGTCGGACGTCGCCGTGGAGATCATGGAGCGCGACGTGATCCGCGCCGAGGCCGACGTCCGCCGCGTCGCCTCCCTGCGGGCGGCATGATGCGCCTGACCTGGGCCCAGCCCGAAGACCTCGTCCCGCACGAGCTGGTGCAGGCGCGCGCCGAGGGCTCGGGGGTCGACGCGATCGCCGACCGCTGGAGCGCTGCGGGCGGCGCTCTCGATCCGGTACGCGGCGGTGCGACCCCTGACGCGGCATCCGACGAGCTCCGTGCGCTCGCCAGGGAGCTGCTCGTGGAGCTCGACGCCCTGGTGCCGCCGGAGCCGAGCGGGTGGCCCGAGCTGCGCGCCCTGCTCCACGGCATCCCCTCGCCGATGTCGACGCCCGATGCCTCCGCCCTGCGCGAGCGCGTGCACGGAGCCTGGGTCGGCCGATCGGTGGGGTGCCTGTGGGGCAAGCCCGTCGAGAAGATCCCGCGGCAGGGCATCGAGGAGATCCTGCGGGCGACCGGACGGTGGCCCCTCGCCGACTACTTCACCGCGGAGGGCCTGCCGGAGGACGTGGCGGCGCGGTGGCCGTGGAACCGCCGTTCGGCCGTCAACTCGCTGGTCGAGAACATCGACGGGATGCCGGAGGACGACGACCTCAACTACCCGCTGCTCAATCTGCGGGTGCTGGAGACCGCCGGGCGGGGGTTCACGACCGACGACACCGCGCAGGCGTGGCTGGCCGACCTCCCCGCTGGACGCACCTTCACGGCCGAGCGCATCGCCTACCGCAACCTCCTCGACGGTTACCGTCCCGACGAGGCCGCGCGCGTGCGCAACCCGTTCCGCGAGTGGATAGGGGCGCTCATCCGCACCGACGTGTACGGCTGGATCAACCCTGGCGACCTCGCCGAGGCGGCGCGCATGGCCTGGACCGACGCCAGGCTCAGCCACACGCGCAACGGCCTGTGGGGAGCGATGTGGGCGGCCGCGCTGACCTCGGCATCCCTCGTGGCGTCGTCGGTCGACGAGGTGCTCGACCTCGCTGCGACCGTCGTGCCAGAGGGGTCGGACCTCGCGGAGGCCGTGGCGCACGGCGCCGACCTCGGGCGTTCGGCGCTCGACGACGCGGCGGCCATCGACGCCCTGCACGACGCCTACGGCCACCTGCACTGGGTGCACACGATCAACAACGCGGCGACCATCGCGTTCGCCATCGCGCGCAGCGGAGGCGACATCGCCAGGGGCGTGCCGCTCGCGGTCATCACGGGGTGGGACACCGATTCCGCCGGGGCGACGGTCGGATCGGTGTTCGGCGGCCTCACCGGATTCGACCGCCTCCCGCGCCGCCTCATCGAGCCCCTCCACAACCGCATCGCCACGAGCCTCCCCGGGCTCGACGGGGTCGAGATCGACGACCTCGCCCGCCGCACCGCCGCGCTGATCCCCGCGCGCTGAGCACCCGAAGAGACAAGGACAGTCATGACCTCTCCCACGCCCACCCTGCAGGACCGCGCGCGCGGTTCGCTCGCCGGGCTCGCCATCGGCGACGCGATCGGGCGACCGGTCGAAGGGTTCTCCGCCGCGGAGATCCAGGCCGCCCACGGACGCGTGACCGGTTACCTCGACCCGGAGCCCGCGGGCAGCGACGACACCGAGTACGCCCTCCTCACCGCCAAGACCATCCAGCGCGTGGGGGTCACGGCGACCGCCGACGACTTCGCGCAGACCTGGATCGACGACGTGCTGCCGCAGGCCGACGACTTCAAGGGCGGCGGGTTCAGCGAGATGGCGGCGATCGACAACCTGCGCCGCGGGATCAGGCCCCCGCTCAGCGGCGACACGATGCACGGCTGGAGCGACGGTCTCGCGATGCGGGTCAGCCCGCTCGGCATCGTCGCAGGCGGGGATGCCGCGCTCGCGCAGCGCCTCGCCGAAGCGGACGGCGCCGTGAGCCACACGACAGAGGGCATCTGGGCGGGAGTGGTCGTCGCCGTCGCGGTGACCACCGCGCTGACGGGCGCAGACGCCGCCGCCTGCTACGACGCGGGTCTCGCCGCGATCCCCGCCGACAGCTGGACCGCCCGCAACCTCAGGGATGCACGGGACCTCGTGAACTCCGGGCTCGACGACGACGCGCTGGCCCTCGCGCTCCACGACCGCCTCGCCGTGGTCGACTACTTCTGGGCGGATCTCGCGCCCGAGGCCGTCGGGCTGGCCATGGCGTCCGTCCTGCAGGCGCAGGGACGCGCGGCCGACAGCATCCTGTTCGCCGTCAACATGGGCCGTGACGCCGACACGACCGCCGCCATCGCCGGCTGCATCGGCGGGGCCATCTCCGGGATCGCTGATCTGCCTGACGAGTGGGTGGCGGGCCTGCGCCCTGTCGCGGGATCGTGCATCCGCTCGATGGCGGGTATCCACCCGCTGGACGCCGCCGACACCCTGACCCGTATCGTCGAGGAGGCGCGCGCATGACCACCCCCCTGATCGACCTGTTCACCCGGGGCATCGTCGCCGGGGAGTCGGCATCCTCGATGAACGCCGACTTCCGCGTCTACGCCCTTCCCCCCAAGCGCGTGAACCGCGTGCGGATCCTGGCGAAGCTCGGCGACGAGGACCGCACCACCACGGTGCCCCGCCCCTTCACCCATGCGGCCCCTCCCACGACCCTGCACCCCGGAGCGGGGGAGAACGTCGAGTGGTTCGCGTTCTCTGCCCGCCAGCACGCCAGGGGGCTCGGTCTCGCCGAGTGGCGGCAGCTCGCCGAGCTCGAGGCGGATCCCGCCGCAGGACTCCGCGCCCGCATCGGCACGAAGCTCGCGCTGCAGAACCTCCGGCGCGGGGCGGAGCCGCCGCAGTCCGGGCACGACAACGCCCACTACTTCGACGACATCGCCACCGTGCGCGCGCTCGCCGCGGTCGCCATACATCGAGGGGACGGCGCGGTCGACGCGGCCGAGACGGATGCCGCCGTCACGCACTCCCTCGACGGCGTCTGGTGCGCCCGCGCGTCGGCCGTGCTGTTCGAGTCGCTGCTCGACGGTGCCCCGGCCGCCGATGCCGTGGCCCTCGCGATCGAGGAGCTGCCCGCGGAGACCTGGAGCCGTCGCATGGCCGGGGCCTCGCTGCGCGCGGCGGCGGGGGCGAACGGTCCGATGGACCGCGCCCGTCGCCTGAGCACGGAGGTCGGAGACTGGGTCTACAGCTATCCGATCGCGGCGCCGGAGACCTTCGGCTTCCTGCTCGCCCACGTCGCGAACGCCGCCGACGCCGACGACCTCCTGCTCGGCGCCCTCGCGCAGCCCCGCAACGCCGCCTCGCTGCCGGCCCTCGCCGGCGCCGCCGCGGCGGTGATCTTCGGCGACGGGTGGATCCCCGCGGGGCTGGATGCCGACGGCATCCGCCTCACGGGACTGGGCATCCCCGCCCTGGCCGGGCGCACGGTCGCCGAGGCGATCGCGGGATGAGCGCGCCGTCGCGCCGTGCGGAGCCGTCGACGTGAGCGTCGTCGTGCTCGGCAGCGCCAACCTCGACACGTCGGTGTCGATGCGGCGGATCCCCGGACCCGGTGAGACGGTCCTCGCCGCGGGCGCCGTGGCCGGCGCAGGTGGCAAGGGGCTGAACCAGGCCGTCGCCGCCGCGCGTGCGGGCGCCGACACGCTGTTCGTCGGAGCGGTCGGAGCCGATGAGGCCGGCGGCCGTCTCCGCGACGTCCTCGTCGACGAGCGGGTGCGCGTCGCGCTCGGCGCCTCCGAGCGACCGACGGGCACGGCGTTCGTGATGGTCGCCGATGGCGGGGAGAACGCGATCGTCGTGGTGCCTGGCGCGAACGGAGACGACGCCGTGCTCGGCAGAGAGGTCGGCGCCGCGCTGTCGTCCCTCCGGGCCGGAGACGTCGTGCTCGCGCAGCTGGAGGTGCCGGTCGGCGTCGTGGCCGAGGCGTTCCGCGCTGCGCGGCGGCGCGGCGCCACGACCGTGCTCAACGCGGCGCCGAGCAGGGAGCTGCCGGCCGACGTGCTCGCCGAGATCGACATCCTCGTGGTGAACGAGCATGAATGCCTCGACCTCGCGCGCGGCCACGGCGGCGGAGTCGAGGATGCGGCGGCCGTCCTCGCCGAGAGCGTGGGAACGGTGATCGTGACGCTGGGGGAGCAGGGCGCCCTGCTGCGCTCAGCGGAGACGGGCGTGCGGATCCCCGCGTTCCCCGTAGCGGCGGTCGACACCACCGCCGCCGGCGACACGTTCTGCGGGGCGCTGGCCTCTCGGCTGTCCGCGGGAGAGGCTGTCGACGAGGCGGTGGTGTTCGCCTCGGCGGCCGCCGCGCTGTGCGTGCAGCGCACCGGAGCAGCGGCATCCGCCCCGACCCTGCACGAGACGCAACAGTTCCTGGCCGACCGCGCTCGATAGGCCCGCAGACGCGCGAAGGGCCGGAGCGCGTGCTCCGGCCCTTCGCTGTCGGCATCCGCTCAGAGCGGGGCGACGATGTCCTGCTTGACGTCCCACTCGGTGACGACCATCTTCGACTCGACGGTCTGGCCGCTCACGGTCGCGGTGCTCGTCGAGGCGAGGGTCTCGTAGTCCGACGTGATCTCGAAGACCATGTCGACCGAGACGCCCTGCTGCTCGACGGCGCCCGACACGAGGAACACCTTCTTGCCCAGGCGCTCGCCGGTTCCGGTGACGGTGAACTGACCGGTGAGCGAGGCCGCGATCGTGGTCGGGTCCATCGCGGCGGCCGCGGTGGCGCCCGTGCTCAGGCCGGCGATGATCGGGTCGCTCGACGTGCGGTCGGCGACCTGCCAGTCGCTGGTCGGCGACTTCACCCAGGCGTCGCTGCCGATCACGATGATGGAGCCGATCGGCGACACGGCCTCGACGGCCTTCTCCGACGGGTTGTACTTGGCGGTGCTGTCGACGCCCATCGTGGAGGTCGTCGCGGCGTAGCCGGCGATCCCGTCGAGCGACGTCACGATGCACGGGCCGAGAGCGGCACCGTCGACGGTGGCACCCTCCTTCAGCTCAGGGCAGTCGCTCTTCGGAGCGGTGGCCTCCTGCGAGGCGCCCGTGCTGGGCTTGGTGTCCGCCGGCTTGTCGGTCGCCCCTGCGGAGCATCCGGTGAGCATGACGGCGGCGGCGATGATGACGCCGACCCCCCACTTGTTGACGCGCATGGCGTCCCCCCTTCGTCGTGCCCGGTGACGTTCACCGGCGCACCAGACAAGCATGCCAAGCCTCGGCGGGAGCGCTGGCAGGCGGCGCGGAGGAATCTCCGCTAGACTGTGCAGGTTGTCTGCCCGTCGGCATCCATCGGATGCCAGGGGAGACGACGTGCTACACACCCTCCTGCTTCCGGGAAAGTCCCGGGAGCCGTTCTAGTCCGAAGGAGGTGGGTAAGTGACGCACCAGTACGAACTCATGGTCATTCTGACCCCCGAGATCGATGAGCGCACGGTCGCCCCGACGCTCGACAAGTTCCTGAAGGTCATCACCAACGATGGTGGCTCGATTGAAAAGGTCGACATCTGGGGCAAGCGCCGTCTCGCGTACGAGATCCAGAAGAAGAACGAGGGCATTTACGCCGTCGTCAACTTCACCGCTACCAGCGAGGCCACGCAGGAGCTCGACCGTCAGCTGAAGCTGAACGAGACGATCATGCGTACCAAGGTGCTGCGCGCCGAGGAAGCTCAGGCGATGATCGCCTCCGAGGCGAAGCTCACCGAGGAGAAGGCTGCTCGCAAGGCGGCCAAGGCTGCGAAGGCCTAAGTCTCATGGCCGGCGAAACAGTCATCACCGTGGTGGGCAACCTCACGGCCGACCCCGAGCTGCGGTACACGCAGAACGGACTGCCGGTGGCGAACTTCACCATCGCATCGACGCCTCGGAACTTCGACCGCGCAGCGAACGAGTGGAAGGACGGCGAAGCGCTGTTCCTCCGCGCGTCCGTGTGGCGTGAGTTCGCCGAGCACGTGGCGGGTTCTCTGACCAAGGGCATGCGGGTCATCGCGACCGGCCGCCTGCGTCAGCGCTCCTACCAGGACCGCGAGGGCAACCAGCGCACCGCGATCGAGCTGGAGGTCGACGAGATCGGCCCCTCGCTCCGGTACGCGACCGCGCAGGTCACCCGTGCGGCGTCGAACGGTGGCGGCTTCCAGGGCGGGGGACAGTCCCGTCCGCAGCAGCAGGTGTCCGAGGAGCCGTGGTCCACGCCCGGTTCGTCGACCAGCGCCGATGCCTGGAGCACTCCGGGCAGCTTCGGCGACGACACCCCCTTCTGATCAGGATCTCCGGATGCTCCGGCATCCGTCTCATTTACTAAGGAAACAACAATGGCTGGAAAGTCGAGCGGCGACCGCCGCAAGCCGCGGAAGGGCGCGAAGAACGCCGCTCCCGCGAAGTCCATCCGCGTTGGTGTCATCGACTACAAGGACGTCGCGACCCTCCGCAAGTTCATCTCGGAGCGTGGAAAGATCCGCGCCCGTCGTATCACCGGTGTCTCCGTGCAGGAGCAGCGTCTGATCGCCAAGGCGATCAAGAACGCTCGCGAGATGGCTCTCCTGCCCTACGCCGGCGCCGGCCGCTGAGGGGTACCGACATGGCAAAGCTGATTCTCACGAACGAGGTCGCCGGGCTCGGAAGCGCCGGTGACGTGGTCGAGGTCAAGAACGGGTACGCCCGTAACTACCTCATCCCCCAGGGCTTCGCTACGGCGTGGACCCGCGGTGGCGAAAAGCAGGTCGCTTCGATCCAGGCTGCTCGTCAGGCTCGCGCGATCCACGACCGCGACGAGGCTGTGGCACTCAAGAACACGCTCGAGGGCACCAAGGTCCGTCTCGCCGTCAAGGCGGGCGCCGAGGGTCGTCTCTTCGGTTCGGTCAAGACCGCCGATGTCGCCGACGCTGTCGCGGCCGCCGGTCTCGGTGCGATCGACAAGCGCAAGGTGCACATCACGTCGGCGATCAAGTCGACCGGTGAGCACGAGGCCACGGTTCGTCTGCACGACGACGTGACCGCTGTCATCACCCTTCAGGTCGTCGCCGCCAAGTAAGCGCGACGCTCTGTCGAACGCCCCCTGTCCTTCGGGACAGGGGGCGTTCTGCGTCACCCGGCAGAGTCCGGGCGAGGCGACTCCCGTTCGAGTCGCATGAATGGTCCTGCCCAGCGCATTTCTCGGACCATTCACGCGACTCGAAGCGGGAGGGGGATGCCCCGTGGTGAGGGCCACGGGGCATCCTGCACGATCGCTGCGACGTCGATTGGTGAGGGGCACCCTTCTCGAGGGCACGTCGCGGCGATCGGCGGGCCCGGCAGGCCGGCATCTCCTCCCCCGAGGATGACCGGTGCCGGGGGTATGCGCCTACGCCGTCGTACGACGGCGCAGCAGGCCCGCACCCAGCAGGAGCAGGAGCGCGGCGATCGCGGCGAGCCCGAGCAGCGGGGACCCTCCGGTGGTGGCGAGCGCAGAGCCCGCCGCGGTCGCGGCTCCGTTCCCGCTGGCGACGGGGGACGTGCCCGGCGTGGTGCCGGGGGTGGTACCCGGGTTCGCTCCGGGGTTCGTGCCCGGGTTCGTGCCGGGGTCGGTACCGGGGTTCGTTCCGGGGTTGGTGCCCGGGTCCGTGACCTCGCTGTCGCCGAGCACGGCGATGGCGTTGCCGCCGATGGTGATCGGCAGGCTGATCGGCAGGGCCAGCTGGGTGCCGCCGAGGATGCCGCCGGCACCCGTCGTCAGCGCACCGCCGAGGCTCGGTCCTGCCGGAGCAGGCGTGCCGACGCCGCCGCCCGCGACCCGGCTGGTGCCGAGGGCGGAGATGGCGTTGCCGAGCACGGAGACGGGTGCGGTGACGGGGGCGACGACCTGCGTGCCTCCGGCGAGCGAGTCGTCTCCGCCCGTGGTGGGCATGCCCGTCGGTGCGCCCGTGGTGCCGCCAGGGGTTCCGGTGGGCGCGGTGCCCGTGGGTGCGGCGCCGGTGACGGTGCTCGTCCCGAGGAGCGAGATCGCGTTGCCGGATGCCGTGATCGGCGCGGTGACGGGCGCGACGACCTGGCTGCCGCCCAGGATGCCGTCGGTGCCCGAGGTGCCGGCCGTGGTGGTCGGCGCCGTCGCGGGGCGGGGTGTGGTGCCGGTCGCGGTGCTGCTGCCCAGCACCGACACGGCGTTGCCTCCGACCGTCACGGGAGCGGTGACGGGGGCGACGACCTGCGTGCCTCCGGCGACCGCATCCGATCCGGACGTGGTGGCGCTGGTCGGGGTCGTCGCGGCGGGCGCGGGCGCCGGAGCGGCGGTCCCCGTCGCCGTGCCCGTGCCGAGGACCGAGATGGCGTTGCCGGACACGGTCACCGGGGCGTTCACGCGCAGCAGCGCCTGGGTGCCCGAGAGCAACCCGTCGACGCCGCCGGTCTGAACGGATGGCACCCCGGCTGCGGGAGTCGCGGCCTGGGGCGCCGCGCTCTGGGGACCCGCTGCCGGGGTGCTGCTCGAAGACGTGCCGAGAACGCCGACGGCGTTGCCCTGCACGGAGATGGGGAGGTTCACCGTCACGACGGCCTGCGTGCCGGAGCCGGCGCCGTTCGCGCCGCTCGTCGTCGCCGCAGGGGCGGGAGCGGGGGCGGGTGCCGGAGCCGCGGGCGCCGGGGCCTGCGAAGTGGAGGAACCGAGGAGGGAGATCGCGTTGCCCGCGATCGTGACGGGCGCCGAGATGGGCGCGACCGCCTGAGTGCCGGAGAGGATGCCCTCGTCTCCGGTGGTCGTCTCGGCCGCGTTGGCGACCGATGCGCCGAGCAGGGTGATCCCGCCGGCGATCAGCGTGCCCCAGAGGGCCCGCTTCATGAAGGTACGCATGATGATGCTCCTGACTGAGCTGGTATCGAACGATGGGATGCGCGCGAGATCTGGGGTGCGCGCGCAGCACGGCATCTACCGTCCGTGAGGACGGCTCGACGGATCGTCAGTCAGGAGAGACGTCGGTGTCGGCGACCGCAGACGCCGGCAGAGCGTCGTCGGGTGCGCCGGAGTCCCGCGTCCACGAGGGAAGCGGGGGAGCGGCATCGTCGCTGACGCGAGCGGTGGCCGCGGGAGAGCCTCCGCCGCAACCGGCGGAGGAGGTCGGTGTGACAGGCGCGCCAGGAGGCGCGCCCGCAGGATCGCCGGAGGGCGCAGGAGAGCCGCTGCCCCGGCTGTCGGAGGCCGTGATGACGGCCGCGTCGCGCGAGAGCGCGGAGGAGCGGGCGGATGCCGCGACGGAGGTCTGTGCGGAGGCGGATGCCGCGGCCTGTGCAGTCGCGACGCCCTGGTCGATGCCGGTTCCCGGCAGTGCGGGCGTTCCGCGGTCGGTCGGGTTCCCTGGGAGTCCTGGGACGTTCGGCTCGAGGGCCTCGAGCACGGGCGGAAGGGTTCCGCCCGTCACGCCGCCCACGACCGTCGTGGTGTCGTCGACGATGCCGACGACGTGGTCGACGGCGCCGATCACACCGAGGTCGTCGAGGAGTCCGCCCACGATCGGGAGGCCGGTGACGACGTCGACCACGGGCTTCGTGATCGTGGAGACGGGCTTTCCGGTGAGGACTCCGGTGACGGGTGCGGTGACCGCCTGCGCGGTGTTCGCGACCGTCTGCAGGACGGGTGCGACGACGGGGCCGGCGACCGGCACCTCGGCGACCGTCTTGGTCACGGTGGCGACGACCGCGGGAGCGGCCTGCTGCACGGGGGCGACGACCGTGGTGACCACGGGGGCGACGACCTGTGTGACGACAGGGGCCACGGGGGCGGTGACGGCGCTCACGGTGTTGTTGACGAGACCGGTGAGTCCGTCGAGCGGACCCTTGCCCTGGTCGTCGGCATGGGCTGCGCCGCCGCCGGTGAGGATCGTGAAGGCGGCCCACGCGAGCACGCCGAAGCCAGCCCAGATGACGCCGGCAGGGATGCCGCGTCGGGTGGCCCGAGCGTCCACGTTCCACCTCCCCCTCTGAAGGCAAACGCATCATCGGCGCGGTTGCGTCGATGGGCCGAGAATACTCCGTCGATCGGGCGCTGTCCACCGGCATTCCGGTACATGACCCAGCTCCGGCATCCGGTGACGCGCCCGAGCAGGGGCCCGGCTTGACTTTCCCCAGGTTCTGCACATCTCAGCTGATTCCGAGAAACCTTCAATCCCCTGTTTAAACCGATTTCCATCCACAGGCTGGGGAAACAGGAAATCCCAGGTCCAAGCGAAAAAGAAAGTTAATGTCCGGAGTAGTGCACCGGGTTATCCACATGTGTTGTGCACAGACTCACCGAGATTGTCCGCACGCTTTCCACATAGTTATCCACAGGCTCTGTTGCAGGGTGAACGGACGCTGAATAGCGTGGTCGAGCGACCGGATGTCGGAGGCTCCTGGTTCGCTGTGCGTGTGGCCGTCGTGACGGCCCGGCCAGCACGGCGCCGATCCCCGCAGCGGCGCAGAGAGTATCCAGAGTCGTCCGCATCGAAGGGAGCACTGTGTCGATCGCCGACATCTCCGAGGAGCGCCTCGGAGGGCAGCGTCAGCCGGAGCGCACGCCTCCCCACGACCTCCTCGCGGAACAGAGCGCGCTCGGAGGCATGCTCCTGTCGAAGGACGCCGTCGCCGACGTGATCGAGACGCTCAAGGGCGCCGACTTCTACATCCCGAAGCACGAGCTGATCTTCGAGGCGATCCTCTCGCTCTACTCGCACGGCGAGCCGACCGACGTCGTCGCCGTGACCGACGAGCTCATCAAGACCGGCGAGCTGAGCAGGGCCGGCGGCGCCGACTACCTGCACACGCTCACCTCGATCGTGCCGACGGCGGCCAACGCCGGCTACTACGCCGGCATCGTCTCCGAACGCGCGATCCTCCGTCGCCTGGTCGACGCGGGCACCCGCATCGTGCAGCTCGGCTACGACGGTCAGGGTGACGCGACCGACCTCGTCAACAACGCCCAGGCCGAGATCTACTCGATCACCGGGTCTGAGACGGCAGAGGACTACGTGCCGCTGCAGGTCGCCGTCGACGCAGCGCTGGAGGAGATCGAGGCGGCCAGCGGTCGCGACGGGTCGATGACCGGCGTGCCCACCGGCTTCCGCGAGCTCGACGAGCTCACCAACGGCCTGCACGGCGGACAGATGATCGTCGTCGCCGCCCGACCCGCTATGGGTAAGTCGACGCTCGCGCTCGACTTCGCCCGCGCGGCATCCATCGGCCACAACCTCCCCTCCGTCTTCTTCTCGCTCGAGATGGGCAAGAGCGAGATCGCCATGCGTCTGCTCAGCGCCGAGGGGCAGATCCCGCTGCAGAACATGCGCAAGGGAAACCTCGACCCGCGCGACTGGACCACGGTCGCTGCGACCCGCGGCCGCATCAACGACGCGCCGCTCTACATCGACGACAGCCCCAACATGACGCTCGTCGAGATCCGGGCGAAGTGCCGTCGGCTCAAGCAGCGCGAGGGCCTGCGCATGGTCATCATCGACTACCTGCAGCTGATGACCTCGGGCAAGCGCGTCGAGTCGCGTCAGCAGGAGGTCTCGGAGTTCTCGCGAAGCCTCAAGCTCATCGCCAAGGAGCTCCAGGTGCCGGTGATCGCGCTGTCGCAGCTGAACCGTGGTCCCGAGCAGCGGCAGGACAAGAAGCCCGCGATCAGCGACCTGCGAGAGTCCGGGTCGATCGAGCAGGACGCCGACATGGTCATCCTGCTGCACCGCGACTCGGTCTACGACAAGGACGTGCGTCCCGGCGAGGCCGACCTCATCGTCGCCAAGCACCGTAACGGCCCCACGGCGACGATCACCGTCGCCTTCCAGGGCCACTACTCGCGCTTCGCCGACATGGCGCCGGGTGGCGACTTCAACTGAGTCGCGACTTCCTCCCAGCGGCGAGGGCTCAGGCGCTTCTCGTCGCCCGCCTCGCGTCGGTCATCGCCCGCATCCAGGAGGCGGCGGACTCGGACGACAGGGTGAGCAGGGCGAGGCACATCAGCGAGGCCGACAGCAGGGCGCCGTTCAGGGCGAGCCGGGTGGAGCCGTCGATGTAGTCCCACGCGGACACGAGGATGCCGAGGAAGAGCACGACCATGAGCACGGCGCGGGAGCGGCGGCCGCCGCGGAGCACCGCCCAGCCGAGCACGATCTGCGTCAGCGCGAGCACCCCAGACAGGGTGGCGACGACCACGTAGGCGATGCGCGTCACCTCACCGCCGTCGAGGAGCGTGTCGACGACGCCGGGATTGAAGAGCACGCTCAACAGTTCGAGGATCGCGCTCAGGGCGATACAGGTCACGGCGACGAAGATCGTCAACGGTGCGCGGCGGGCGAGGTCGCGGGCGTCCGTGATCCCCGCAGCGGGGGTCGATGGACGACCCGCCTCCTCGCCGTCGACGCTCACTGTGCTCACGTCGAGGATCGGGAGGTCCCCGTCGGTGAGGAAGCGATCGCCGCCGCCGTTGCGGGCGTGATACCCCGTGGTGAAGTCGGCGAGCACGCGCTGCCCGACGTCGGGGTGCGCCGCGCGGATGCCGGACACGAGGTAGTCGCGCTCCTCGTCGGTGTTCTCGTCGATGCGATGCGTCACCTGGAGGGTGAACAGCGACAGCCCCACGTCGGTGTCGTAGGTGGCGGCGCCCAGCCAGTCGGTGCGCGCGCCACCCGGGAGCAGCCAACCGGGTGGGCAATGCCAGAAGCGCACGTGGTGGCGCTGCTTCGGGTTGCCCTCGACCTCCTGCTGGTAGGCGAGGTCGTGCCGGCGACCGAACAGCATCAGCGGTGAGACGGGCGCCGTGGGATAGCTCGTGCGCGTGAGAGTCGAGACGATGATGCGCCAGGTCGACGCCGCCGTGATCTCGTCGGCCCGGTGCCATCCGCCCGTCGTCATCACGTGGTCGAGCTGCGCTGCGCCGCCGTCGACGGCGAGGTTCACCGGGTCGCCCAGCAGGCCGTCTGCGGTGCGGGTGCGCCCGAAGAAGTAGTCGGGGACGTAGAGGTCGGACAGCATCCGGTGCAGCCGCGGCAGCACGAGGTACGCGATGATCGCCCATACCGGGATGAAGAGCAGCACCGACCACGGATAGCGGAACCCCTGGATGGCGATCAGCACGGCCAGCCAGGTCGCAGACGCGGCGCCGACGAGGAACGCGGCCCGATCGAAGAGCGTCGAGCGCGGTTGAGGCTGCTGCATCCGCAGTGCGGAGCGGCGTCGCGATGTGTGCTCACTGCCGGACGAGGTGTTCACCTCCTCCATTCTCGACCAGCGAGCCTCTGACCGCGATCTCCCGTCAGCGTCGAGCGGGGTCGAGCGCATCCGTGATGCGGGTGACGATCAGCCAGGCGAACACGGCGGCACCGATGAGGAGGACTTCGCCGGTGATCGAGACGATCGCGGTGATCGACCGCTCCGAGAGCGAGGCGATCTGGAACTCGACTCGGTTCACGACCAGATACGACAGGGTGGCGCCGAGCCACAACGTCCACCACGTGGCGATGACGCCGCGCCCGACGGCGGCACGAGACGCCTCCACGAGGTCGGATACGTTCTGCACGGGCAGCCACCAAGTGGCCACCGGGATGAACCACGACCCAGCGTGCCAGGTCGGGAAGTGGCGCAGCGCGTCCGTGGGAACCGAGGATGCGGCACGGTACTGCCAGATCGCCCAGCAGATGCCCGCAGCCAGGAGCAGCAGAGCAGAGACCAGCGTCGCAGCGGTGGACACCGCGACGAGGGAGTTCACGGTGTCGATGCCCACTGATCTGTCCAGGAACCCCGAGATGGCGGACAGGTGCAACACCTCGGCGCCGATCACGAGGAGGGCGCCGACCGCCGAGGTGAGGATCAGCCACCGCACGGCTCGAGCGATCCCGCGGAGGGCACGTGGCGCCGGCCACGGCTGCGGTTCCGGCGTCCAGTACCTCGGCGCCACCGGCTCGCCCAATGGTGTGGCGATGTCGACGGACGGGATGGGAGGAGGGGGCGGGGCGACGTCGCTCATGGGATCCTCAGTGGTCGGCCGTGATGCGGATCAGCACGCGCACCGCCAGGTGGCGCGCTGTCAGGGACCCGTGCCTGGAGAGTAGCAGCCGGAGATCGCCTGAGCGGCGAGCTCGGCCTCGACTTCCCGCCGCAGCGCCTCGACCGGGGTGCTATCAATGGTGACCATGGAACACGATCGGCGTGCGGAAGAGGAGTGGGAGCGCTGGGAGGATCAAGCGAGGCTGGCCTACGACGCCGGCGAGCTTGAGCGTTCCCGGGAGCTCCTCATGGCTGCATCCACCGCGGGAGCACCGGGCGCGCTCGTGTTCGCGAACCTCGGTCTCGTGAGCATGGGCCTCGAGGACTATCCGCGCGCGATCGAGGAGTACACCGCGATCGGTGCGTTGGAGGTCGATGGGCTCGTGAACCGTGGCCTGGCGTATGACCGGCTCGGCGAGGTCGACTTGGCGAGAGCCGACTACCGTGCGGCGCTCGCCACAGCACCCGACGACGTCGCCGCGTTGATCAACCTCGGCACGCTGGAGTTCGCCGAGGGAGCCGTCGAGGTTGCGCAGGAGCTCCTGGAACGCGCCTCCGCACTCGACCCCCAGGCCGGGTGGCAGCTCAGCGATGTGCTCCGCCACGACGGAGATCTGGATGCCGCAGCCGAGGCGCTGCAGGCGGCGATCCGCGCCGGTGAACCGCGGGCGTACCTCGATCTCGCCGACGTCGAGGAGGAGCGCGGGAACTCCGAGGCGAGCAGGGCGGCCTACGACGCGGCCGCCGCTGCGGGTCTCGTCGACGAGACCGACGACTCCCACGGTGTCCGCTGAGAATCTTCTCGACGGATGTCGATCCGGACCGGTCCCGTTCGACGAAGGAGTGAGGCGGCATCCCGCAGCCCGAGAACAAGGAGCATCATGACCAGCGAACTCGTCTACACCGGCTTCATCACCGTCGACGGCATCGTCGACTCGCCCGGATCCGTTCGGGAGGGGCACCCGGGCGGCGGTTGGGTGTTCGACACCCCGTTCCTGCCCGAGGCGTACTCACTGAAGGGCGAGGAGCTCGGCGACACGACGGCCCTGATGTTCGGCCGCCGCAGCTACGACGCCTTCTCGGCGGTCTGGCCCGCCTCGGCCGACCATGCCGACTACCGCGACCTGCCGAAGTACGTCGTCTCGACCTCGATCGGCGACGACGACCTCGTGGACGGCTGGGGACCGCAGCAGATCGTGCGCAGCACGGAGGAGGTCGCCCGCCTCAAGGAGACCACCGACGGCGCCATCTTCATCCACGGCAGCGCTGAGCTCGCTCGCCGCCTCGCCGAGGCCGACCTGATCGACCGGTACAACCTGCTGATGTTCCCGTTCCTGCTCTCCGGCGGCAAGCGGATCTTCCCCTCCGACGACCTCCGGCGTCGCAACCTCAGCCTGCGCGAGTCCGACGTCTACGCGAACGGCGTCGTCAAGCTCGTCTACGACGTGCAGCGCTGACGGCTGCTCGGCCGGCCGACACCACGGCATCGCGCAGCGTGTGAGCGCGAGGACGCCGTTCGCCCGCGCAGGCGATGCGAACGGGGTTCCCGCGGCACCCGCTGCGACGTAGACTCCGCCCGGAGCATCCGTGCGACGGGGGACGGCCCGTGCGGCGGCTGCGGATCGGAGGACACGATGCAGACCCTGACGATCGACTTCATCTGCTCGCTCGACGGATACGGCTCGGCGGTCGGCTGGCCGGGATGGTGGGGGCTGGAGAGCCCGGAGTACCTCGCCTGGCTCGACAGCCGTCCCGAGAAGGACCAACCGCTGCTCATGGGCGCGACCACGTACCGCGTGATGTCGAACCTGGTCACGGAGGGCGAACCGGGAACGGAGGTGCTCACCGGCATCCGCAAGTACGTCTTCTCCTCGACTCTGGAAGCGCCCCTCGCCTGGGAGAACTCCACCCTCATCGCGACGGATGCCGTCGAGGCGGTGCAGCGACTGAAGGAGGAGTCCGACCGCCCGCTGAGCACGATCGGCAGCCGATCGCTGTGCCGTTCGCTGCTCGAGGCCGGACTGGTGGACCGGTATCGCGTGGTGATCTTCCCCGTGATCACCGGGGCGACCGGGCAGGAGCGCATCTTCGACGGCTACCCCGACGTGCGCCTCGAGCTCATCGAGGCGCGCACTTTCGAGGGAGGACTGCAGCTGCTGGAGTACATCCCGACGGTGCTGGACGGACCTCCCGGCCGCTGACCTCTCCGAGGCAGGCGGGTTGTGTCACACGGGCTGCACTCGGCCGGTCATCCTTGGCGGCGGCGTCTCTGCCGCTGTCCGAGACCGGAGGCCAACCATGACCGACCCCACGCCCATTGCGCCCGGCGATCTCGCCACATTGCACAGCGCGCTGGCGAACGAGCAGATGGTGCTGCAGTCCGTCGCGAGCGCGACCATCAGCGAGGCCGGCGTCCGGTCGACGATCTACCTCTCCACGCTGTCGAGCGGGCTCGTCGCGCTCGGATTCTCCGCCTCCACTCCCGGCCTGCTGGCGACCCTGACCGTCACGCTGCTGCCCACGATCTTCATGCTCGGGTGGTTCACGGTCGTGCGGCTCGTCGACACCACCGTCGAGAACATCGCGGTGCGGCACACGATGGAGCGGATCCGGGCGTACTTCGCGGGAGTCCACCCGTCGGGGCCGCCGCTTCTCGTCAGCGGTGACGCACGAACGGGCGAGTACGGCGTCCGATACGGACGCGCCTCGTTCCTGTTCACGATGGCCAGCATGGTCGCCGCGGTGAACTGTGTGCTCGGCGGCGCGCTCGTCGCCCTCGCCCTGGCGGTGGGGCTCGGGATGCCGACGGCGCCTGCGCACCTGAGCGGCGCGGCGGTCGGGCTCTCGCTTCTCGTCGCGACCCTGACCTACGAACGCCGTCGCATCCGTGCGGCGAGCCGGGTCGGTGTCGTCGAACCCTAGGCGTCCGCCGCGCGGAGCACGATGTCGTCGGTGGTCGCCAGGGTCCGCCAGCCGCCGGGGCGAGCGGCGCGGCGGCCGAGGACGTCGGCCTCCGGCATCCGTCCGAGGTCGAGACCGGTGACCGCCGCGATCTCGGCGACCGGTACCTGGAACGTGCGGAAGGCGCCCAGTGGGGACGCGGCGAGCAGACCTTCGCTCGTGTCGACCAGCTCGGTCTGATCGAGCACGAATCCGGCGGTCGCGAGACCATCGGGCCCGAGCCACGCGGCGATCTTCCAGAACCGGAGGGGGATGCGGATGCCGCGGTACGGCGGGTCGTCGTCGGCGAGCACGGGCGCCGTGAACACCGAGATGCGCTGCGACGTCGACTCGGCATAGGCGAGCACGTGGTCTTCGAGGCCCAGCCAGAGATCCTTCGACTGATTGAAGCCGGCCGCCTGCGGCGCCGCGTTCGTGTAGAAGAAGGTGGCGGCCATCGCCGCTCTGGCATCGGCGACGTCGCCCCAGCCCGGGTCGCGACGGCGGACGAGGTGACCGCGATCGAGGCTGTTGTCTGCGTACACGGCGGGGCCGGTCTGCTCGTCGTCGTCGATCCGCGGATCGAGCCGCCATTCGCCGGCACGCGCCAGGTCGAGCAGGCGTGCTCCGTCGATGTTCACTCCGGTCGCGACGGCGAGGCGCCGCCGCGGATCGAGCAGCACCGTGAAGCGCGGGTAATCGAGTCGCCGCGTCGTGCCTGCGGCGACCGGGAGGGGAAGCGCGGTCAGGAGGAATCCGGGATCGTATCCGTCGGCCATGCGACCATCGTGCCCGACATCTCAGACAGTCGGAACGCGCATAGCGACAGCCGGGGCGCGCCGTCCCCGGCACGCCCCGGCTGTCCGGCGACGGCGCGCGTCAGGCGCGCGGGGGGTTCTCCGGCAGCCACTGATCCAGTGTCGTCGGGAAGATGCGGGCGCCCTTCACCGGGATCAGCGTGCGCTCCTCGATGCGGGCGCCGTAATAGGGAGCGGCGTCGTCGCGCACGACCGTACGCGGGTCGTCGCGGAACGTCAGCGCGCGGCGTGCGAACTCATCCATGCCGAAGGCCTCGGGGCCGGCGATCTCGATGTCGCCGACGGGCTCTCCCGCCGCGGTCTGCGCCACAGCCGTGGCCACGTCTTCGGCGGCGATCGGCTGGATCAGTGCGCCGGGGAGCGTCACCGTGCCGTCCGCCGTCGAGATATCGGCGATGCTGCCGACGAACTCGAAGAACTGCGTCGCGTGCACGAGCGAGTACTCGATGCCCGACTCGCGGATCAGCCGCTCCTGCGCCGCCTTCGCGGCGAAGTACGGGATGTTCTGCGGGCGGTTCGTGCCGACGATCGTCAGCGCGACGTGGTGCCTGACGCCGGCATCGGCCTCAGCGGCCAGAAGGTTGTGCGTCGACCGCGTGAAGAACTCCATCACGTCGTCGGGCGCGAAGGAGGGCGAGTTCGACACGTCGACGACGACGTCCGCTCCGACGAGGGCATCCGCGAGACCCTGACCGGTGAGTGAATCGACCCCCGTGTTGGGCGATGCGGCGATGGCCTCGTGGCCGTGCGCGGTGAGCTTCGCGACGACCTTCGAGCCGATGAGGCCGGTGCCTCCGATGACGACGATCCTTGCCATGTCGAGCCTTTCGTGTGGGATGGGCGCCGGTGGTGGCGTCCACAGGGATGACAGAGCGGTCAGGCCCGATGTGACGGCATCCTCCGGTCCCGTCACAGATCCGGGGTCAGAGCGGTCAGAGCTGAGGAGACCGGCGTTGCCGGACACCGCCTGCGCAGAGGAGAGTGAGAGCGTGACGGGAAGCCCTGAGGCCGGTGGCCTGGACTCCGCGGCGGAGGTGTTCGCTCAGCATCGGCGCCGCCTGTTCGGCATCGCCTATCGGATGCTGGGCACCGTCGCGGATGCGGAGGACATCGTCCAGGAGACCTGGATCCGCTGGCAGGGCGCCGATCGGGACACCGTGCGGGAACCCGCCGCATTCCTCACCACCATCGCGACCCGGCTCTCGATCAACGTGCTGCAGTCGGCGCGGGCGACGCGGGAGACGTACATCGGGCCGTGGCTGCCGGAACCCGTGAGCACGCAGGACGACCCGGCTCTGGGCGCCGAGCGCGCGGAGGCGCTGCAGTTCGCGATCCTGCTGACGCTGGAGAGACTCACCCCCACCGAGCGGGCAGCGTACATCCTGCGCGAGGCGTTCGACTATCCGTACCCGCGCATCGCCGAGATCATCTCGTCGAGCGTCGTCGGCGCCCGCCAGCTGGTCAGCCGCGCCCGCGCGCATCTCGCGTCCGACCGCCGGGCGGACGTCTCGCCCCTTCACCAGCGGCGGCTGCTCGAAGCCTTCCTGGCTGCCGCGCAGAGGGGCGACGCCCAGGAGCTCGAGAGGCTGTTCGCCGACGACGTGACAAGCTACACCGACGGCAACGGGGTCAAGCTCGCCGCCCGCATCCCGGTCTCCGGACGCCGCCGGGTCGCGGCGTTCGTGGCGGCGTTCTCGAGTCATTTCTGGGCGGGCAAGTCGATCGACTGGGTCGAGGTCAACGGCCAGCCGGCGGCGGCGCTCGTTCAGGACGGGCAGGTCACCGCTCTCGTGACCGTGACGACGGGCCCCGGGGGGATCGCCCAGCTGCTGTGGGTGATGAGCCCCGGCAAGCTCGGCTCCGTCTCCACGGCCGTCGCATGAGCACGGGCGCCCGCCCGGCCTGGGGGCATCGACGCGGACGGGGAGACGAAGATCGGGGGCTCTGGGAGCAGCTCGCGATCGCGCTGAGCGCCGGAGACGAGTCGGAGGTGTGCGCGCTGCTCCATTCCGAGGCGGCGATGCTGGTGGACAGCGGTGGCCTCGTGCCGGACGCGGCTGCCGCCACCAGCGGGCGGGATGCCGTGGCGGCGGCGATGCGAGAACTGGTGCCGGCGGGGACGTCGATCGTGCCGGGATCGATCAACGGAGACCTCGGGCTCGTGCTGGACCGCGGGGGAGCAGTCGTCGGAGTCGTGACTGGGGAGATCCGCCACGGACGGCTGAGGAACGTCTGGGCGGTGTGCAGTCCCGAGAAGCTGCGGCACTGGCGCCCTCGATGACGAGCTCCCTGAGATGCGGATGCGGATGCGGATGCGCGGTGGGTGCTGCGGGAGCCGTCGGCGTCAGGATTCCGACGGCTCCAGGGGCAGCTGCGGTCCGTGGTTCCAGGCGAGGATCGCTGGCTGCTCGCGGTAGAACCCGAGCACGGAGGCGGAGCCGGCGTCGAGCGTGATCCGGGCGGCGAACCGGGGAGCCTCCCGCAGGAACACCGCCGTGAGGATGCGCAGGTAGTGCCCGTGCGCGACGAGCGCCACGTCGCCGTGCGCCATCGCCGGAAGCACCCTGGTCAGCACACGGGAGGCGCGCGCCGCCACCTCCTCGACGGTCTCGCCCGGCGTCTCGCCGCGGATCACTCCGTGCGCGAAGGCCGTCCAGTTGTAGCCGAGCTCGGCGCGGATGTCGGCGGTGGTGCGTCCCTCGTAGCCGCCGTAGTCCCACTCGACGAGCAGCGGGTCGATCTCGGCATCCAGACCCGCCAGTTCCGCGGTGCGACGGGCGCGCTGCAGCGGCGAGCTGAGCACGAGGCCGAAGTCGTAACCGCGCACCAGCTCTCCGGCCGCGCGGGCCAGCTCCTCGCCGCGCGGGGTGAGCGGGATGTCGGTGAGCCCGGTGTGCTTGCCCGAGCGCGACCACTCGGTCTCGCCGTGCCGCAGCAGCACGAGCTTGCCCTGCGGGTTGTCGGGGGCCGGGTGATCGGGCAGCGGGTCTGGAGCATCCACACCGCAACCGTACTCCGACCGCGGCATCCGCGATCGGAGCACGGACTGTTCTTCTCGGGGGAGTGAGGCAGCTCGCCGACGACGTCTTCAGCGCGGGAGGTCTCCCACCGCCGGAGCGGCCGGAGCCCCCGGACCGGCCGCGGCGACTCGTCCGCGGATGAGGAACAGGGCGACGACGCCGAAGGCGATCACGACGATGTTCGACGGGCCGGCCAGCGCGAGGAACACGTTCTGCGTCCCTGTTGCCGCCTGGTCGATCCCGCCGGTGGCGAGGAACAGCAGCGGGTCGGTGAGGCCGTGCAGGATGATCGGCCACACGATGCTGCCAGTGACGCGCATCGTCAGGTACATCAGGAGGCCGAACGCGAAGGTGTAGACGAGCGTGACCGCGACCGTGAACGGCGGCATCGTGAAGATGTTGGTCGAGTGCATGAGGGCGAACAGCGCCGAGGAGACGACCGCGACGCCGAGCTCGCGCATGCCGGAGTCGCGGAGGATCTTCACCGCGATGCCGCGGGTGATGACCTCTTCGGTGAAGCCGATGAGCAGACCGGTGAGAAGCATCACGACGACGACGCCAGGGTCGTACGATCCGTAGTCCACGCCGATCAGGCGCAGCACGATGGGCGCAGCGATGATGACGACGGCGATCCACATCCACCACGAGCCGCGGATCGGCTGCGGTCCGAACAGCGCGCGGAACCAGCCGACCGACGCCGTGAAGGCGATCAGCAGCACGGCGCCGACGAGCAGGGTCGCGGTGAGCAGGATGAACACGTTGGTGACCGAGCCGAACAGGCCGCCGTCGGTGAGCTGCGAGCCGAACAGCACGCCGATGAGGAGGCTGGCCAGCTGGAACAGGACCAGGTAGGCGACGACCGCGATCACCGCCTTCCACCAGGTGCCGCGGTTCCAGAACGTGGTCCAGCCGGAGGTCGTGGTCTCGGTCATGGGGAGTGACCCTTCAGGAGGCCGGGGTACGCACCGCGCGGGGGTCGCGGCCGATGTCCGGTCGACCCGACGCTACCAACCGCGCCGAGACCGGGGGAAGAAGACGCTCCGTCTGGTTCAGGCCGGAGACGGATGCCGACACGACTGAGGCCCGCCGGATCCGGCGGATTCGGCGGGCCTCTCTCCGCGACCCCCCGTCGCGGAGGTCATCCCGTGCGGCGCGGATACTCCTCGCGCACGCCCAGCGCGGCGAGGAGATCGTCGACCTCCTGCGGCGAGGGATCCAGCGCCAGGATGATCCGGATGCAGGTGTCGACGGTGACGCCGACGGTTCCCCCGCCGCGCGTCCCCCGTTCGGCGCGTCCGCAGGTCAGCACGGAGACTCCTGCGCGATGCGCGAGCTCCTCCTGGCTGTATCCCCGGTGCTCCCGCATCCTTCGCAACCACACGCTGAACACGGTGGTCGCCGATGTGACTCCCCGATTTCTCATGCAAACCCCAGAGCATGTGCGTCGGGCGCTCATCGCGCCCGACACGGACCCTCCCAGAGTCCGTGTGACGGAACGCGCCACCCCGCGATCAGCCGATCGCGGGTCCCCGTGGCGCGAGTGGCGGTGACCGGCTCCTCCCTCTGCCGATCTGCTACCTGCGGTCGTGGCCGGACCTCCATCCCACGGACGTCCGACCGCCTCGATCAGAGAACGGGTTTCCGACCAGTACCGGAAGAATCCTCGTCGGGTACCGTCGCTCCGATCCGTGACACGCCGCGTGCGACCTGCAGGCGCAGTCGATGTGTCACTGGCGACAGCGAGCCGGAAGGGCCGACGACTCGCTGTCGCCGATCAGGAGCCGGTGCCCGTTCCGCCGCCCGGGATGCTCGGCGGGGTGCTGCCGCCGCCCGTGTGCCCGCAGCCGAAGTAGCAGGAGCCAGGGTGGGTGGCGATCGGCTTGCAGCAGTTGGTTCCCCAGGTCGGGTAATACGTCCACGACCCGGACCCGCAGGTCGTGGTGTACGTGTAGCCGTAGTAGTAGTACCCGGGCGCGTAGTACGAGTACGAGTACGACGGGTAGTACGACGAGAACGTGGTGGCCGTCGGCGAGCCGAACGTCGCAGCGACGCTGGCGGTGCTCGTCTCCGCTGCCGATGCGGGGGCCGGGATCGCCAGGGCGCACGCCGCGGCGACCGCTCCGACGATGAACAACTTCTTCGCAGATTTCATGGAAACCTCCTGATCGGGCTCACACGTGAGCGTCTTCGTTTTGCTTCCATCCAACGAAGAAGGGAGGTGCCCGACCATCCCAGAAATCAGGTTGACCTTTTGAGTTCCCTGTGCGTCCGTCGTCCGCTGCGACAGCGAACTTTCGCCGATCGGCAGCGATCGCCTCAGGGGCGGACGCGGACCGTGCGCCCCTCGAATGTGACCGTGTCGCCGTCGTGCAGCTGCCGGCCGCGGCGGCGCTCCTCCTCGCCGTTGACGCGCACGAAGCCGTCGATGATGACCTCCTTGGCGTCGCCGCCGGAGTCGAGGAGTCCGGAGAACTTGAGGAACTGGCTGAGGCGGATCATCTCGCCGCCGATGGAGATGTCGTCGATCGGGGTCACCTTTGCATGCTAGCCGCGGTGGGACCGACTAGCTCGCGCGGACCCGCTCGTAGAGCCCGTTCGCGGCCGCCGTGAACACGGCGACGTAGTCGATGCGGTCGGGCAGCGTCGACCACTGGTCGCGGATGCCCTCGTTGAGCGCGAGGAGCTCGAGGATGAGCTGCTGGGGGTCGGTGCCCTCGGCGATCTCGCCCGCGGCGATCCGCTCCTCGACGAGAGGGATCAGCGAGTCGAGCGCGCTCTCCAGCGTGCGCTGGGCGCGCCCCTCGACCGGATGCCCCTCGATGCGGGAGGCGCCGGTGAGCATCACGCGGAAGCGCAGCAGCTCCGGCTCCTCGGCCGCGCGCCGGACGGCCGCGATGAACTGGTCGAACAGCGAGCGCACGGAGTCGGTGGGCAGCGTGATCGTCTGGTACACCTCTTCGCGGCGCTCGACCACCGCCATGAACAGTTCGTGCTTCGTGGAGAAGTGATGGAGGACCCCGGCATCCGTGACACCGGCCGAGCGGGCGATGTCGGCGATGCGGGTGGACTCGTACCCCCTGCGGCCGAACTCCGTGGTGGCGGCCGCGAGGATGCGACTGCGGCGGGCGTCGCCGCGCGCCACGCGCTTGTCGCCGTCTGACGGGGTCTCGGAACTGCTCACCCTAGAACCCTACGAGATGACGGGGGACCACCTGAGCCCCTCGCCGAACCGCCAGAGCGGGTCGGCGGTGTCGAAGGGCACGTCCTCACGGGACGCCTCGACGGCTGCCATGGAGCGAGGAAGGTCGAACGGCAGCCGTCCGGTCGTGGCCGCGCGACCGGTCACCGCGTCGAGCAGCACTTCGTCGTCGACGCCGAAGGTGCCGACCAGCGTCACACCGAGCTCGGCGAGCGGGGTGAGCACAGCCGGGCGGTCGAGGAACACATCGACCACGGTCGGCACCCGCGCCGCGATCGCCGCGATCCGGGCGATCTCCTCGGCGGGGAACTCCAGGGAGCCGCTGTGGAAGCCCTGCTCGAGCATGCCGTCGCGCTGCTCGAAGGGGGCGCCGATCCGCAGCACGGCGAGGTCGGCGTCCGCGGGATCGGCGACGGCGACCGCACGACCGTCGAGGGCGTCGGATGCCATCCCCTCGACGTAGACGCGGGAGGTCGGGGAGAGCGCGACGGGTGCGCCCTGCAAGGCGACGACGGATGCCCGCTGCACCCGTTCGCCGATCGCGAGGTTCTCGTCGACGGCGATCCGTCCGGCGACCTCGTCGGGGGAGACGTCGAGGGCGCCGGCGTCGTCGAACAGACCGAGCCGCTCCTTCTCTCGCAGCACCCGGCGCACAGACTCGTCGATGCGCTGCTCCGTGACGAGTCCGCGGTCGAGTGCCTCGAGCACCGGAGCCGGGTCGTCCTCCCCGCCGAACTGGTCGACGCCCGCGTCGAGCAGGCGGGCGACCCGCTCGGCGGGGTCGGCGTGCAGCATCCCCCAGGCGCGCACCGGCAGCTCGACGCCGAGGCGGGGGAGGCGCATGCCGTGCACGATGTTGAAATCGGTGACGACGACGCCGTCGAAGCCGAGCCGCTCGCGGAGGACGCCGGAGATGAGACGGCGCTCGAAGGCGAAGCCGACCTCGTCGTAGTCGAGCCCCAGCGGGGCGGCGTAGCCGGGCATGACCCGCACCACCCCGGCCTCGATCGCCGCGGCGAAGGGACGCAGATGCTCGTCGAAGCGGCCGCCGGGGTAGACGGTGTGCGCTCCGTGTTCGAAGTGCGCATCCTCCCCGCCGCGCTGCGGTCCGCCGCCGGGGAAGTGCTTGACGGTCGCGGCGACACCGGACTCGTCGAGGCCGCGCACATACTCGGCGACGAGCTCGGCGGCCAGCTGCGGGTCCTCGCCGAAGGTGCCGGAGACGCGCGCCCAGCGGGGTTCGGTGGCGAGGTCGGCCATCGGATGCAGCGCGATGTGGATGCCGGCGGCCCGCAGCTCCTCGCCGATCATGCGCGCGGCCTCTCGCACGAGAGCGGGGTCGTGCGTCGCGGCCAGGGCGATCGGCTCGGGGAGGGGTGTGAAGCCGCCGCCGGTCATCGCGACGGCATGGTTGCGGCTGCGTCCGTGCACGGGGTCGGAGGCCACGGAGACGGGGATGCCGAGTCGGGTGGAGTCGGCGAGCTCGCGGATGCCGCGCCCCCATCGCGCGAGGTCGGCGACGGGCGCCGGGTTCATCAGGGTGACATGCGTGACGTGCCGGTCGCGGATCAGCTCCGTGGTGGGGGAGAAGCCGAACGGCGACTCGTTATCCGTGCCCTCCCAGAGGGTGCCGTCCGCACCCGTCACGATGCGCGCGACGAGGAGGCTGCCGATCTTCTCCTCGATCGTCATGCGCCGGATCAGCGCGTCGACGCGGGTGTCGGCGGGTGCGGTGGGGGCGTCGGTCATGGCGTGGTCCTTCGTCGGAGCGGCTGCGGCGGATGGCATCCGCTCCAGTAGACCATAAAACCTAGTCGTCACTAAGTGAATTTCGGAGGAACTGTTGCGCCGCGGGAATCCGCGCGATATCGTCGGCTGAATTAACTTAGTCGTCACTAAGTTTTTTTCCCCTGGGAAGGGATCGGCTGGTCCAATGAGGGACCACACGGACCGAGGAAGGACCCATGCACACCATTCCCCCCACCCCGCAGACGCGCGTCCCGATGTCACGCATCTATCTGTTCGCTCTCATCGAGCTCGCCGCTCTCGGCGCCCTCGTCACCCCGCTCGTGGTCACCCTGTCGCTCAAGGTGCTCCAGCTCGTGCCCGAGGCGGAGAAGGAGGGCGCGCTCGGACTCGTCACGGCGCTCGGCGCACTCGCCGCCCTCATCGCCAACCCGATCTTCGGACATTTGTCCGATCGCACCCGCAGCCGCTTCGGCCGCCGCCGCCCCTGGCTCATCGGCGGCGTGGTCGGCGGCATCCTCGCGGCCGTGCTCATCGCGGTCGCGCCCAACATCCCCGTGCTCGTCCTCGCCTGGGTGCTCTCGCAGGCGGCCTACAACGCCACCCTCGCCTCGCTCTCCGCTCTGCTGGCCGATCAGGTCCCCGAGGAGCAGCGCGCCAAGGCGTCGGGCATCTTCGGGGCCATCGGCTTCCTCGGCATGGTGCCTGCGATGCTCGTCGCCGCGTTCTTCGCGTCGAACCTCACCGTGGTCGTGCTCGCCATGCCTGTGGTCGCCGTCGTCATCGTCGTGATCGTGTGCGCCCTCATCCCCGACCCGCAGGTCGAGCGCGTCGACGACTCGCGCGGCTCGATCCTGCAGGTGTTCCGCGCCTTCCTCTTCAACCCGTTCAGGGCGCCGATGTTCTCGCTCGTGTGGATCCAGCGCGCCACCATGCAGTTCGGCTACACGGTGGTCTCGACGTTCGGCCTCTTCTACCTGATGGTGCGACTGGGCATGGATCAGGTGTCGGCCGCCTCGCTCACCTCCACGGCCACCCTCGCCGGAGCCGCGCTGAACTTCGTAGCCGCCTTCGCCTGCGGCTATCTCGCCTCGCGCCGGGGCAATTACGGTCCCTTCATCGTGGGCTCCGCGCTCATCATGGCGCTGTCGCTGCTATTGAAGGCGTTCACGCAGGACGTCTCGGTGTTCTGGGTGAGCACGCTGCTGGCCGGCTTCGCGCTGGGCGCCTACTACGCGGTCGACCTCGCCCTCGCGATGCGCACACTCCCCGCCGGCGAGGAGGGCAAGTACCTCGGCATCTTCAACATGGCCAAGACCCTTCCGCAGTCGATCGCCCCCGCGATCGCACCGTTCGTCGTGCTCATCGGCGGCAGCGACCCGATCGCCGGCGGCGACAAGAACTACACGGCCCTGTACCTCGTCGCGGCCGCTGCCGTGCTCGCCTCGCTGCTCACGCTGCCCGGCCTGCGCCGAGTGCTGCGCCGTGACGCCTACGAGGCGGGCCGCACCGCGGCCGCCGCACCACAGAAAGAGGAGGTCGCGTGAGCGCCATCATCGCCGGAACCTACAACTCCAGGGACACCGGAGGCACGCCGCTCGCCGCGGGCGGCGTCACCCGCACGGGCGTGCTGTACCGGTCAGACGCCCTCGCCGGCACGACCGCCGACGGCATCCGCACCCTGGCGCAGAGCCCGATCGGCACGATCGTCGACTTCCGCAGCGAGTTCGAGCGGGTCGACGCCCCCAACCGGCTCGGCGAGGAGCGCGCGTTCGCGTCGGTCGAGCTGCCGTTGCTGGAGGGGTCGATGACCGGGATGCCGTCGGCATCCGACCTCGGCGACGACGCGGCACGGGAGATGCTCTCGCGCATCCCCTCCCTCGCCGAGCTCTACGTCGGGATGCTGGCCGCCGCCGCCGAGTCGTTCGCGGAGGTCGCCCGCCTCGTCGCGCGGCCGGCCGACGCCTCGTACGGCGGCGTGCTCGTGCACTGCACAGCGGGGAAGGACCGCACAGGGGTCGCGACCGCCCTGCTGCTCGACGCGGCCGGCGCCGATCGCACCGCCGTGGTCGCCGACTACGCACTGAGCCAGTCGAACCTCGCCGGCGAGTGGGCGGAGCGGATGCTGGAGCGCGCGAAGAGCTGGGGCATGCCGCTCGTGCCCGCGATCACCGATCTCGTCACCGCCACGCCCCCGCAGGCGATCGAGGCCGCATTCGCCTGGGTCGACGAGCGCGGCGGGTCCGCCGAGTACCTGCGCGGCGGCGGCCTCTCCGGCGCCGACCTCGACGCCCTCCGCGAGCGCATCGCCGGCTGAGGGGCATGAGCCTCCTCGACACGGGCGCCCTGCTCCTCACCGCCGCGCTGGCGGCGGGGCTGGGCGCCCTCATCGGACTCGAACGCCAGTGGCGCATGCGCACGGCCGGCATGCGCACCAACGCCCTCGTCTCGCTGGGTGCCGCGCTGTTCGTCATCCTCGGCGCGCAGGCGCTGCCAGGCGAGACCGCCGACCCCACGCGCGTCGCGGCACAGGTCGTCTCGGGCATCGGCTTCCTCGGCGCCGGGGTGATCCTGCGCGAGGGCCTGAACATCCGCGGTCTCACCACGGCGGCGACGCTGTGGTGCGCGGCCGCGGTCGGCTCGCTCGCCGGAGCCGGCATGCCCCTGCTCGCGATCGGCGGCGCGCTGCTCGTCGCCGCGACGAACGTGTTGCTGCGGCCGCTGAGCACCGCGCTCAACCGGAGGTTGAAGGCCGGTGCCGAGGAGGAGGCGTCGGAGGACGGCGCCGATGGCGGACCCCTGCAGGAATTCGTGCTCGAGGCGACCACGAGCGAGAAGAGCGAGCAGCGGGTGCGCGCGCTGCTGCTGCAGGCGGCGACCCATCCGCAGCTCACGCTGAGGTCGGTGCGCGTGCGCCACGGCAAGCGGGCCGAGGTGCACGTGCGCGCCGAGGTCACCGTCGACGACCCGGAGCACATCGACGTCATCGAGCGCGCGATCTCCCGCGTCGGCACCGATCCGAAGGTGATCGGCAGTCGCTGGTGGCCGGTGGAGGACGGCGACTGACGGTGGCGTCGTGCCCGTCGTCACACGGCGTCGTCGCGGTGACGGCCTCGCGATCCGGCCGCACTACGCTTTCAAGAGTGACCGACCCGCGCACCTCCGCCGAACGTCTCGTGCGCCGATTCGCCCGCGACACCAACCTCCTCGTCGCCGGACGGCGCGTCGCCGTGCAGGGTTCGGATGCCGTGGCCGGCGAGCTCCGTCGCCTGCTCCGCGACCTCGGCGCGCACGTCCTCGACGGGTCGGCGCGAACCCCCGGAGTCGTGACCTTCGCGCCGGGCGGCGACCCCGACATCCTGCTCGGCGACGGGCCCCTGCCCGTGCGCGTCACCGCGGAGGACCGTGTCGACGCGGCCGGCGCCCACATGCCCGTCTCCGCCGCGATCGCCCGCCGCCTCGCCGCGGCAGGCGTCGTGCGCGGCATCCGCATCGGCATCGCGATGGTGCTCGAGCCCAAGACCGCGCAGCTGGCCCTGCTGCTCCGCGATGCCGGCGCCGACGTGTCGGTGTACGCCCATCCCGACGAGATCGACGTCGAGGTCGCCGAGGTGCTGCGCGGCCGCGGCATCCCCGTCGCCGGTGATCCGTCGCTGACCGGTTCCGCCGAGCGCGAGGCGGCCGTCGCCTTCTTGCGCCGCAGTCTCGATCTGCTGCTCGACGACGGCTCGCACCTGATCCGCCTCGCGCACGAGGAGGGTCTCGCCGCGGGGCTCCGCGGAGCGGCGGAGGAGACCACCAGCGGATTGACCCCGCTGCGCGTGATGCAGCGGCAGGGGCTGCTGGAGATCCCGGTGATCGCCGTGAACGACGCACCCATGAAGACCTCGTTCGACAACCGCTACGGCACCGGCCAGTCGTGCGTGTTCGCGATCGCCGACGTGCTCGATGCCGGCGGTGTCACCGTGCGCGACCAGCCCGCCGTCGTGATCGGCTACGGCCCGGTGGGGGAGGGCGTCGCCGCGCACCTCCGCGCCCTCGGCGCCGACGTGGCGGTTGCCGAGACCGACCCGGTGCGCGCGCTGAAGGCCGCCCACGACGGGCACCACATCGGCCGCCTGGCCGACCTGGCGCCGGGGGCGCTCGTCGTGTCGGCCACAGGGGCCCCGCACACCGTCGACGCGTCGGTGCTCGCAGACGCCGCGATCGTGGCCGTGGCCGGAGGGGTGCCAGGAGAGGTCGACGTCGACCTCGCCGCCCTCGTGTCTGTCGGCCCGTACGTCGACCGCGCCGGCGTCGGTGGACTGCTCATCGCTCGTGGTGGCTGCGTGAACCTCGCGGCCGCCGAGGGCAACCCGATCGAGATCATGGACCTCTCCTTCGCCGTGCAGCTAGGCGCCGTGGAGCAGCTGCTCGGCACCGAGCTCGCGCCGGGCCTGCATCCGTTCCCCGCCGAGGCGGATCACGCCATCGCCCTCGCCGCCCTCGAGGTGCGCGGCGACGACATCGGCCGGCGCAGCGCGGCGCAGACCGAGGCGCAGGACGACTGGCGCTCGCCGCGGTACCGGGGAGCCTCCGCATGATCACCGTGTACTCCGCAGGGCTCGTCGTGCCGGTCACCGCCCCGCCCATCGCCGACGGGGCGGTCGCCGTGCGCGACGGCCGCATCGTGCACGTGGGGGAGCGGGCCTGGGTGCTGCGCTCGCTGTCGGAACGGGGTGCAGAGCACCGCGAGGTGCACTGGCCCGGCGTGCTCACCCCCGGCCTCGTCAACGCGCACACGCATCTGCAGTACACAGGCATGGCGCCGGTCGGTCAGGGCCGCTACGACGGCTTCGACGACTGGGTGCGCGCGTTCGACCCCGTGTACGAGGCGGGGAGGGACTGGGCGGCCGACGCGGCTGCCGGCGCCGACCTCGCGCTGCGCGGCGGCACGACGGCCGTCGCCGACGTGGTGACGGATGCCGTGGCGGCATCCGCCCTGCACGACGCCCGCCTGCACGGCATCACCTACTGGGAGGTGATGAGCTGGACCAACGCCGACTGGGCGCGCACCGGACGCGCGCAGGTCGAACAGGCGCTGGACGCCCTGCCGACCCCGCCCGGCACCGGGCTCTCGCCGCACGCCCCCTACTCGCTCGACATCGAGCCGCTGCTGGAGATCCCCGACATCGTGCGCGAGCGCGGCGGGCGCATCCACATCCACCTCGGCGAGGCCGCGTTCGAGAGCGAGTTCGCACACGAGCATCCGCAGGCCTGGCACACCGCGGGACTCGGCAGCTTCCAGGAACTGCGCGCCGCCGGGTTCGGCACCAGCGCGACCGAGTTCGTCGACCAGCTCGGCGTGCTCGGACCCGACTGCCACATCGCCCACGGCGTCTACATGAGCGCCCGCGACAGGGCGATCCTGCGCGAGCGGCGCACCACGGTGGCCCTCTGCCCGCGGTCGAACGCCGTGATCGGCCTGGAGGAGCCGCCCATCGCCGCCTACCTCCGCGAGGGCAGCCCCATCGCGGTCGGCACAGACTCGCTCTCGTCGAGCCCCTCGCTCGACGTGCTCGGCGACGTCGCCGAACTCGCCCGCATGGCCAGAGCACAGGGCTACACCGACCGCGACCTGCACGCCAGGCTGCTGGGAGCAGCGACCATCGGCGGCGCCCACGCGATGGGGATCGACGTCGGTCCCGACCGCACCGGTTATCTCGCGGTCGGCGCCCTCGCCGACCTTGCGTTCTTCGACGTCGCGGCAGGGCCCGACGCCATCGCCGAGCTCGTCGAGGCGGGCGAAGGCCGCGCGGCGGCCACCGTCATCGCCGGTGAACTGCGGTTCGCGGCATCCGGCTTCCCGCAGCAGACAGGAGCGACCTCGTGACCGCACGCCCCGCCACCGCCGAGCGCCTCGACCTGGCCCCGCATCCCGAGGGCGGCTGGTTCCGCCGCACCTGGACGAGCCCGCTCGCCGTCGACACCCCGAGCGGCCAGAGGCCGGCCGGCACCTGCATCCACTACCTGCTGCAGGCCGACGAACGCAGCGAATGGCATGTCGTCACGAGCGACGAGCTATGGCTCTGGCACGGACCGGGTCGGCTCGAGCTGAGCCTCGGAGGCGACGGAGACCAGCCGGGCGCGGCGACCACGATCGTGCTCGGCCCGACGGATGCTGCGCAGGTGCTGGTGCCGGCCGGAGTCTGGCAGGCCGCTCGGCCGCTCGACGCCGTCGAGGTGCTCGTCTCCTGCTTCGTGTCCCCAGGTTTCGACTTCGCCGATTGGCGTCTCGCCGAGTCCCCTACTCTTAACCAAAACCCGAACACTCTTCAGGAGTAAACGTGCCCGTCTCCCGCACCCTTCGCCGCGCCGCAGCGGCCGTCATCGCCGTCTCCGCCGCCGTGTCCCTGGCCGCGTGCGCAGGCACCTCGACCGCCGCGCCCAGCGCCGGCGCCGACGGGGAGCTGCAGACCGTCACACCCGGCAAGCTCACCATCGCGACCGGCGAGATCGACTACGAGCCCTGGTTCGTCGACGACGACGCGTCGAACGGCAAGGGCTTCGAGAGCGCGGTCGCCAACGCCGTCGCCGAGCAGCTCGGGTTCGACTCCTCCGACATCGTCTGGGTGCGCACCGGCTTCGACGCGGCGATCGCGCCGGGCCCGAAGGACTGGGACGTCAACATCCAGCAGTTCTCGGTCACCGACGAGCGCAAGAAGGCCGTCGACTTCTCCTCGCCGTACTACACGACCACGCAGGCGGTCGTCGCACTGAACAGCTCGCCGGCGGCATCCGCCACCACGATCGACGATCTCAAGAAGGCGAAGGTCGGCGTCGCGGCAGGCACCACCAGCTACACGGTCGCCAAGAAGCAGCTCGGCGACGCGAACCTCAGCGTCTTCAACACCGTCGACGACGTCGTGCTGGCGCTCAAGGGCGGCCAGATCGACGCGATGGTCACCGACCTGCCCGGCGCGTTCTACGTGACCGGCGCCCTCGTCGACGACTCCGCCGTCACCGGCCAGTTCCCGAGCACCG
>JAGIAK010000080.1 GCA_017744855.1 Microbacterium sp.
CCGGATGCCAGTCCGCCGCCCAGATCCGCGCGGCCGTCGGGTACCGGTAGCCGGCGTTCTCGCCGAGCACGTAGTAGAACAGCGCGTCGTTGACGTTGACGATCCGGTGGCCCGCGGCGAGCGCATCGGCGAGGGCCGTGCGCACGGCGGAGTCGTCCTCGGGCATGGTGAACTCGCTGTTGCGCTCCACCTGCTCGAACGCGTAGCCGGAGCGCTCGGCCAGATCGGACAACGGGTTCGAAGGAACCCGGCCCCACCCGGTACGCGGCGTCAGCATCCGTTCCGATTCCTCTGGCCGGTGCAGCGTCCACAGCTGCAGGATGCTGCGTCCGCGAGCGCTCGCGTCCGCCTCCGCATGAGCGAGCAGGGCGTCCTCGACGCCTCTGCCCTCGTACGCGCGCGGAAGGAGCACGTCCACCGATGCGGTGTTCGCACCGTCCTCCTGCGCGTAGTCCACGGTCACCATGCCCACGATCTCGTCGCCCTCGCGAGCGACGAAGCCGAGGTGCAGGGTGTCTGCGGTGTCCTGCCAGGCCGGCAGCATCTGCGCGGCATCCGGCGCCAACCCGGGCAGCCCTACGGCCTCGTCGCAGATGAGGGCGTTCAGCTCGCCGTAGTGACGGAACTCGGCCGCGTCATCGGCGTCGAGCGTCGCCGGAACGGTCAGGGGTGTGATCGTCAGTGCGACGGTCGTCATGTCAGGTCCTTCTTCCAGGCGCCTTCGTAGGCGATGGGTGTGAAGCCGATGGCCTCGTTGATCGAGAGCATCGGACGGTTTTCCTCGGCGTTGTAGGTCACGACGCGAGGGGAGTCGGGGCGGATCCCGTGCCAGGCGCGCAGGCCTGCGGTCTTCACGAGCATGCCCAGGCGGTGTCCGCGGTGGTCGGCGAGCACGAGCGTGTCCTCCTGATGGGTCACGGTGCCGATGCCGGGCTCCGCGGACAACTCGGTGTAGGCGCACAGCTCACCGGTCGCCAGATGCCGAGCGGCGGTGACCAGGACGGTGCTGCCGCGTGCGAGGTAGCGCTCGTCGTGGCGGGCGATCCGGTCGGCGTCCCAGAACTCCTCAGGCATGTCCATGTCGGCGTCTGGCGCGTCCGTGGACATGCGGCTCTTCAGATGCGCGTACCCGGCCACGTGCTCGGCGGGGGTCGGCAGCGTCCAGCTCACCACGTCGTAGTCCGAGGCGTGTGCGGCGGCTTCACGCTGCCGCGCCTCGACGATCTCGGGCAGCGCATCGTCGAGCACCAGCTCGCTCACGCGCTCGACCTGCTCCAGCGTGTATCCGTTGCGCACCAGGAAGCGGGCGCCGCGCGTGAGGGGCACGGAACCGAAACCCGTCGGTGCGTCGAGGCGAGGCTCCCCGCCGTCGGTGTGCTCGGCCCACAGCATGAGCCGCCGTACCCCGACGGACGCGGCGTGCTTCTCGAGCTGCGAGTACGCCGCCGTGCCGATGCCGCGTCCCCACGCAACGCTCAGCAGGCCCAGCGTGAGGAACGCCGAGCGTCCTGCCGAGTCGGCGAGGATGTTGAGGGTGGCGACGCCGATCACGGTGCCGTGCTCGACGATGGTCCACTGCTGGCGGGTCTGGTCGCGATCCGAATGCAGCAGCGGGAGGAGCGCTTCCGGCTCGAAGCTGTCATCGGTACGCCCTGTCGCTTCGAAGAACACCTCGTTGCGGACGCGTGCGTAGTCGAGGAAGTCGGCGGCGCCGCCCACGTCCGCCCGTGCGGGGAGCACGAGCGGACGCAGGACGGCACCATCGGTGAGGGGGACGCTGTTCATCGTCTCTCCTGTCAGCGCAGCTGGTGGTGCAGCTGGTAGTGGAGCAGCGCCGCCGACTCGGCGGGGCTGAGGGTGCGCTCGCGTCGGCGCAGCGGATCCTCGAGCGGTGCGAGGGACGGCTGGCGGCGCGGACGCTGCGCCCGCCCGAGCAGCCAGAGCCCGAAGCGGAACGTGAGGCGATCGGCGAGGCGGAGCTCGCGCAGGTCACCGGGATCGGGGAGCTCGAGGACCTTGCGGTCCGCGGTATCCGGAGGGTGGGTGGTGGAGCGGTGCAACGTGGTGTTCACGATGTGTCCTTCGATGGGAGTGATGGTGTGATGCGGATGCGCCGGTCGCCGACGGCAGCAGACGGCACGTCGTGTCGCGACGGTCGACGGCGGGGCGCGGGAGTGTGCAGGACCCGGAGACACCCGAGTGACGGGTGGGGTCAGCGGAGAGCCGCGATCCAAGAGGATCGGTGGCGGGATCTCGAGAGGACGACAGAGTTCGCCCGACTACGGGCAGAGTTCTCCTGGCGAGGTTCTACGAGATCGCGCTGCAGCGGACGCCGGCGGTTACCGAGTGCGCAGAGCGCGGCGCGGCGTGGACACGCGCGGCGAGGCCAGTGGCCTGTGCGTTGAGCTGAATCATCATCGGTAACCTCCTTTCGTGTGGCGATCCGGAGGTTCACGGTAGCGAAGATTCTCAGGCAGAGTCAAGCACCGGGCGTGTCGCACGGCGTGTCGCGGTGGGTCTGGTTCGGCGGGAACCCGCGCGGGATGCCCGCCATCACGCGGGATTCCGGTAGCGTATGGGCGTGATTCTCCCCGAAAGAGCGGTGCTCCCGTGCATCTGAAGAGCCTGACTCTCAAAGGGTTCAAGTCGTTCGCGCAGCCGACCAGCTTCGTCTTCGAACCCGGCGTGACCTGCATCGTCGGGCCCAACGGCTCCGGCAAGTCGAACGTCGTCGACGCCCTCGCCTGGGTGATGGGGGAGCAGGGCGCGAAGACGCTGCGCGGCGGCAAGATGGAAGACGTCATCTTCGCCGGGACCTCGACGCGAGGCCCGCTCGGGCGTGCGGAGGTGCAGCTCACGATCGACAACAGCGACGGTGCGCTGCCGATCGACTACGCCGAGGTGACGATCAGCCGCACGCTGTTCCGCAACGGGTCGAGCGAGTACGCCATCAACGGCGAGGGATGCCGTCTGCTCGACGTGCAGGAGCTGCTCAGCGACTCCGGTCTGGGGCGCGAGATGCACGTGATCATCGGACAGGGGCGCCTCGACACGGTGCTGCAGGCGTCGCCCGAGGACCGTCGAGGTTTCATCGAGGAGGCGGCCGGCATCCTCAAACACCGTCGCCGCAAGGAGAAGACACTCCGCAAGCTCGATGCGATGGAGACCAACCTCACGCGCCTCAGCGACCTCGCGGGGGAGATCCGGCGGCAGTTGAAGCCGCTGGGACGGCAGGCGGAGATCGCGCGCGAGGCGCAGACGATCGCAGCGGTGGTGCGGGACGCGAAGGCGCGCATCTTCGCCGACGACGTGGTGGCGCTGCGCGCGGCTCTCGCCGACCACACGCGCACGGAGCACGAACGCCACACCGAGCGGCTTGTGTTGTCGGACCAGGCCGAGGCCGTGAGGGCGGGCATCACCCGCCTCGAGCAGGACCAGAACTCCGTCGCGGTCGACCACGCGCGGAGCGTCGCCTTCGGACTCGAGCAGGTGCAGGAGCGCATGCGCGGGCTGTTCACGCTCGCCAATCAGCGACTCGCGCTCCTCGGCTCGGAGGAGGACGACGCGGCGGTCACCGCGGTGACCGTCACCCAAAGCACGATCGACGAGGCGAAGGACGAGATCACCGAGATCTCCGCAGGACTCGGGGACGCGCAGGACGCGGCGGCCGCGGCGAGCCGCGAGGTCGTGCACGCCAGGGCGGAGCTCGACACCCTCGACGTCGACATCGCCGAGCAGAGCGCGCTCGTGTCCGAGTACGACATGCGCCTCACGGCGCTCCGGGGGACGGCGGATGCCGCGGCGTCTGCGCTGGCGGCCGTGCGCGGCGCCGTGCTCCGGCAGCAGAACGCGTTGGAGGCCGCGGAGGTGCGGCGTCGCGAGGCTGCGGAAGCGCTGGAGCTGATCGACGACGCGGAGGCGCCGGAGGGCACGGCCGCCGAGCACTCAGCGGCCTACGAGAGCGCCCAGCGCGCGGCGACGGCAGCGGAGGCCGAGCGGGAGACGCTGCGCGAGCGCCTGCACGCGGCGGAGCGCGAGGTCGACGCCCTGACCGCGAAGGCCGCGGCGCTCAGCAGCGCGCTCGCGCTCTCGGGCGGTGCGGCGGAGATCGTGAAGGCCGGCGGCCACGGTGTGCGAGGACTCGTCGGAGACTCGGTGCAGGTGAAGGCGGGCTTCGAGGCGGCTGTCGCCGCTGTTCTCGGCCCCCTCGCCGAGGGGGTGCTCGTGGACAGTGCGGGCGATGCATTCGCCCTCGCCGCGGCGCACGACAGGGGCGTGGTGGACTTCGTCGTCGCCGACGCGATCCGCCCCGACGTCGTCCATCCCTCGATCCCGGGCGTGACGCCGGCGGTCGAGACCGTGGCGGCTCCGGACGGGGTGCTCGGCATCCTCGCGCACGTTCTCATCGCCGGAGACCTCGACGCTGCGCGGTCCGCTCGAACCGCGCTCGACGTGACGGGAGACACGACGACGACCGTCGTCACGGTGGCGGGCGACGTCGTGACCGCGCAGACTCTGCGCACAGGGTCTGGGGGCGAGCGGTCACGTCTGGAGCTGGCCGCCGAGCGGGATGCCGCGCGCGAGCGACTCGACGAGGTGCAGGTCGTCGTCGACTCGCTTCGTGAGGCGCGTGACGACGCGAACGAGGCCGTGGAGACGACGAGGCGGCTCGCGAAGGACGCGCTGCGGGCGCTCCGCGAGCACGATGCGGCTCTCGCGAGCCACGCCGAGCAGGTCAACCGGATCACCGTGCGGCACGAGTCCGCCGTCGCCGAGTGCGAGCGTCTGGAGGCGGGGCTCGCCCAGGCGCAGGCCACCGTAGCGGATGCCGAGAGCAAGGCCGAGACCGCGAAGAGGGCTCTGGACGATGCTGTCGCTGCACCTCGTCCCGTGCTCGATGCCTCGGCGAGGGATGGTCTGCTGGAGGCGTTGGAGCTGGCCCGAGAGGGCGAGGTGCGGGCGCGGCTGGAGATCGAGACGCTCCGCGAACGTGTGCGCGCCGCCCAGTCGAGGGTCGCGAGCCTGGAGCGCCAGCGCGAGCAGGAGCGAGACGCGGCGGCCGAGGCCGCCCGTCGAGCCGTGATCCGTCGTGCGCAGCGGGACGCAGCATCCGCGGTGGCCGGCGAGCTGCCCCGCATCCTTGACTCGCTCGACCGGTCGGTCACCGAGGCCCGGGTCGCGCTGGCCGAGGCCGAGGCCGCGCGATCGGCGCAGAACGAGGAGTTGACGGCGCTGCGCGCCCAGGAGGCGACGCTGCGGGATCGCCTCGCAGGGCTCACCGAGAGCGTGCACGGGCTCGAGCTGCAGATCCATGAGAAGAAGCTGCACCTGACCAGCCTTCTGGAGAGGGTCTCATCGGAACTGGCGTTGGACGAGGATATTCTCATTGCGGAATATGGCCCCGACCAGCTGGTTCCCCACGATCCCGGCGCGTCCATTCCCGAAGGGGAACTCGTCGACGAGGGATCGGTGCCTTTCGATCGGCGCGTACAGCAGCGGCGTCTGGCTGAGGCGGAGCGCAAGCTCGCCCAGCTGGGTCGCGTGAACCCGCTGGCGCTCGAGGAGTTCGCCGCGCTCGAGCAGCGGCACGCGTTCCTCACCGAGCAACTCGCCGACCTCACCCAAACCAGGCAGGATCTGCTCACGATCATCGCCGACCTCGACGAGCGGATGCAGACGATCTTCGCCGCTGCGTTCGAGGACACGAAGGCGGCGTTCGGCGAGGTGTTCCCGCTGCTGTTCCCCGGCGGCTCAGGGAGCATCACGCTCACGGATCCCGAGAACATGCTCACCACGGGCATCGAGGTGTCCGTGCGTCCCGTCGGCAAGAAGATCGAGCGCCTGTCGCTGCTGTCCGGCGGCGAGCGTTCACTGGCGGCCGTCGCCCTTCTCGTGGCGATCTTCAAGGCGCGCCCCAGCCCGTTCTACATCCTCGACGAGGTCGAGGCGGCGCTGGACGACGCGAACCTCGGTCGTCTGCTCACGGTGTTCGAGCAGCTGCGGGAGAGCTCCCAGCTGCTGGTCATCACGCATCAGAAGCGCACGATGGAGATCGCCGACGCGCTGTACGGCGTGTCCATGCGCCAGGACGGGGTCTCGGCCGTCGTCGGCCAGCGCGTGGGGGACAGGGCTGCGGCCAGCTGAACGAGCGCCACGCGAGGTAACGCGCCGTTACGCCTAGGCTGGTCTCATGGCGGAGAAGTCCTGGTCCCTCGGTCGCGCACTGCGCGGCATGTTTGTCAAGCCCACCATCGACGAGACGACGTGGGACGACCTGGAGACGGCGCTGATCACGGCCGACTTCGGCCCGGACATCAGCGAGCGCATCGTCGACGAGCTGCGGGAGAAGGTCGACCGCTACCGAACGACCGACCCCAAGGATCTGCAGCGCATGCTGCGCGAGACCCTCGAGGAGCACTTCGCGAAGTTCGACACCACGTTGAAGCTCACAGAGCGTCCGGCCGTCGTGCTCGTGGTCGGTGTGAACGGCGTCGGCAAGACGACGACCATCGGCAAGTTCACCAAGTTCCTGCGCGGCTACCAGCGCAGCGTCGTCGTCGGCGCCGCCGACACGTTCCGCGCTGCGGCCGTCGACCAGCTCGCCACCTGGGCGCAGCGCGGGGGAGCAGCGATCGTCCGTCCCCAGCAGGAGGGGCAGGATCCGGCGTCCGTCGCCTTCCAGACCGTCGAGTTCGCGAAGAACCAGGGCATCGAGATCGCCATCATCGACACTGCCGGCCGTCTGCACACCAAGGGTGGCCTGATGGACGAGCTTTCCAAGATCCGCCGGGTCGTCGAGAAGCAGGCGCCGATCAGCGAGGTGCTGCTCGTGCTCGACGCGACGACGGGCCAGAACGGCGTGATGCAGGCCGAGGCGTTCCTCGAGCACGCCGGCGTCACCGGCCTGGTGCTCACCAAGCTCGACGGCTCAGCGAAGGGCGGCTTCGTGCTGGCCGTTCAGGAGCGCACCGGCATCCCCGTCAAGCTGCTCGGACAGGGCGAGGGCATCGACGATCTCACCGGTTTCACGCCCCATGTCTTCGTCCAGTCGCTGGTCGGCTGAGGACGGGACTACCGCCGTGGGCACAGGGCTGGTTTCATAGCGTTATGGCGATCGAACACGACTACTTCGGACTCCTGTCGTCGGGCCCCGACGGCTCGATCTTCTGGTCTGAGACGGTGGAGCTCGGCGACCAGAATGTCACCGTCGACCTCACGGCGCCCGACCAGGACGACGTCTCCGCTGAGGCTCTCGACATCGCCGCTGCCCTCATCGCGGGGCTGGAGAACGTCGACGCGACGGCACGCCGCGGCATGCTCTCGGAGGTCGACGACCGCACCAGTGAGGTGACCGAGTTCATCCTGCAGCAGCAGGAGGCGCACGGTGAAGACCTCGTCGACGTGCTCGTGGACGTGAGCGGAGACGACGCCGTCGACATCATCCGCTCGCTGCGCCTGATGAGCATGACGATCCTCGCCGATGAGCACGGCGGATCCGAGCCGTTCGCCGTGCTGGAGTATGCGCTCGACTCCGGGTCGACCGACGACGTGCTGTTGGTGAACCTCGGCTCGGACGGCAGCGTGCAGTCGGTGATGAGCGCCGACTGACCGGCGCCCATCGATCAGGCATCCGCCCGCTCAGACCGCCTGCGCGAACCCCAGGTCTGCGCTCTCGGCGATGTGCGCGAGGTGCGCCGGGATCTCGCGTCCCTTCGACACCATCGACTGCGCCCAGAGCCGGCCGGCGCGGTATGAGGAGCGCACCAGCGGACCGGCGAGCACGCCGAGGAACCCGATCCGCTCCGCCTCCTCCTTGAACCCTACGAACTCGTCGGGCTTCACCCAGCGGGCGACGGGGAGATGCCGCGGCGATGGACGCAGGTACTGCGTGATCGTGATGATGTCGCAGCCGGCGTCGTGCAGGTCCTGCAGTGCCTGCACGACCTCTTCCGGTTCCTCGCCCATGCCGAGGATGAGGTTGGACTTGGTGATGAGCCCGGCGGCACGCGCCTGGGTGATCACGTCGAGCGAGCGCTCGTAGCGGAACGCCGGGCGGATCCGCTTGAAGATGCGGGGGACGGTCTCCACGTTGTGGGCGAACACCTCGGGCCGCGAGTCGAAGACCACTCCGAGCTGTGCGGGGTCGCCGTTGAAGTCGGTCGCGAGGAGTTCGACGCCGGTGTTCGGGTTCATCGCGTGGATCTGACGCACGGTCTCAGCGTTCAGCCAGGCGCCGCCGTCGGGGAGGTCGTCGCGGGCGACGCAGGTGACCGTGGCGTAGCGCAGGTTCATCCGCACGACGCTCTCGGCGACCCGACGCGGTTCGTCGGTGTCGTAGTCGGCGGGCTTGCCGGTGTCGATCTGGCAGAAGTCGCAGCGTCTGGTGCACTGCGATCCGCCGATGAGGAAGGTCGCCTCTCGGTCCTCCCAGCATTCGAAGATGTTGGGGCAGCCGGCCTCCTGGCACACGGTGTGCAGGTCCTCGCTCTTCACGAGCGAATGCAGAGCGGTGTACTCCGGCCCCATCTTCGCCTTCGTCTTGATCCACTCCGGCTTGCGCTCGATCGGCGTCTCGGCGTTGCGGATCTCCAGACGCAGCAGCTTGCGTCCTTCGGGGGCGGCGGTCATGCGGGGACTCCTGTGTACTCGGCGGATGCGTATTCATCGGTGAAGGCGTTCATGACGCCGGCGAGGATGTCGGCGGGGGAGACGTGCGCGCCGATGACCTCGCTCACCGTCGTGACGCCGGCGTCGGTGATGCCGCAGGGGATGATGCCGCGGAAGCCGGCGAGCGTGTTGTCGCAGTTGACGGCGAAGCCGTGCATGGTCACTCCCTGCTGGACGCGCACGCCGATGGCGGCGACCTTGTCCTCGGAGAGCGGGCGGCGCACCCAGACGCCGCTGCGCCCATCGACCTGATAGCCGTCGACGCCGAGCGGGCGCAGCACGTCGATGAGCAGACGCTCCAGGCGGCGAACGTGCGCGACGACGTCCATGGGCTCCGGCAGCCGCACGATGGGATAGCCCACCAGCTGTCCAGGTCCATGCCAGGTGATCTTGCCTCCGCGGTCGACGTCGATCACGGGCGTGCCGTCCTGTGGGCGCTCGTGGTCCTCTGTGCGCTTTCCCGCGGTGTAGACGGCCTCGTGCTCCAGCAGTATGAGCGTGTCGGGGCGTACGCCGGTGACGACGTCGGCGTGGATGCGTCGTTGCATTTCCCAGCCGTCCTGGTAAGGAACGTAGTCCGGAGCGAGTCCGGCGGTGACGATGTCGAGCATGGGGACGTCCATCCCTTCAATAATTGGATGCTGTCTAACAATACCCCTGGCGAACCTGCGCAAGGGCGGCGCGCGGTAGCGTGAAGGAATGAGCAGCACGAACAGGGCGGGTCGCCCCAAGGTGTCCTCACGCGAGACCCTCGCGGAGGCGGCGTGCGAGCTGTTCCTCGAGCGCGGCTACGACGCGACGTCCGTGGCTGACATCACCCAGCGCGCAGGCGTCAGCCGCTCGAGCTTCTTCAACTACTTCTCCTCGAAGAGCGACGTGCTCTGGTCGGGGCTCGACGCCCGCATCGCGACGGCCTCCGCGACACTGGCGACGCTCGGTCCAGCCGCCGACGGCGCGGCGGTCCGCGCGGTGCTGCAGGATGTCGTCGAGGGCTTCGCCCCGGATCCGCTGGCTCTGGCGCTGCGCAACAGATCGGCGATGGGGCTGGACGAGGAGCTGGTCCGCGAAGCCGGCGTGCGTCAGGCGAGGCTCGCCCGCGTGATCTCCGATGCGGCACGCGCGACGGGCATGGACGAGATCAGGGCCGACATCGTCGGGGCCGGCCACGCGGCGGCCCTGCTGTCGTCGCTGCGCGTGTGGGCCGAGCACGGCGCCGGCCTCGGCACGCCGGAAGCGGTGCTGGCCGGGGCGATCGGCACGCTCGGCGATCTGAGCTGGACCTAGCGCGGACGTTCCGCACGATGCCGGACACGTCATGACCTGGACGAGCTCCGTGCCGCGCTGAGCATCGGGGCTCCTCTCGCGTAGAATCGAGAGCACCATGGCTACGTTTGGCACGCTCTCCGATCGGCTCACCGAGACCTTCCGCAACCTCCGCACGAAGGGGAAGCTCACCGCCGCCGACGTCGACGGCACCGTGCGCGAGATCCGGCGCGCGCTGCTCGACGCCGACGTCGCGCTCTCTGTCGTCAAGGACTTCACCGCAAGCGTGCGCGAGCGCGCACTCGGCGACGAGGTCAACAAGGCGCTCAACCCGGCCCAGCAGGTCGTGCAGATCGTCAACGAGGAGCTCGTCAAGATCCTCGGCGGGGAGCAGCGGCGCCTGCAGTTCGCGAAGACCGCGCCGACCGTGATCATGCTCGCCGGCCTCCAGGGCTCGGGCAAGACGACGTTCGCGGGCAAGCTCGCCAAGCAGCTCGAGGGCGAGGGGCACACCCCGCTTCTCGTCGCCGCCGACCTGCAGCGCCCGAACGCCGTGAACCAGCTCCAGGTGGTCGCAGAGCAGGCCGGCGCCACCATCTACGCACCGGAGCCGGGCAACGGCGTCGGCGACCCCGTCAAGGTCTCGCGCGACGGCGTCGAGCACGCTCGCCGCCACCAGCACGACGTCGTCATCATCGACACGGCCGGTCGCCTCGGCGTCGACGCCGAGCTCATGAAGCAGGCTGCCGACATTCGCAAGGCCGTCGACCCCGACGAGGTGCTGTTCGTCATCGACGCGATGATCGGTCAGGACGCGGTCAACACCGCCAAGGCCTTCCAGGAGGGCGTCGACTTCACCGGTGTCGTGCTGTCGAAGCTCGACGGCGACGCCCGCGGTGGAGCGGCCCTGTCGGTCGCCTCTGTCACGGGCCGTCCGATCATCTTCGCCTCGACGGGTGAGCGCCTCGAAGACCTCGAGCCTTTCCACCCCGACCGCATGGCCAGCCGCATCCTCGACCTCGGTGACATCCTCACCCTCATCGAGCAGGCGCAGCAGGCGTTCGACGAGGAGGAGGCCCTCAAGGTCGCCGAGAAGCTGGCGACCGAGCAGTTCACGCTCGAGGACTTCCTCGAGCAGCTTCAGCAGATGAAGAAGATGGGCTCGATGAAGAAGATGCTGGGCATGCTGCCCGGCATGGGCCAGATGAAGCAGCAGCTCGACGACTTCGATGAGCGGGAGATCGACCGCACCGAGGCCATCATCCGCTCGATGACCCCGGTCGAACGCCGCAACCCGAAGATCTTGAACGGCTCGCGCCGGCTGCGCATCGCGCGCGGTTCCGGCATGACCGTGACCGACGTCAACCAGCTCGTGCAGCGATTCGAGCAGGCGGCCAAGATGATGAAGACCGTCGCACGCGGCGGTACCCCGAACATCCCCGGCATGGGACCGATGCCGGGCATGGGGCGCCCAGGCGCTTCGTCGAAGCGTGGCAAGAAGGGCAAGTCGTCCGGCGGTTCGCGCTCGGGAAACCCGGCGAAGCGGGCAGCGGAGAACGCTGGCATCGCCGCTCCGTCGGCTCCCACGGGATCGGGCTTCGGCCTCGGCGGCGGAGCCAAGGCTCCCAGTGAGACCGACCTCGCCGAGATCCAGAAGCTCTTCGGCAAGAACTGACCGGCGCGTCAGCTCGCGGCGCCCACCGGCTCTCGCTCGCGGGCCACGACGTCGGCCGTCGCCCTTGGCCTCGCCGCGAGCTGGCCTCCGACGAGTGCGAGCAGCACGACTGCCATCCCGACGATCTGCACTCCAGTGAAGGATTCCCCGGCGACCGCGGCGCCGAGCACGGTCGCGACCACGGGGGAGAGCAGGGCGAGCAGTCCGGGGGCGATCACCGGGAGCTGCTGGATGCCGCGGAACCACAGCGTGTACGCCAATAGGCCGCCCACCGTCCCCAGCCACAGGTAGCCGAGGGCCGCACCGCCGTCGATCTGCGACGGCACCCCCTCGACCAGGAGCGTGAGGGGCAGCAGGAAGAGTCCGCCGGCGGTGAGCTGCCAGCCGGCGTAGGCGACCGGGCCGACGCCGGAGGGGCGTCCCCAGCGCTTGGTGAGGATCATGCCGACGGCTGTCGACGTGACGCCTCCGATGGCGGCGAAGATTCCGACGGCGTCGAGCCGCGCGGCCGGACCGAGCACGACGAGGGCGACGCCTCCGGCGCCCGCTGCGGCTGCCGCCGCCGTCAGGGGACGTATGCGGTCGCGGAGCACGAGCGAGCCGAGAGCCAGGATGATCAGGGGCTGCACGCCGGCGACGGCGGCGGCGACGCCGCCCGGCAGCCGCTCGGCCGCGAGGAAGAGCAGCGGGAAGAACGCGCCGATGTTGAGGATGCCGAGGATCATCGCCTTCGCCCACCAGGCTCCGCGCGGCAGCGCGCGACCTGCAGCGATGGCGATGAGGCCGGCGGGGAGCGCCCGCAGGAGTCCTGCGAACAGCGGATGCCCCGGCGGGAGCAGCTCGGTCGTCACGAGGTAGGTGGTTCCCCAGGCCATCGGGGCGAGGGCGGTGAGGAGGAGTATGCCGATTCTGCTCATGCGTCCAGCGTCGCTCCGAACCGTGGATGAGTCCAACGCATTGTTGTCACGGTACCCATGAACGGAGATCATGGATGCATGGACCTGCAACAGCTCCGCTACGTCGTCGAGGTGGCCGACGCCTCCAGCTTCACGCGCGCCGCCGAGCGGTGCCACGTGACCCAGTCCGCGCTGAGCCACCAGATCGCAGCCCTCGAGCGGGAGCTCGGGCAACGGCTGTTCGTGCGCAGCAGTCGGAGCGTCCGCGCCACAGAGGCGGGAGAGGCGTTCGTCGCGAGAGCGCGGATCGCCGTCGCGGCGGCGGATGCGGCGAGGGAAGACGCCGCGGCCGCGGGCGGACGTGTCGTCGGCACGCTCCGCCTCGGCGTCATCCCCACCGTGACCGCGGTCGACGTGCCTGCGGTCATCTCACGGTTCCGCGCCGCACACGACGGCGCGCGGGTGGAGCTCAGCGTCGGCAACAGCGACGCGCTGATCGCGGGGGTGCGGCGCGGAGACCTCGACGTCGCGCTGCTCGGTCTCCGTGCCGATGTCCGCCCCGACGGTGTCGCCGCGCGCGTGCTCGCCCGCACCCGGCTGGTCGCTGCGGTCGCGCCGTCGCACCCGCTCGCGAGGAGCGGCAGCATCCGCCTGGCCGATCTCGTCGACGACACCTTCGCCGACTTCCCGGCAGGCACGTCTGGACGCGCACAGAGCGATGGCGCATTCGCGGCTGCAGGGCTGTCTCGCGATGTGGCCTTCGAGGCGGACTCCGCCGAACTGATCCTGGGGCTGGTCGCCGCAGGGCTTGCGGTGTCCCTGCTCGCACCCGGGGTGGTGGCACGCGCCGGGGCGTCGACGGTGGCGGTCGCGGTCGACGACGGGCCGGAGCGTGTGGAGTACGCCGCCTGGCACGCGCAGACGCCGCGCACCATCGCGCGCGCCTTCCTCGCTCTGCTCTCCGATGACGCGCGGTCCTCATGACGAGGGCGGCCCCGGAGGAGGATTCCTCCGGGGCCGCCCTGTGTCACGCGGTCAGCGCACGTCGTCGTCGACCCAGTCCATCGACTTCGTGACGGCCTTGCGCCACAGACGCAGCTGACGGTCGCGCTCGTCCGCCTCCATGGACGGCTCCCAGCGCTTGTCCTCCTGCCAGTTCGCGGAGAGGTCGTCGAGACCGCTCCAGAACCCGACCGCGAGGCCCGCGGCGTAGGCGGCGCCGAGCGCGGTGGTCTCCGCGACCACCGGACGCACGACCGGGACGCCGAGCACGTCGGCCTGGAACTGCATGAGCGCGTCGTTCGCGACCATGCCGCCGTCGACCTTCAGCTCGGTGAGATCCACGCCCGCATCCGCGTTGACAGCGTCGAGCACATCCCGCGTCTGGAACGCCACGGCCTCGAGCGCTGCACGGGCGATGTGGTTCTTGTTCGCGTAGCGGGTGAGGCCGACGATCGCGCCACGGGCGTCCGGGCGCCAGTACGGGGCGAACAGGCCGGAGAACGCGGGGACGATGTACACGCCGCCGTTGTCTTCGACCTTGTCCGCGAGCTCCTCGACCTCGGGGGCCGAGTCGATGATGCCGAGCTGGTCGCGCAGCCACTGGATGAGCGAACCGGTGACGGCGATGGAGCCCTCCAGCGCGTAGTGCGTCGGACCGTCGCCGAGCTTGTAGCCGACGGTGGTCAGCAGCCCGTTCTTCGAGTGCACGACCTCCTCACCCGTGTTGCTGTC
>JAGIAK010000081.1 GCA_017744855.1 Microbacterium sp.
CCGAGGGAGGCGAGGAGCTTCCCGCCTTCCGCCTCGCGTTCGAGACGTGGGGAACGCTCAACGCGGCGCAGGACAACGCCGTCCTCGTGCTGCACGCCCTCACCGGCGACAGCCACGTGCGCGGCGAGGCCGGCGCCGGGCACCCCACGGCGGGCTGGTGGGAGGAGATCATCGGCCAGGGCGCCCCGCTCGACACCGACCGCTGGTTCGTCATCGCCCCGAACATGCTCGGCGGATGCCAGGGCTCGACGGGACCGGCCAGCATCGCCCCCGACGGGTACGAGTGGGCGTCACGCTTCCCGTACCTCACGGTGCGCGACCAGGTGGCCGCGCAGGTGCGCCTCGCCGATGCTCTCGGCATCGATGCGTGGGCGGCCGTCATCGGCGGCTCGATGGGCGGCATGCACGCGCTGGAATGGGCTGTCACCCACCCGGAGCGCGTCGAGCGGCTCGCGGTGCTGTCGTCACCGCCGGTCACCACGGCCGACCAGATCGCGTTGAACACCGTGCAGCTGGAGACGATCCGCATGGATCCGCGATTCCAGGGCGGCGAGTACTACGACCTCTCCGACGGCGACGGACCGCACCGCGGACTCGCCCTCGCCCGGCGCATGGCCCTGCTGAACTACCGCAGCCCCATCGAGCTGAACCAGCGCTTCCAGCGCTCCTGGCAGTCCGACGTCTCGCCGTTGGGCCACGGCGGCCGATTCGCGGTGGAGTCGTACCTCGACTTCCACGGCAACAAGTTCACCCGCCGGTTCGACGCGAACAGCTACATCACGCTCGTCGAGGCCATGAACTCGCACGACGTCGGCCGTGACCGCGGCGGCGTCGAGGAGGCGCTGCACACCGTGACGGCGCGCACCCTCGTTCTGGGCATCGACAGCGACCGGCTCTTCCCTGTCGACGGCCAGCATCGCATCGCCCGCAGCATCCCGCACACCCTCGACGGCAACGAGGCGGTCGTGCTCACCAGCGACTTCGGGCACGACGGCTTCCTCATCGAGACCGAGGCCGTCGGCGCGCACCTCAGCCGGCTGCTGGCGAGCTGACCGGAGCGAACGTCCACGGCAGCTCCGCCGTCTCCAGCACCCCGGCCTCCCAGTGGAACGCCGTGCCGACGATGCGCGTGCGGAAGGCGCGGGCCTCACCGGCCGCTGCCAGCACGGCCTCGATGTCGGCGTGGCGCGTCAGTCCGTCGAGGGTGACCCAGGTCGGCGGGAACAGCGTCCACTCTCCTGCGGCGTGCGCGGCGAGCGCCTGCGCCGGCGAGACCCACCGGAGCTCCGCCACCTCTTCGGCCGATGGGCGCGGCTCCTGATCCGGGGCGGACGCCACGAAGAACCAGGTGCGGATGCGGGTCGTGATCTCCTCCGGCGGCTCCCACTGCGACAGCACCACGAGGTCGTCCACGACAAGGCCGACCTCCTCGGCCGTCTCCCTGATGGCGGCGCGTCGCGCATCGTCGACCTCGTCGGCGCCGGGCACGCGGTCTCCCTCCTCGACCTTGCCCCCGGGGAACACCCACGCTCCGGCGAACGAGCCGCGGTCGGGCCTGCGCATGAGCAGCACCTCGAGGCCGTCCGGAGCGGGACGCAGCAGCACGACGGTGCCGGCGACGGGGAGCACGGAGGGGACGGTCATCCCCTCACTCTACGACCGGGCGACTCCGCGACGACGGCCCTCGACGCTGTACGAGAGCAGCGCGATGAGGAGCCCGGCGACGGCCAGCGCCGCGCCCGTCCACGAGGGTGCGGTGTACCCGAGGCCGGCCGCGATGACCACGCCTCCGAGGAACGCACCGAGGCTGTTGCCGACGTTCAGCGCCGAGTGGTTGAGGGCTGCGGCGATGGACTGGTTGTCCTCCGCGACATCCATCAGGCGGGTCTGGATCGTCGGGCTCAACACCGACGACACGAACCCGACCACGACCACGAGCACCGCCAACGACACGATCCAGAACGACAGCACGGCGAGCAGCGCGAAGACGACCGCCATCGCCGCGAGGCCGAACAGCAGCGTGCGCTTGAGGTCGATGTCGGCGAAATGCCCGCCCACGAGGTTTCCCGCCGTCATGCCGAGCCCCATGAGCACCAGCACGATCGGCACCGCCCACTGCGGAGAGCCGGCGACCTCTGTCACCAGCGGGGCGATGTAGCTGTAGACCGCGAAGAAGCCGCCGAATCCGATCGCTCCCACACCGAGCGCGAACCAGACCTGCGGGATGCGGAAGACCCTGAGCTCCGCGCGCATGGTGCGCCCCGGTTCTCCGGCGTGCTCCGGCACGAAGAACGAGATGCACAGGGTGGCGACGGCGAACACCAGCGCCACCACGCCGAACGCGACGCGCCAGCCCCACTGCTGGCCGAGGAAGGTACCCAGCGGCACGCCGACCACGTTCGCCACGGTGAGTCCGGTGAGGATGAAGGCGACGCCCTTGGCCCGGTTGCCCGGGCCCATCACGTCGGCGGCGACGAGCGCGCCGATGCCGAAGTAGGCGCCGTGCGGGAGGCCGGCGAGGAAGCGCGACGCCCCGACGAGCTCGAACGTGGGAAGCACGACGGTGAGCGCATTGAACAGGGTCAGCGCCAGCGCGAGCCCGATCATGACGCGGTGGCGCGGGAAGCGGGCGACGAACCCGGCGATCGTCGGAGCGCCGACGACCACGCCGAGCGCGTAGAGCGAGATGAGCCAGCCGGCCTGGCTGAGCGCGTCCTCGGGGCTGGACGCCCAGAGGGTGGGCAGCAGGTCGCCCGCGATGTCGGGCAGCAGACCCATGACGACGAACTCGGTCATGCCGATGCCGAAGCTGCCGATGGCGAGGGAGAGGAGCGCCCTCTTCGCCGCACCCCTCGTGGTGTTCGAGGGATTCACCCGTCAAGCCTAGCGGGAGCCGGGCCCCTCCCCTGTCGCTCGCCCCTGGGATACTGTCTGCGTGCTCTTCTTCCTCGGCATCCTGTTGCTGAACGCGTACGCGATGCTGCTCATCGTGCTCCGCGCGCCGGTGTACCGCACCCCGCTGTACCGGCCGATGCTGTGGAACATCTTCCTGTCGGTCCTCCCGGTGGGGATCCTCCTGGTCGGGGGCGTCACCGGGCTCACGATGCTCCTCGTCTCACCGCCGGCCGCCCTCGTCGTGCTCATCGTCACCGCCGTCGTGTGGCTGCTCCTGCTGCCGAACGCCAGTTACCTGATCACCGAGCTCAATCAGTCGCATCGCACGGCCGATGACCCCGTGCCGCTCTGGTACGACATCATCCTCGTGATCACCCTCGCGATGTCTGGCGTGATGAACACGGTCGCGAACGTGCTCGTCGCGCACATCATCTTCGTGCTCCTCCGGTACGGGGACAACCCGGGCGGCGCCGACTTCGCGAACCCCGGGTCGGTCGCCTTTGTGGGCGTCGTGATGCTGCTCCTGGGCTTCGGGATGTACCTCGGCCGGTACCCGCGGTTCAACAGCTGGGATCTCCGTCACCCCGTCGGCTTCGTGAAGAAGCTGGTCGGGCACTTCCGCGAGCGCGGGAACCTGCTCGCGTGCCTCGGGTTCACCCTGACCTACGCGGTGTTCCTCGCGCTCATCTACGTGATCACGGCGGCGTCGTTCATCGAGACGATGGCGAGGGCCGTGGTAGTCGGAGGAATCGGGAGCTGAGGGACCCTCCAGCCCTACCCATCCGCGTCGTCGATGGCTGCCTCGAGGCGGTCGATCTTCGCGTCCAGCTCTCCCGAGTAGCCGGGGCGGATGTCGGCCTTGAGCACCAGCGACACCCGCGATCCGAAGGGCATCACGGCTTCGGTCGCGCGCTTGACGACGTCCATGACCGTGTCCCAGTCCGGACCCTCGATCTCGGTGAACATGCTGGTGGTGCGGTGCGGCAGACCGGATTCGCGCACCACGCGCACGGCGGCGGCGACGGCGTCGTGCACCGAGGCGTCGTCGCGCGCGGAGCCGTCGGACGGGGAGCCGCTCGGGGCGACGGAGAAGGCGATGAGCATGGGGATCACTTCCTGGGGATCGATGGACGACGGACGGGCACCCTCGTCAGGGCACGGATGCCGACGACGAGGAGCACGACGAGGACGACGTTGCGCAGCGTGAGCACTGCGACGGGGAGCAGTTCGGCGCGCAGCAGCGCGTCGTAGTTCAGCGGGTAGACGAGGCAGGTCAGCGCGCAGAGCACCAGCACGAGCACGGCCGGCACGCGCGCCCTGGCACGGTCGAGCACCATCCAGAGGATCGTGGGCGCGATCAGCCAGGTCTGGAACTGCGGCGAGCCCACCTTGTTCAGCACGATCAGCGCGACGACGACGGACAGCGCGAGCGGCGGGAGCAGGCGCGGGAACTCCGCTCCGCGCATCGCCTTGGCCGCGGCGATCGCGGCCACGACGACCACGAGCAGCATCAGGGGCGTGAGCACGGCGCCGACGGCATCAGCGCCGTCCGCCGCGATCTGGAACGTGAGGATGTCGAAGCTGTACTCGATGCGTGCGACTCCGGCCACCGCGAGCCAGAGGAAGGGCGTGGCAGCGACGGCCTCGATCTGCAGTCCGCGCCCGGTCTGCTCGGTGAGGAAGCCGAAGATCTCCGCACGGGCACCGAGCAGGAACAGTACTCCGACGACCACGACGGTGACGGATGCCGCGGCCAGCAGCATCCGGAGCCGCGCTCTGAACGCGATGATCGCCGCGAGCACGAGGGCGCCGGGCCAGATCTTGATCCACGCGCCGACGGTGAGAAGGGCGGCGGCGATCGCCGGACGCCGGGAGATCCAGAGCGCGCCGATCACGGCGATCGGCACAGTCACCGCATCGATCCGGTACAGCGCGATCGGGCCGAGAAGCAGCAGCGCCGCGCACCAGAACCAGGCGGCCGCGCGCCGGGTCTGCGTCGGCCTGCGCCCGAGGAGGACCCCGAACGCCACCGCGTTCATCGCTGTCACCAGCACCGCCCAGGCGAGGAGGTAGGCGTTCGAGACGCCGAACGCGGGGACGAGCGGCGCCGCCAGCAGCTTCGCCAGGAGCATCGGCAGCAGCGCGAGCTGCGGGTACACCCACGTGTGGGTGACCCCGACGATCGGCCCTCCGGAGAGCGCAGACGCCGCCCAGGGCTCGTACACGAGCACCACGTCGCCCATGGGCTGGCTCGGGTAGAGCCACCCCGCGACGGCCGTGACCACGTGCACGGCGAGGAACGCGGCCCAGGGCGCGAGAAGTCGCGCGCCGCCCGTGCGGCTCACGCGAGCAGGTCCGCGATCACGTGAGGCAGGGCCTCGGCGACGTCCAGCGCGACGACGGGGTGCCCGTGCGTCGGGCTGTCGTTCCCCGTCATGCCGGCGGCCACGCGGCCGGCACGGCCGTGCAGCCATGCGCCGGCGGCCGCGGCCTCGAGCAGCGATCGGTCGGGGTTCGCGGCGACCACCGCGCCGATCACCCCCGCCAGCACGTCTCCTGTCCCCGCCGTCGCCAGCCACCCGACGCCCTCCTCGACGGCGACGAGAGCGCCGTGCGGGTCGCCGACCAGGGTGCGCGCGCCCTTGAGCAGCACGACACCGCCGAGGGTCGCAGCGACCGCGACGACCGCCTCCTCCGTCGTCAGGCCGTCGTCCGGGAGCCGCAGCTGCGTGCGCAGCCGCGCGAACTCCCCCGCGTGCGGGGTGATCAGGAACGTGCCGCGTGCGTCGACGGCGAGGTCGATCGCCCCGGCGTCGACCACCACGGGCGCATCGCCGTCGAGGATCTCGCGCAGGGCGTCGCGCTCCGCGTCGTCGCGGTCGGCGGCGTCGGTGCCTGAGCCGATCACCCAGGCGCCGACGCGTGTGCGTCCTGCATCCGCCCCGGTGACCGTCTCGGGGCGCCGGGCGAGCACGGCGTCCGCCGCCCTCCGTCCGCCGACGTACCGCACGAATCCGGCGCCGGTGCGCCACGCGGCCTCCACGCCGAGCACGGCGGCACCGGGGTAGGCGTCCGACCCCGTGCGCAGCGCGACGACGCCGCGCGAGTACTTGTCGTCCTGCGACGTCGGCACGCGCAGGAGCCGTGCGGTGTCGCTGCGCGACCACTCTCGGACATCGACCATGACTCCACGTTAGTGCGACGACCCTCGATACGTCCGCGGCGCAGTAGCGTCGAACGGTGAGCATTCTCTTCTCCCCGCTGACCGTCCGTTCCGTCACGTTCCGCAACAGGCTGTGGGTGTCGCCGATGTGCATGTACAGCGCCGTCGACGGCGTCGTGCAGGAGTGGCACCATACCCACCTCGCGCAGTTCGCGTCAGGGGGCGCCGGCCTCGTCGTCGCCGAGGCGACGGCCGTCGTGCCTGAGGGGCGGATCTCCCCGCGCGACGCGGGGATCTGGACCGACGAGCAGCGCGACGCGTGGGCGCCGATCGTGTCCGCCCTGCACGCGCGCGGCGCGGTCGCCGGCATTCAGCTCGCCCATGCGGGCCGCAAGGCGTCGACGTGGTGGCCCTGGGCCGACGAGCGGGGCTCCGTGCCGCGCACCGAGGGCGGCTGGACCACGACCGCCCCCTCCGCCGTCGCTTTCGACGGCTTCGACGAGCCCGTCGCCCTCGACGCCGACGGCATCGACGCCGTGGTGTCCGCGTTCGCCGCCGGAGCGCGCCGCGCGCTCGACGCCGGGTTCGACGTGCTGGAGATTCACGGGGCGCACGGCTACCTGCTGCATCAGTTCCTCTCCCCGCTCGCCAACCGGCGCGAGGACGAGTACGGAGGCTCGTTGGAGAACCGTGCGCGACTGCTGCTGCGGGTGGTCGACGCGGTGCGTGCGGAGTCCGGAGACGACGTGCCCCTGTTCGTGCGCATCTCCGCGACGGATCACGCCGACGGCGGCTTCACGCCGGAGGAGGCAGCGGTCGTCGGAGGGTGGGCCGTCGAGCACGGCGCCGACCTCATCGACGTCTCCAGCGGCGGCCTCGTCGCCCACCAGCGCATCAGCGTGTTCCCCGGCTATCAGGTGCCGCTCGCCGAGACGGTGCGCCAGGGCGGTCGCATCCCGGTATCCGCCGTCGGCCTCATCACCGCGTCGGAGCAGGCGGAACGGGTGCTCGCCGACGGCGCCGCGGACGCGATCTTCGCCGGCCGTGAATGGCTGCGCGATCCGCACTTCGGGCTGCGCGCGGCCCACGAGCTCGGCGCGGACGTCGCGTGGCCGCCGCAGTACGACAGGGCGCGCTGGCGCTGAGATGCGAAGACGCCCCCGCCGACGGATCGGCGGGGGCGTCGTGCATCAGGCTCAGTGCCCGCGCACCCGTCTGGTCGCGTCCTGGACCTCGCCGACCAGTTCCTCGAGGATGTCCTCCAGGAACAGCACGGCGGTCGTGCGCCCCTCCGCGTCGCGCACCTTCGCCAGGTGGCGACCGGCGCGCCGCATCACGGCGAGCGCATCCTCCAGGTCGGTGTCCTCCTGCACCGGCACCATGTGGTGGATCCGCTTGGCGGGAAGGGGCACCGCGATCTTCGCCTCGGCATCCGGACCCTCCGACGCACGCAGGATGTCCTTGAGGTGCACGTACCCGACCGGCACGTCCTCCCCGTCGACGATCACGTAGCGCGAGAATCCGTACCGGGCGACGGCCTTCTCGATGTCGTCGGGCGTCGTCGTCTGCGGCAGCGTGACGAGGTCGCGCAGCGGCACGGCGACATCGCGCGCCTTCTTGTCGGTGAACTCCACGGCGGCAGCGACAGCGCCTGCGGCGTCGTCGAGCACGCCCTCGCGGCGGGACTGGTCGACGATCGTCGCCACCTCGCCGAGGGTGAAGGTCGACGCCGCCTCGTTCTTCGGCTCCACCCGGAACAGCCGCAGCACGCTGTTGGCCGTGGCGTTCAGGAGCCAGATCACCGGCATGAACACCTTGGACACCCACACCAGCGGCGTGGCCAGCAGAAGCACGGCACGGTCGGGAACCGAGAACGCGAGGTTCTTCGGCACCATCTCGCCGAACACCACGTGCAGGAACGACACGAGCAGCAGGGTGATCGTGAACGACACCGTGTCGACCACGCCGTCGGTCCAGCCGATCGCGTGCATCGGCGCCGCGAGCAGGTGGTGGATCGCCGGCTCCGACACGTTCAGGATCAGCAGCGAGCAGATCGTGATGCCGAGCTGCGAGGTGGCCAGCATGAGCGTCGCGTGCTCCATGGCGTAGAGCGCGGTCTTCGCCGCCCTCGATCCCTGCTCGGCACGGGGCTCGATCTGCGAGCGCCGTGCGGAGATGACCGCGAACTCGGCGCCGACGAAGAAGGCGTTCGCCACGAGGAGCACGACGAGCCAGGCGATTCCTGCCCAGTCGCTCATCGGGTCACCTCCTCGTCGTCGTCCGCCGGTCTCGGGACGTAGCGGATGCGGTCGATGCGGCGGCCGTCCATGCGGACGACCTCGAGCGTGCCCGTGTCGACGGCCACCTGGTCGCCGACCGCGGGCACCCGCTCCAACACGCTCATGACGTAGCCGGCGACGGTGTCGTAGACATCGCCCTCCGGCACCTCGACGCCCGCACGGCTGCGCAGCTCGTCGGGACGGAGCTCGCCGGGGAAGGTGACGCCGTCGCGGCCGACGATGATGCCGGCCCTCGTGCGGTCGTGCTCGTCTGACACCTCGCCGACGATCTCCTCGACGAGGTCCTCCAGCGTCACGAGACCCGCGGTGCCGCCGTACTCGTCGACGACGACGGCGAGCTGATACCCGCGGGCGCGGAGCTCGGAGATGAGACCGTCGATGTGGGCGGTCTCCGGCACGCGCAGCGGCTCCGTCGATAGAGCGCCGACCGGAACCTCGGCACGGCGGTCGCGAGGGACCGAGACCGCGGCCTTGAGATGCACGACGCCGGTGATGTCGTCGAGGTCGTCGTCGTAGACGGGGAAGCGGCTGTGCCCCGTGCGGCGCGCCAGTTGGATCACGTCGTCTGCCGAGTCGCCGGCGGCGATCGCATGCATGCTCGGACGCGCCGTCATCACGTCGGCGGCCGTGAGCCGGGAGAACGTCAGGGTGCGGTCGAGCAGCGTCGCCGTGTCCTCCTCCAGCACGCCGGCGCTGGCCGATCGGCGCACCAGCGACGACAGCTCCTCCGCCGTCCGCGCGCCGGACAGCTCCTCCTTGGGCTCGACGCCCATGCTGCGCAGCACCCCGTTGGCGCTGCCGTTCAGCACGATCACGGCGGGCTTGAACACCGTGGTGAACGCGACCTGGAACGGGATGACGAGCTTGGCGGTCTGCCGCGGCAGTGCGAGCGCGAAGTTCTTCGGCACCAGCTCGCCGAGGATCATCGACAGCACGGTGGCGACGGTCATCGCCACGACGGTCGCGATCGGAGCGATCGCCGCATCGGGGAGGTGCCAGGCGGTGAGAGTCGGGCGCAGCAGGTTCGACAGCGCCGGTTCCATCGTGTAACCGGTCAGTAGCGTGGTCAGCGTGATGCCGAGCTGCGCGGCCGACAGGTGGGTCGAGGTGTGCCGGAGTGCGCTGATCGTGAGCGACAGCCGCGATTCCCCGCGGGTCTGGCGCGCCTCGAGGTCAGCCCTGTCGAGGTTGACCAGGGCGAACTCGCTCGCGACGAACAGTCCGGTCCCGACGGTGAGCAGAAGCCCCACGCCCAAGAGGATGTAATCCATCAGATCTCCCTCTCACTCACGAGAGGCGGGCGGTGGGGCGATGTACTGCAACTGGGAGGGTCGTCCATAGTGTCGACGATTCTACAGACGTCCGCTGTGGATCGGGTGGGTCGGGATCACCAGCTGACCGGCAGCGCCTTGCCCTCCTCGTAGCCCGCGGCAGACTGCAGGCCGACCAGGGCGCGGTCGTGGAACTCCAGCACCGACGAGGCGCCGGCGTAGGTGAACGACGAGCGGACGCCCGAGGTGATCATGTCGAGCAGATCCTCCACGCCGGGGCGCAGAGGGTCGAGGTAGATCTTCGACGAGGAGATGCCCTCGGCGAACAGCTCTTTGCGGGCACGCTCGTAGGCGTCGAGCCGCCCGAACCGCGCCTGCACCGCCTTGGTCGACGCCATCCCCCACGACTCCTTGAAGACGCGGCCGTCGGCGTCGCGCTGCAGCTCGCCAGGCGCCTCGATGGTGCCGGCGAACCAGGAGCCGATCATGACGGATGCCGCTCCGGCGGCCAGCGCGAGGGCGACGTCGCGCGGGTAGCGCACTCCCCCGTCGGCCCAGACGTGCGCTCCGAGCTCGCGCGCCGCCTCGGCGGTCTCCAGCACGGCGGAGAACTGCGGGCGGCCGACGGCCGTCATCATGCGCGTGGTGCACATGGCGCCAGGCCCGACGCCGACCTTCAGGATCGACGCTCCCGCATCGACGAGGTCGCGCACGCCGTCGGCGGTGACGATGTTGCCTGCGACGATCGGCAGGCCGAGCCCGAGCGCCGCGACCTCGCGCAGCGCGCGCAGCATCCCCTCCTGGTGCCCGTGCGCGGTGTCGAGCACGAGCACGTCGACGCCGGCGCCCGCGAGGGCCTTCGCCTTGGCGGCGACGTCGCCGTTGATGCCGACCGCCGCTGCCACTGCCAGCCGCCCGTCGGCGTCCACCGCAGGACGGTAGAGAGTCGACCGCAGGGCGCTGCGGGCGCTGAGCGTGCCGACGAGGTGCCCGTGACTGGTGATGGTGACCATGTCGACGCCCGCATCGGTGATCACGTCGAACGCGTGCCGCTCGGAGCCGATGTCCTCGGCGTCGAGCGACGGGGTGCCGCTGTGCACGAGGTCGCCCAGCTGGGCATCGGGCAGCGCCGTCGCGAGACGGGTGGCGGGGAGGATGCCGAGCACACGGTCGGCCGCGTTAGGGGCGTCGCCCGTCGCCACGACGATGCCGTGACCGGCGGTGGGCGGCAGCAGGCGCAACGCGTCTGCCACCGACGCCGACGGCGGCAGCACGAGCGGGGTGTCCCAGAGCACCGGCTGTGCCTTCACGTCGCGGATCGCAGCATCGAGCTCCTGCAGCGGCATGTCCTGGGGCAGCACGCCGAGTCCGCCGCGCCGCGCGAGCACGGCGGCCAGCCGCCGACCCGTCACCGAGTTCATGTTCGAGGCCACCAGCGGCAGCGTCGCCGGGGTGCCGTCGAGCGGGGTCAGATCGACCTGGAGACGGCTGGTGACGTCCGAACGACGAGGCACCAGGAAGACGTCGGAATAGGTCAGATCCACGGTGGGCTGCTTGCCTGCGAACTCCATGTCTCCACGGTACCGACATCGGGCCGAGACCGGCGCGCCGCGACGACGATTGCGACGGGGAAACACGTTAGGCTTGTTGGTCGAGAGTGTGCAGACCCGGGCGCATCCTGCGCCCGTGCGAGCACACGTAGAGATTCAGCGATGAAAGAGGGCGATCGAGCGTGTCGAACCAGGTGACCGGCGTCGGAGGCGACGGGGGGTTCGGAGCCAATTCCTGGCTCGTCGAAGAGCTCTACGAGCAGTTCAAGGTGAACCGCGACTCCGTCGACAAGGAGTGGTGGCCGATCCTCGAGAAGTACGAGTCGGAAGCCGGCTCAGGCACCGCCCCCTCCGCTCCCGCTCAGGTCGCGCACCCGGTCACAGCGCCCATCCCCGTCATCGGCGCGCAGCCCGTCGCACGCACCACCACCAAGCCGGCCGCCGCAGCCCCCATCCCCGCTCAGGCGCCGAAGCCCGAGGCCAAGGAGCCGGTCGACGCGACCGAGGACGACAAGGTCACGCCGCTGCGCGGCCTGCCGAAGACCCTCGCGGCGAACATGGACGAATCGCTCACCGTCCCGACCGCCACGAGCGTCCGCACGGTCCCGGCCAAGCTGATGATCGACAACCGCATCGTCATCAACAACCACATGGCACGCACCCGCGGCGGCAAGATCAGCTTCACCCACCTCATCGGGTGGGCGCTCATCCGCACGCTCGACGAGTTCCGCAGCCAGAACGTCTTCTACGCCGAGATCGACGGCAAGCCCTCCGTCGTCGCCCCCGCGCACGTGAACCTCGGCATCGCGATCGACCTGCCGAAGCCCGACGGCACGCGCGCGCTCATGGTGCCCAGCATCAAGCGCGCCGACACCATGACCTTCACCGAGTACCTCGCCGCCTACGAGGACCTCGTCACCCGCGCCCGCGGCAACAAGCTCACGGCGACGGACTTCCAGGGCACCACGGTCTCGCTGACCAACCCCGGCGGCATCGGCACCGTGCACTCGGTCCCCCGCCTGATGAAGGGCCAGGGCTGCATCATCGGCGCCGGCGCGCTCGAGTACCCGGCCGAGTTCCAGGGCGCGAGCGAGAAGACGCTCAACGAGCTGGCGATCGGCAAGACGATCACGCTCACGAGCACCTACGACCACCGCGTCATCCAGGGTGCCGGCTCCGGCGAGTTCCTCAAGAAGGTGCACGAGCTGCTGATCGGGCAGCGCGGCTTCTACGACGACATCTTCGCCGCTCTCCGCATCCCCTACGCGCCGATCCACTGGAACGCGGACATCGCCGTCGACCTCGCAGAGCGCGTCGACAAGCAGTCCCGCGTGCAGGAGCTGATCAACTCCTTCCGCGTGCGCGGCCATCTGATGGCCGACATCGACCCGCTCGAGTACGTGCAGCGCTCGCACCCCGACCTCGAGATCGAGAACCACGGCCTCACTTTCTGGGACCTCGACCGTGAGTTCGTCACCGGCGGCTTCGGCGGCCGGCGCATCGCGAAGCTGCGCGACATCCTCGGCGTGCTCCGCGACTCGTACTGCCGCACGCTCGGCATCGAGTACATGCACATCCAGGACCCGGAGCAGCGCCGCTGGTTCCAGGAGAAGGTCGAGGTCAAGTACCAGAAGCCCGGCCACGACGAGCAGCTGCGGGTGCTCCGCAAGCTCAACGAGGCCGAGGCATTCGAGACCTTCCTGCAGACGAAGTTCGTCGGCCAGAAACGCTTCTCCCTCGAGGGCGGCGAGTCGCTCGTCCCGCTGCTCGACGAGATCCTCCAGGGCGCGGCCAACGCCGGGCTCGAGGGCGCCGCGATCGGCATGGCCCACCGCGGCCGCCTGAACGTGCTCACCAACATCGCCGGCAAGACGTACGGCCAGGTGTTCCAGGAGTTCGAAGGCACGCAGACGCCAGGCAACCAGCGCGGTTCCGGCGATGTGAAGTACCACCTGGGCACCGAGGGCACCTTCGTGGCGGAGGACGGCGCGACCCTCCCCGTCTACCTCGCGGCGAACCCCTCGCACCTCGAGACCGTCGACGGCGTGCTCGAGGGCATCGTGCGCGCCAAGCAGGACCGCAAGCCGATCGGCACCTTCACGTGGCTGCCGATCCTCGTGCACGGCGACGCGGCCTTCGCCGGCCAGGGCGTCGTCGTCGAGACCCTGCAGATGTCGCAGCTGCGCGGCTACCGCACCGGCGGCACGATCCACGTCGTCGTCAACAACCAGGTCGGCTTCACGACCACCCCCAACGACGGTCGCACCTCGGTCTACTCCACGGATGTCGCCAAGACGATCCAGGCGCCGGTGTTCCACGTGAACGGCGACGACCCCGAGGCCGTCATCCACGTCGCCCAGCTCGCCTTCGAGTACCGCGAGCGCTTCCACCGCGACGTGGTGATCGACCTCGTCTGCTACCGTCGCCGCGGTCACAACGAGGGCGACGACCCCTCGATGACGCAGCCGCTGATGACCGACCTGATCCAGGCGAAGCGCTCGGTGCGCAAGCTCTACACGGAGTCGCTCGTCGGACGAGGCGACATCACCGAGGAGGAGTACGACCAGGCGAAGGCCGACTTCCAGAACCGTCTGGAGATCGCGTTCGCCGAGACGCACGCGGCGGAGACCGGCGCCACGCCGATCGCCCCTGACCTGCTCCCGGTCGACGACCAGATCGGAGCCCCCGAGGTCACCGGTGTGCCCAACGAGGTCATCCAGCTCATCGGCGACGCGTTCGTGAACAAGCCCGAGGGCTTCACCGTGCACCCGAAGATCCAGCAGCTGCTCGACAAGCGCCTCGACATGAGCCGCAACGGCGGCATCGACTGGGGCTTCGGCGAGCTGCTCGCGTTCGGTTCGCTGCTCGTCGAGGGCACCCCTGTGCGCCTCGCCGGTCAGGACTCGCGCCGCGGCACCTTCGTACAGCGCCACGCGGTGCTGCACGACCGCGCGAACGGCCAGGAGTGGATCCCGCTGGGCAACCTCAGCGAGGACCAGGGT
>JAGIAK010000082.1 GCA_017744855.1 Microbacterium sp.
AGGTGCAGGCGCTCCGCCGTGTGGCCGTGCCTGGCGAGGGTCGCGAACACCATGCGCGACGCCATGCTCGACGGCCACGCCCTGTCATCGAGACCGGACACGCAGGCGACGGGTCCGGAGAACCGCTCGACGGGGATCCTCGACGCGGCGACGAGGTCGCGGTCGTGCAGACCGTCGACGTACACATCGCGATGGCGTGTGGGGGCCGGCTCGTCGTTCCACGGCTGCCAGGTGACGCCGGCGTTGTCGTGCCACAGGTGCTCCAGCGGCTCGCCGTCACGCGTCCACGTCGGCCCGTCCCAGCCGTCGGCGGGATCGGCCGCGCCCTGTGCGCCGAAGACGAAGGCCGCAGGCACGAAGGCGACGACGCCGAGCACGAGTTCGGGGAACGTGGCGGCCAGCAGCAGCGACAGCTCGCCGCCGCGGGACTGACCGCTCACCAGAGGCCGGCCTCCGGCGGGATCGAGCTCGTCGATGACGAAGCCGAGCGCGGTCTCGAAGTACTCCAGCGGCGTGCGGGAGATGTACCGGGGAAGCCCAGGGGCGCGGAAGTACCCCAGCGCGAGAGCCTGGATGCCGAGAGAGGCGTACTGCGCGGCTCTGGCCTCGTTGATGCCGCCGCCGGAGCCGTTCATCACGATCACCGTCGGAAGGGGGCCGTCGAGCGCGGGGCGGAACAGCGTGCCGACGAGTCCGTGATCGCGGATCTCCGTGCGGGTCACTCCCGAGACGAGCAGACGCTGGACGATGTCGGTCGAGGTCTCGTCGACCACCGCCGGTGGTGCATCGAGGTGTCCTGTGCCCGGCTCCGTGCGCGCGACGAGCGTCGTCCGCAAGGGTCTGGTCGCATCGGCAGGGTGGGGGACGCCCGTCGTGCCCTGTTCTGGTCGCTGCGACCAGAACAGACCCATGGCGTCCGCCGTGCGGTAGTCGCCGGACACGGGCGGGGAGGCGTCGAGGTCGATCCGCCCGTCGTCATCCGCGAGGTAGGTCGCTTGCGCGGCCCAGACGCCGCCGTCCCTGGCCGTCGTCGCGCGCACCGTGACGAGCGAGCCGGGCGTCGCGCCGTCGATGAGGATCGCACGCCGCTCCCACAGCGGCCCATCGGCCGGCGTGACGTGAAGGCGCAGAGCGGTCACGTCGTCCGCCCCTCGGCACGCGTGCGGAGCCAGGCGAGCGCCTGGGGGTCGGTGTCGACGGTCGCGGGGAGGCCGTCGACCGTGGTCGGAAGGGCGTCGAAACGGGCGGGCAGATGCCCGCCGGCGGCCGTCCAGTCGGCGGCCAGCCGCGCAGCCGACGCCGGGGCGTCGCCGCCGCCTGCCCTGGCGGGGTCGAACGCGATGATGATCGCTCCGCGCGCGCCGTCGACGGCATCGGGTCGGCGCCCTCCGGTCGCTGCACCGGCGAGCACCTCCACGAGCAGACCGGTGAGGGAGCCGGTGAGGCTGTCTGGCAGGAGCGCGGCGACCTCCGAGGGAACGAGCGTGGGTGCCCCTGAGGCGTCCGCTGCGGTTCCGGGCGGCAGCGTGTCGCCCCGCTGCGCCGCCTCTCGCACCGCGGCGAGCGTGAGGGGAGACGTGGCGTAGTCCAGCACCAAGGGTGGCCCGTCGGCGCGAGGGGTCGCGATCGCGAGGGGGTTCGTGCCCACCGCCGCCCCTGTCGCGCCCCAGGGGGCGACGAACGGGCGCGACTGCGCGGCGGCGAGTGCGACGGCGCCGGACGCGGCGAGGGTGCGCAGCGCCGTGCCGAGGATCCCGAGCGCTCCGACCCCGCGGAGTCCGATGATCGCCACGCCGTGGTTGCGCACGCCCTCACTCGCTGCGCGCACGGCGGTGGCCAGCGCGACCACCCCGGGGACGCCGGTGGCGTCGAGCGACCCGATCGGCGTGACGGGTGCGACGGGTGCGGAGACCGAGACGCCGTCGAGACGGTCGAGGTCGCGCGCCAGCATCCGGATCCCGAACTCGGGCAGACCGAGCAGCTCCGCCTGCACGAGCCACAGCGCCGCGAGGTCGAGGTCTTCGGCGGATGCGGCCAGCGCCGCCTGGGCGAGCACGCGACGCAACTCGGCGTGGAGTGCGAGCGAATCCGTGCTCATCAGTACTTCACCCACGGCACGACACGACGCTCCAACAGGCCCCAGAGCGCGGTCGCACCGTAGCCGAGCACCGAGATCGTCACGATGCCGACGTACATCTTCGACACCGCGAACGTGCCCCAGGAGCTCCAGATCATGTAGCCGAGACCGCTGTTCGCCCCGACGAACTCCGACGCGGCGATGATCACGAACGCCCCGCCGGTGGCGAGCTTGATGCCGGTGAAGATCGACGGCAGCGCGTACGGGAACGACACCGTCAGCCAGCGCTGCACCCGGGTGGCCCCGTTGGCCGTGGCGACGTCGTTGAACAGCGGAGGTGTCTGCAGCACGCCGCTGAGCGTGTTGAAGAGCAGGTAGAAGAACACGCCGATCGCGACGATCACGTACTTGCTGGTCTCTCCGAGTCCGAAGATCAGCAGCAGCAGAGGGAAGATCGCGACCTTCGGCACGGGCAGCAGGCTGGAGAAGATCGGGTCGAGCAGCAGTCGCAGCGTGCGCACCGAGCCGAGCAGGATGCCCATGATGATGCCGGGCACCGCGCCCATGATGAAGCCCACGGCGATGCGGGACAGTGTCATCCCGATGTTCTCGATGAGCACGCCGGACATCAGCAGATTGAAGAACGTCTCGACGATCGAGGTCGGCGCCGGGAAGAAGCGCGCGTCGAGGATTCCCGTGCGGCTGAAGATCTCCCAGAGCACGAGGATCAGCACCGGCGTGTAGGGGCCGAGGCGTCGCACCCAGGGGGAGCCGCGTTCGGCCTGCACCGCCTGCTTCAGGAGGGCCTCGGTCTCGGCATCCGCGATGGTGGTCATCGTGCCGCCTCCGTCTCCGCGCCGTGCTCGAGCAGGGTCCACAGGCGATCGGTGATCTCGCCGTAACGCTCGTCGCGGCGCAGCGTCGCGATGTCGCGAGGGCGGCCGAAGGGCACCTCGATCTCGTCGATGATGCGTCCGGGGCGGTGCGACATCACCACGACGCGGTCGGCCAGCATGAGGGCCTCGTCGACGCTGTGGGTGATGAACATGACCGCCTTCGACGTGGACTCCCAGATCTGCAGCAGCTCCTGCTGGAGGGCGACCCTGGTCTGCTCATCGAGCGCGCCGAACGGCTCGTCCATGAGCAGCAGGCTGCCGTCGTCGGCGAGCGCACGCGCGACGGAGGTGCGCTGGCGCATGCCACCGGAGATCTGGGCCGGGTAGTAGCCGCCGAAGTCGGACAGGCCGACGAGGTCGAGGAGCTGGTCGACCCGCTCCGCCCGCTGCGCCTTCGAGAGCCCGCGGAGCTTCAGCGGATAACCGATGTTCTGCGCGACCGTGAGCCACGGGAACACCCCGTGCTCCTGGAAGACGACCGATGGTCGGCTCGGCGTCGTGAACGTGCCGAGGCTCGGCTTCTCCAGCCCCGCGGCGATGCGCAGCAGTGTGCTCTTGCCGCATCCCGACGGTCCGAGCACGCATACGAACTCGTTGTCGCCGATCTCCAGATCGATGTCCTGGAGGGCGACCAGCAGCTCGCCCTTCCTGTCGGCGTTCGGGTAGGCCTTCCACAGCCCCCGAACGCTCAGCCCGCTCACTTGCCGGCGGACAGATCGCCGCTGTCCGCGAGGGCGATCGCCTTCGTGAGGAGGTCTTTGCGGTAGATGTCCTCGATGCCGGAGGCGCCGTCGAACTCGAGGGCGCCTCGGTCGCGGAAGAACTTCTCCTGGCGGGCGACGTCCTTCCAGTCGATCTCGCCGCTCGGGTCCTGAGTGGTGAGGGCGATCGAGGTCAGCGTCTCGACGGGCAGGTCGGTGTACTCGGCGATGATCTTCTGGGTCGCGGGGTCGTCCCAGCCGCCGTCGGCGAGCTCCTTGACGGCCTTGAGGTATGCGGCGGTGAACGCCGTGACCGCGGCCGGGTGCTTCTCGACGTACTCGGTGTTGAAGACCATCGCGCCCAGCTCGACGCCGGCCTGGTAGTCGATCGGGAGGATCTCGTGGCCGAGGCCCTTCGCGACGACGGCCGAGGAGATCGGCTCGATGGACCAGCTCGCGTCGACGGAGCCGTTCGCGAGGGCGGCCGGGATGTCGCCCGGGCTGAGGTTGACGAGCTCGACGTCGTCGGTGGTCAGGCCCGCGGACTCGAGGGCGAGCGCGACCGAGTAGATGCCGAAGCCGCCGTCGCCGGGGATGCCGATCTTCTTGCCCTCGAGGTCGGCGGCGTCGGTGATGCCGGACTTCTCCGAGGCCAGCAGCGGCGAGGGGTTGCCTCCCGATTCGGGGATGCGCGACACGCTGGCGATGACGGAGATCGACGCTCCCGCCTTGGTCGCGTTGAAGAGGCCGGCGCCCCAGGTCGCACCACCTGCGGTGATGTTGCCCGTGCTGACCTGCTGGTAGGTCTCGCCCGAGCTGCCGCCCTTGGCGACCAGCTCCACATCGACACCGGCGTCTTCGAAGTAGCCCTTCTCCTCGGCGAGGAAGAACGGGGCGTAGTCGGCGTACGGGGAGTACAGGAAGGTGATCTTCGGCGCGTCGGACGCCTTCTCGGTGGCGGGGTCGGATGCCGGTCCCGACGCGCTGCACGCGGAGACGGCGAGTGTGCTGGCGAGAAGGAGGGCGGCGCCCGCGAGGGCACGACGACGAGAGGACATGACTGACTCCAGGGGTTCGGGTGCTCTCGAATCTATCGATCTGCTGTGACCCCGGATGACCACATGTCCGATTGTGTCGGCGCCTCCGCGGAGGCGTGGGCGCGTGGGTGCAATCCGCTCGCGGCGGGGCTCCGAACCAGTGGTGAGTCGCATCCGCGGCGCATCGAAGGAGGCATCATGCGTTTCATCCCCACCAAGGTCCACGGCGCGCTCGACTACATCGTCGGCGTGGCGCTCATCGCCGCACCGTGGCTGTTCGGCTTCGCGAGCGTCGGCGGCGCCGCGGTCGTCGTCCCGATCGTCCTCGGCGTCGGGCTCATCGTCTACAGCCTGTTCACCCGATACGAGTGGGGCCCCTTCGGCCTCATCCCGATGCCGGTCCATCTCGTCTTCGACGTGGTCGCCAGCCTGTTCCTCGCACTGTCTCCGTGGCTGTTCGGGTTCTCGGGCGAGGCTCTGAACGTCTGGCTGCCGCACGTGGTCGTCGGCGCCGCCGTGATCGTGGTGGTGCTGTTCTCGCAGCCGCAGCCCGCGTCCGCGAAGGCGTCTCCCGCACGAGCCTGAGGGCGGCCGGACGGACGGACGGCTCAGCGCAGCGCGTCGCTGAGCCACCGCCCGTACAGCGTCCATGGCGCTCCCGCGGCGCGGAGGGCGGCGATGTGGTCCACGAGGTCTCCGGACAGCATGAACCACTCGCCGCCCTCTCGCACGTCGGCGAACTGACGGTGGCGCTGCTTCTCGACCGCGCGGTCTCCGCGTTCGAAGGCGAGGAGCTCGTCGTGGCGGATGGCGCTGAGACGCTGTCGTGGACGACGCGTCGTGCCGATCTTGACCCGCCGGTCGTAGCGCAGGTAGTAGACCACGTCGATGCGGGGGAGCGGCAGGTCGGCATCCGGTGCGTCGCCGTATCGCCAGTCGCAGTCGGCGCAGTGAAGGGCGCCGGCGATCCTCGTACCACGGAGCGCGCCGCACAGGGCGCACGGACCGGGCAGGAGATGGTCGCGAATCACTCCGTCACCATACGCGCGGCGTCCGACATCCGCTCCTCGACGGCGGTGACTCATCTGCCGATCGAGTCGGCGCCTGGAATCGGGGCAGCGCCTGAAATCGAGTCAGCGCCTGGAGAAGAAGTCCGCGCGGCTCATCGTCCAGACGAGCGCCCCTGCCGCGACGAGCGTGGCGAGCAGGCCGGCCGATGTCGCCACGAGCGTCCCCGCACCGCGTTCCGGCAGGAGGAAGCCGTAGGGCACCCAGCCGTCGACGGCGCCGCGCGCGAGCGTCACGCCCAGCCAGAGCACCGGATAGGGGAGCACCCACCAGAGCCGGCGCCAGGGGAGGGGAGGGCGGTCGGCGATGAGCAGCCAATCGAGCACGAGCAGGATCGGGAGCGCGATGTGCAGGACCACGCTCACCCAGACCGGCGCCGTGCCTGTGCCGGGGACGAGGAGGTTGTAGATCAGGCCCACGACGATCATGCAGGCCACGGCGACTCCGCGCATCGTGTGCAGCGCGAGCGGAGCACGGCCGAGACGCAGCGTCGTCGCTCCGGTCGCGATGAGCACGATCGCGGTGAGCAGCGCGGTGAGGTTCGTGAAGTAGCCGAAGTAGTCGAAGGGGTTCGCGCCGCGGGCGGGGATCCCGAGCGCGAACGTGTAGATCAGGATGCCGATCACGACCGCGCCCACCAGCATCCGCTTGATCGCCATGAGCCTGGTCATCGGGGGAAGAGCGCGCACGGGATCAGCGTAGGACGGAAGAGGCCCCCGAGGTCCGTTCCCGGACATCGGAGGCCTCTCCGGAGTGACTGTCAGACGCGGCGGCGACGACCGGCGACGGCCAGTCCCGCGCCCGTGGCAGCGAGCAGGAACGCGGCAGCGAACAGTCCGATCGGGACGTCGCCCCCCGTCGCTGCGAGCGCTCCGGAACCGGAGGAGCGGCCGGACCCGCCATTCGAGCCGGGCGCGGTCGCCGCGGCCGTGACGGTGAGCGGTGCGCTCGCGATCACGTCGGCCGGGGCGTTCACCGCCGCGACCGTGACGGTGTGCGCTCCGGCGGGCGTCGCGGCGGGGATCTTCGCGCCGCGGAGTGCGAGGGTCCCGTCAGCTCCCGCGGTCGCCGTGCCGAGCGACACCGGGTCGGAGTGCAGCACGACCTCGTATGCGGTGCCGGGCACGAGACCTGTGGCGGCGATGTCGATCGTGCCGCCGGCGGCGACCGTGGAGGCGCTCAGCGAGACCGAGGGGTCGACAGGTGCGACGAGGCCGAGGTCGCACGACACGGTGCCAGCCCACAGGGAGTGGCCGCCGTTGTTGCCGTCGTCGGAGCGGACGACCTGCTTGAACCCGTCGACGCACGTCGAGTCGGGCGCCAGTGCGAAGCCCTCGAGGTTGAGGTTCGCGAGGCCGGTCGGACGGTTGAAGATCCGGTCGACGGCGAAGCCGCCGCGGTCGGCCTTCATCAGGGTGACCGAACCGCCGACGCTGTCGTCCGCGACCGCCCAGATGCGCTCGTTGTCCTCGTCCCACTGCACATCGGCGATGCGGGGCATGCCGGTGACGACGGTGGCCACGCGGTGAGCGGACGCTCCGCCCGCGCCGAGGGCGTAGGCGTAGAGGTTGCCGTTCTTCTCCAGTGCGAGGAAGAACAGCCCCGTGCCGTGACCGGGGTAGTCGGCCGGCGTGTACGCGCGGCCGGTGGACTGGTCGATGAAGCCGTTCTTCGTCAGCACGGAGTCAGGGACCCACGCGATGCCTTCGAAGCCGAGGTTCGCATCGTCCTTGACGGCGGGGTCGATGATGCCGGCGAAGTCCGCGGTGACGTTCCACTGCGCGGTCGGGTGCAGCACGGCGCCCTGCTCGTTCGGGTCGAAGCGGAGCACGCTGTCGAGCGCGACGCTCTTCTTCGCGTTGTCACGCTCCGTCGTCACGTAGAGGAACCCGTCGGGGCCGACGGTGATGCCCTCGGTGTCGGGCTGGCTCAGCGTCGGGTCGGTCGCGCCGGGGAAGACGAGATCCTTGCCCTCCGCCCAGCCGCCGGTCTGGTCCTTGACCCACAGGCCGTCCTTCAGGATGAGGCGGTAGAGGTGGTTCTTGTTCTTGACCGCCCACATGACGTCGGGGTGGTTCGGGTCGATGTCGAGGCCCGAGACGTCCTGGCCGGACACGGCCGAGGTGAACTGGCACTGGTTGTCGACGACCTTCCAGTCCTGGCTGCCTGGCCACGCGACGCCGCCTGGCATCCCCGCGGCGAGGTCGGATGCGGGCTCGGTCTGGCAGGGCACGGCGCCGCCGCTCAGGTCGATGATGCGGCCGCTGCACGCCAGGGCGTTCGACTCGCCGAAGCTGTCGCGCTCGGTGTGCAGCCAGTTCTCGGTGCCGTCCCCGCAGCGGGACAGCGAGCCTGGTTCGGCATCCATGCCGGTCCAGGTGATCTCGTCGACGAGCGTCGTGCCGTCTGCGAGATAGAGCTTGACGGCGTCCCCCGTCTTGCCGAGGCCCTGGTTCGAGGTCAGGGTGAGGAAGCCGTGTGCGGGCACGACGGTGCCGTTCGGCGAGATGAGAGCAGACGGGGTGTGGGAGCTGTCGTTCTGCAGCCAGCCCGCGACGTCGATGTCCGCGTCGCCGCTGTTGTAGAGCTCGAAGACGTCGGCGTCGGAGGTCACCTCGTTGATCGTGATCGCGCGGTACGACTCGTCGACCGGTGTGGTCGGGCCGGTGTCGCCGCCCTGACCGGGGTTCAGCGCGCCGGGTGTCTTGGTGTCGAGCGCGACGAACTCTCCGGCGCCGTTCAGGCCGGAGGTGCTGAGGTGCACGTCGCCCCAGGTCCGGCTGTCGACCTGGGTGGTGCCGTCGGCCTCGAAGACCGTGAAGGTGTCGCCCTTCTTGAACTTCAGGGCCGGGAACTCGTCGCCGCTCGCGAGGTACACCCCGCCGGCGGGGATCACCGTGTTCGCCGGGAGGGTCACGGTGAAGCCGTTGAGCGCGCCCTTCAGCACGTAGCCGGAGACGTCGAGCGGCGTCGACTCGGCGTTGATCAGCTCGGCCCAGTCGGGGATGCCGTTCGTCTCGATCTCGTTGATTCTGAGGTTCGGCACGGCCGGGTCCGGCGCGGCGAGCGCGACGGTGGCGCTCGAGAGCGTCAGCATCGCGACGCCGATGGCGATGGCGGTCGTCTTGGTCAAAGTGTGTCTGTGCACCACGGGTCCTCTGTCGGGCGGGCAGTCGTCTTCGCATGCCACCAGTACCGGGTTACGTCCGCCGGACGGCCGGGTGTCCGGAAGATGAACAGAGGATCGGGGGAGCGCGAGCGGATGCGGGGGACCCGTGCCGGAACGACGAAGCCCCGTTCCGGCGAGCGGAACGGGGCTTCTCTGGTGGGCGATACCGGACTCGAACCGATGACCTCTTCCGTGTGAAGGAAGCGCGCTACCAACTGCGCCAATCGCCCATACCTTGCGGGTACGTCAACCGATACTACCTGACGCTCGGACGCCCCGATGACCAGATCGCGAGACACGCGCGAGATTCGCCCCTGGTTTTGACAACCGCGGATCGTCGGCTAATGTTTATCAAGTGCTCGGGGCAACAACCCCGGGAACAACGCGGATGTAGCGCAGTTGGTAGCGCACAACCTTGCCAAGGTTGGGGTCGCGAGTTCGAGTCTCGTCATCCGCTCAAGTGCAAGGGCCTTCTTCGGAGGGCCTTCAGCACGTGGGGTCAATCCACACGGTGGCGTGGCCGAGCGGCTAGGCACCGGCCTGCAAAGCCGTTTACACGGGTTCGAATCCCGTCGCCACCTCGCACAAACTGAATAGCCCACTTGGGCGCGATTGGCGCAGCGGTAGCGCGCTTCCCTGACACGGAAGAGGTCACTGGTTCGATCCCAGTATCGCGCACACTTCAAAACCCTCGGCTTCGGCCGGGGGTTTTCTCGTTGAGGTGCAGACGCGTGGGTGGGCGACTTCGCCGCGTCAGCCGCGCGTCGCGCGCTTCACCACGTCGTACGCGGCGAGCGCCGCTTTGCGGGTCTCGCCGAGGTCGACGACGGGCTCGGTGGGCGCGTCAGACGCCCATTGCGCGACGTACAGCCCCTGCGGGTCGAACTTCTTCGCTTGCAACTCCGGATTGAACACACGGAAGTAGGGGGCCGCATCCGCACCCGACCCCGCGACCCACTGCCAGTTGAACGGGTTGCTCGCCTCGTCGGCGTCGACGAGCGTGTCCCAGAACCACTCCTCACCGCGTCGCCAGTCGATGAGGAGGTTCTTCACCAGGAACGATGCGGCCACCATGCGCACGCGGTTGTGCATGAAACCGGTGTGCCAGAGCTCACGCATCCCGGCGTCGACGAGCGGCACCCCGGTCTCCCCCCGCTGCCACGCGGCGAGGTGTGTCGGCCGCAGCCGCGGCCAGGGAAACGCGTCGTACTCGCTCCGCAGGTTGTCGGTCGCGAGGCGGGGGAAGTGGAACAGCGTGTGCCAGGCGAACTCGCGCCACCCGAGTTCCGAGAGGAAGCCGCCCGCACCGTCGACGCCCACGGACTCGTGCCAGACCGTGAAGGGGCTGATCTCGCCGAACCTCAAGTGAGGCGACAGCAGCGACGTCGCCCCCGCGGCCGGTTCGTCGCGGGCCGTGTCGTAGTCGCCGAGATCCTCGTCGAGGAAGGTACGGAGCCGGCGCCTCGCCGCTGGCTCGCCCGGTTCCCACGTCTCGCGCAGACCGGTCGCCCAGTCGGGACGCCCCGGCAGAAGCTCCCACTCGTCGAGGTCGTCGGATGCCGTCTGACCAGGGGAGCCCGGGATCTCGGCGGGCTCGGGCAGGGGAAGACGCGGCGACGGCAGGGCGAGGCAGGCGCGCCAGAACGGCGTGAAGACGGAGAAGTGGGTGCCGGCGCCGGTGGTGACGGTCCACGGCTCGCGGAGGAGGGATGCCGCGAACGAGGTGACCTCGACTCCGCCCTCCCTCAACTCCGACTTCACCGCGGTGTCGACTTCCCGTGCCGCACCGCCGTACCGACGGTTCCAGAACACGGCGCCGGCGCCCGTCTCCGCCACGACCTCGCGCAGTATGTCCCGCGCGGATCCGCGCCGGAGCACGAGACGTCCGCCGCGCTCGCGGATGCGCGATGCGAGCGACGCGAGCGAGTGATGCAGCCACCACCGCGCGGCGCCGCCGAGAGGACGGATGCCGGGGGAGACCTCGTCGAGCACGAACAGGGCGATGACCGGCTCGCCGCGATCGACGGCGGCCCGCAGAGCAGGGTTGTCGGCGAGGCGGAGATCGTCGCGGAACCAGACGAGGGAGGGCGTGGGCATCGCTCCATTCTGCGCTCTCGCCCCACAGCACGACATCTCCGGTCCCGTGCGGCGCGTCAGGCGGCTGGCACACTGATCGCATGACCGTCCTGCGCATCAGCATCCTCTTTCTCCTCGCCGCTCTCGCGGAGATCGGCGGCGCGTGGCTGATCTGGCAGGCGGTGAAGGAGAACCGCGGATGGATCTTCGCCGTGCTCGGCGTGATGGCGCTCGGGGCGTACGGGTTCATCGCCGCGTTCCAGCCCGACGCGAACTTCGGGCGTGTGCTGGCCTCGTATGGAGGGGTGTTCATCGCGGGCTCCCTGGCGTGGGGCATCATCGTCGACCGCTTCACGCCCACCGTGTGGGACTGGGTCGGATCGGCGGTCGCTCTCGTCGGCGCGGCGATCATCATCTTCGCGCCTGCCGTGCAGAGCGCCGAGAGCGGGGTGTAGCGGTCCTGAGCACCCCGGGCATGCGAGTAGCCTGGATTCCTGACCCAGATGGAGTGCTCAGTGCCTGAAAACGCCCAGCCGAAAGACGGCTTCGCCCTGTTCTCTGACCGATCCGTCGTCGCCATGCGCGTCAACGGCATCCTCAAGGACCTCGCCGCCACCGTGACCGACGCCGACGAGGTCGAGCCGGTCACCATCGACAGCCCCGACGGGCTCAGCATCCTGCGCCACTCCACCGCGCACGTGCTCGCGCAGGCGGTGCAGCGCATCAACCCGCAGGCGAACCTCGGCATCGGCCCGCCCATCACCGACGGCTTCTACTACGACTTCGGCGTCGACTCCCCGTTCACGCCCGATGACCTCAAGGCGATCACCAAGGAGATGCAGCGCATCGTCCGCGAGGGTCAGCGCTTCGTCCGCCGTGTCGTCACCGATGACGAGGCGCGCGCCGAGCTGGCCGACGAGCCGTTCAAGCTCGAGCTGATCGGCCTCAAGGGAGGCAAAGAGGCTGCGGAAGGCGCCTCCGTCGAGGTCGGCGAGGGCGAGCTCACGATCTACGACAACACCACGCGCGACGGTGAGGTGGTCTGGAAGGACCTCTGCCGCGGACCGCACCTGCCCAACACGCGCATGATCGGCAACGGCTGGGACCTCACCCGCATCGCCGCGGCCTACTGGCGCGGCAGCGAGAAGAACCCGCAGCTGCAGCGCATCTACGGCACCGCCTGGCCGTCGAAGGACGAGCTGCGCGAGTACCAGCACCGCCTGGAAGAGGCGGCGAAGCGTGACCACCGTCGTCTCGGCAAGGAACTCGACCTGTTCTCCTTCCCAGAGGAGATCGGCTCCGGCCTGTCCGTGTGGCACCCGCGCGGCGGTGTCGTGCGCGGCGAGATGGAGCAGCACGCCCGCAAGCGCCACATCGAGGGCGGCTACACCTACGTGTACACGCCGCACATCTCGAAGGAGGACCTCTTCCTCACCTCGAACCACCTCGTCACCTACCGCGACGGCATGTTCCCGCCGATCGTCATGGACGAGGAGCGCGACGAGAACGGCGAGATCACCAAGCAGGGCCAGGACTACTACCTGAAGCCCATGAACTGCCCGATGCACATCCTCATCTACAAGGAGCGTGCCCGCAGCTACCGTGACCTGCCGCTGCGGTTCGCCGAGAACGGCACCGTATACCGCAACGAGCTCTCCGGCGCGCTGCACGGCCTCACCCGCGTGCGCGGCTTCACCCAGGACGACTCGCACCTCTTCGTCACGCCCGACCAGCTGGAGGAGGAGGTCGGCAAGGTCCTCGAGTTCATCCTCTCGATGCTGCGCGACTTCGGTCTCACCGACTTCGAGCTCGAACTGTCGATGAAGGACGACGAGAAGTCGAAGTGGATCGGCTCCGACGAGTTCTGGGAGTCGTCGACCGACGCTCTCCGCCGTGTCGCCGTGGCCTCCGGCCTCAAGCTCACCGAGGTTCCCGGCGAGGCCGCGTTCTACGGTCCGAAGATCGACCTGAAGACGCGCGACGCCATCGGCCGCACCTGGCAGCTGTCGACCGTGCAGGTCGACCCGAACCTGCCGGAGCGCTTCGACCTGGAGTTCATGGATCGCGACGGGCAGAAGAAGCGCCCGATCATGATCCACCGTGCGCTGTTCGGCTCGATCGAGCGGTTCTTCGCGATCCTCCTCGAGCACTACGCCGGCGACTTCCCGGTGTGGCTCTCGCCCGTGCAGGTCGTGGGCATCCCGGTCGCCGAGGACTTCGCCGACTACCTCGGCGACGTGGTCTCCACTCTGCGCTCACAGGGCGTGCGGGCCGAGCTCGACACCTCGGACGACCGGATGCAGAAGAAGATCCGCACGCACACCACCGGGAAGGTGCCTCTGCTGCTGATCGCGGGGGAGCAGGACCGTGCCGCCGGCACCGTCTCCTTCCGATTCCGTGACGGCACGCAGGAGAACGGCGTCCCGATCGCGGATGCCGTAGCCCGCATCCGTGCGGCGATCGACACGCACGCGCTGGTGCAGACCGCGGAAGACCTCGCGTGACCGGAGGTCAGGAGTCGTGGGAGGACGCCGGTCTGCTGGCCGGCGTCCCCGACGAGTTCCAGCGGCTGTGGACCCCGCACCGGATGGCCTACATCCAGGCGGGTCCCGAGCCGCTGCGCGAGGAGTGCCCGTTCTGCGAGGCTCCCAAGAAGCCGGATGCCGACGCGCTCATCGTGGCGCGGGGGAAGACGGCGTACGTGCTGCTCAATCTCTTCCCGTACAACTCCGGCCACCTGCTCGTCTGCCCGTACCGGCACATCCCGCTGTACGACGACGCGACGCCGGAGGAGGTCGCCGAGATCGGCGAGCTCACGCAGCAGGCGATGCGGGTGCTCCGTCAGGTCTCGCGCTGCGACGGGTTCAACATCGGCATGAACC